>NZ_JAXIVS010000001.1:317812-635625 GCF_034259325.1 Hyalangium ruber | reverse complement strand
AGCAGGTGCTGTCCTTCCGCGAGTTCAAAAGGAGTGGTGGTGCCCAGGTGCTCGAATTCGAAGCGCATGGCCAGCAGCCAGAGCAATCGGGATGCCGGCTCTCCAGCCCACGACTTTCAAGGGGTTACGGGGCGCTCCCCAGCACGCTCCGCACGGACCATCCACGGGCGTGGACGGACCGTCTCCGCCGCGAGACGGTGGGACTCAGCGGCGGGAACCCAGGGATTCCCGAGTGCCCTGCTAGATTCCCCGGCCCGATGCACCTTGCCCGCCCGTTCCTCTCTCTTCTGCTAGCGCTGACCCTGGGCCTCGTCGCCTGTCGTGACGAACAGGCCGGACCTCGGCCGCGCACCCAGCGCCTGCCACCCCCCACGCAGCTGCGCACCTTGGACGCCGCGCCAGCGGAGCTCACGTTCCGCAGCGGGGCCACCTTGGGTGGAGGAGCGGTGGTGTACCTGGGCTCCCAGGTGACACCCGCGCAGGCCGCGCCCGGCCAACCCGTGCGACTGGCGCACTACTTCCAGGCGCAGCGCGCGCCGCCCCAGGGCTACAGCTTCTTCGCTCATGTCATCGATGCGGCCACCGGGCAGATGCTCATGAACGCCGACCACGAGATTCAGGACGGCATGGCGCCGCTCGCCTCGTGGCCCGTGGGCAAGGTCATCGAGGATGTCCACACCGTGTCGATGCCGGGAGGACCCAGCCGGGTGGTGCTCGGCTTCTGGAGGGGAGATGAGCGCCTCGCCGTGGACGACCCGCGAGCCCAGGACGGCCAGAACCGAATGCTGGGGCCGACGCTGGGCAGTGCCCCCGAGCTACCGGAGTACAAAGTCTCCCGTGCGACGAAGCCGCCAGTCCTCGACGGGGAGCTCGGCGATGAAGCCTGGAAGACGGCCCCGTCGGTGGTGCTGCGCGGCAGCTTCGACGGACAGCCTGCCTCGCTGCGCACCGAGGCGCGGTTGCTCTACGACGACGCGAACCTCTACGTGGCCTTCGCGGTGGTGGACCCGGACGTCTGGGGCACGCTGCGCAAGCGAGACGACCCCATCTACGAGCAGGAGGTGGTGGAGATCTTCCTCGACGCCAACGCGGACGGGCGGACGTACAACGAGCTGCAGGTCTCTCCGCACAACGTCATCTTCGACGCGTACTTCCCGGCCCGGCGCCAGGGAATGGACACGGGCTGGGACTCGGGGATGAAGACGGCGGTGAAGGTGCGAGGGACGCTCGACGACCCCTCCGACCGGGACGACGGCTGGACGGTGGAGATGCAGATCCCCTTCGCCCGGCTGGCGGAGGTGCCCAACGTGCCGCCGAAGAAGGGAGACCGCTGGCGCTTCAACCTGTACCGGCTGGAGCACGTCGAGCGAAGGAACGTGGAAGGACAGGCCTTCTCCCCGCTCTTCATCGGAGATTTCCACGCACTGCCGCGCTTCGGCTGGCTCGCCTTCGAGTAGGGCGAGCGCGCTCCGGGCTACGCGTGCGGAGAGATCTCCCAATGAGAGTCCGCGACGGAGCGCTCGGTGGGATCGCCCAGGAAGCGGAGGAAGCCGCGCAGCTCCAGGGTGTCGATGAGCTCCTCGGCCTCCAGCTCGGAGAAGCCCTTTCGCTCCACGAGGATGTCGCGCATCAGCGATTTGCCACGAAGGTAGCCAACAGGCTCTCCAGGTCCGAGCGAGGCCTTGAGTTCCGCGGTGAGCTGCCTCAGGTCGAGATCGTCTGAAATCATCTCCTCAAGGGTGGGGATGGTGGGCGAGCGGGGCAACTGGGGGGCCAGTGTGAGGCTCCTCGCGCGGAAGGAACCCATGCAGGCGGACATCCTTGCCGTCGCTCTCCAGGGTGACGGCACCGTTCAGATCCGTTCGGAAGCACTCACTCCCCAGCGCTCGATACCGCTCCACGACCTCCGGGTGGGGGAAGCCGAAGCGGTTGCGGCGGCCGACACAGAAGACGACATACCGAGGGCGGGTCCGCGCCAGGAACGGCTCGGTGGAGGAGGTCCGCGAGCCGTGGTGGGGCGCCTTGAGCACCGTCACCGGCCCCACGCGATCGAGCAGCAACTCCTCGCCCGCTTCTTCCACGTCCCCTGTGAGCAGCACGGTGACGTCCCCGTGACGCAGGAGCACCACCACGCTTCGGTCATTCACGCCCTCGATCAGCTCCCGATCCTCGGGCAGCGGAGGCCCCAGCACCTCCAGGGTCGCCTCGCCGAGCACGAAGGCGGGTGAGCCCACCTGGACCTCCTCCACCTTGGCGCCCTGGGCCGCGGCGATGAGCTGTCGAGACAGGGGCCCGTCCGTGCTGCCGGCGGGGAGCCACAGTCGCTCCGTGCGCACCTGTCCCAGCGTGGAGATCAACCCGAGTGCGTGATCCGGGTGGGGGTGGGAGAGGATGGTGAGCGCCAGACGGTCGATGCGTTCGTGGCGCAAGAAGGGGAGGACGAAGCGGGTGCCCGTGTCTCCTCCCTGAGGAACGCCACCTCCGTCCACGAGCGCGTGCTGCCCGCGTGAGCTGAGGACCACCGCGTCTCCCTGGCCCACGGAGAGGAAGGTGATGCGCAGGGGCGCCTGGGGCGTGAGCCACGGTGCGAGGAGCGCCACCGCCACGGCCAGGGGCGTGAGCACGCCCCCCAACCGCCACCGGCCGACCCCGAGCGCCCACGTCGCCAGCCCCAGGGCATAGAGCGCGGAGAGGCCCGCGCCGAAGGGAGGCAGCTCCACCGTGGCCAGCGGCACGGCTGCGAAGAAGCGGGTGAGGACCAGCAGCAGCTCCGAGGCCCAGGCGCCACCCCACAGCACCGGCGTGGCCAGCACCGGAGAGACGGTGAAGAGCGCCGCGCCCCCGGCGGCAAACCCGGTGAGCAGCCCGCACAGCGGCAGACAGACGATGTTGGAGACGAGCCCCGCCAGGCTCGCGCGGCCGAACGTGTTGGCCACGAGTGGCACACTCGCCACCGTCACCGCCGCGCTGGCACAGAAGGTCTCCAGGACGGTCTCCCGCGCGTTCCGGGCCATCCGCACCCATCGGCGCTCCTCGCCCGGCTCGGGGGGCGCGATGGGAAAGGCCCCTCGCAGCGCGGGCGTGAGCAGCAGCAGGCTCAACACGGCGAGGAAGGACAGCTGCAGCGACAGATCCGCGACGCTGGAGGGTGTCCAGATGACGAGCACGATCGCTGCGGCGGCAAGGCTGTTGAGCCCCTCCGCGCGCCGCCACAGGGCCAGGCCCAGCAGCACCACGGTGGCCATCACCGCCGAGCGCACTGCGGGAGTCTGGTTGCCGGTGAACACGACATAGGCCCAGACGAAGGGCACCGAGGCGGGCGCGGCGACCCGGCGCGCATCCATCCCCCGGAAGCGCGCGCCTACGCGAACGAGCAAGCGCCTGAGCAAGGCAAGTGTCATCAGCGCGAGCGCCGCTACATGCAACCCACTCACGCTGAGCACATGGGCCAGCCCGCTGCGAGAGAACGCCTCCTCCAACGCATCATCCAGCGAAGCCCGCTGTCCCGCCGCGAGCGTGAGGAACAGCGCGGCGGAGTCCTCCGAAGGAGCCACCTTCCGCACGGCGTCCGAGAGTCCCTGCTGGGTCCTCGCCACATACCGCCGCCATGCGGGAGCAGGGGAGAGCACCAGCAGCCTTCCCGCCATGACACTCCCACTGAAGACCACCGCCTGTCGTCGCCGCGCCGCCGCGAAGTTCTTCTCACCAGGGTTGGAGGGAGGCTCCAGGGGCTGGAGCTTGGCTTCCACCCGCACCCGCTGATCCGGCAGCAGCGAGGGCCCGCCGCGCAGATACACACTCGCGCGGAACCGCGCCGGGACAGTGGAGTGCGCCGTGCGCCCAGCCCGCGCCACGGCGAGCTGCAGGCGCGTGGAGTCCTCGAACGGATCCACCCGCTCTACCACCCCCTCGAGTACGGCAGGGCCCCCTTGCGCCAGCTCGGGAGGCACCTCCACGCGGCCCTCGAGTCCAGAGAGCCCCGCGCCCATGGCTCCCAGCGCGAACAACACCCCGAGATGGACACCAGGCAGGCGAGCAAGCGCCAGGCCGGCCGTACCCAGGAGAGCCGCGATGATCAGGAATTTCCCGCTGAGGGTGCCCGTTCCTTCGGCGCTAGCAGTAGCGCCAAGCATCACACTCAGTGCAGGAAAGAATAGAGGTCGCGAGCCGAGGTCGCGCCACGCATATCGATCCACACCCCACCCCGCCCGTCCTGTCCCCAGCACCCCACCCACAGCGGAGGGGGGCACACACGAAATCCGACACCGTAGTCGGCTCGTTCAGGAGCGGTCAAGGTCTCGGCAGGGGAAATGTTGCTGATTGGTGTGGTTTGTGGTAGTCATGCCGTGCTTCGTGGCCGGAGCCGGATCATTCAAGGAGGCGGTAACGAGTGCAGACCAGCTTCAAGACTGGTGACAAGGCGGTTTACCCCGGACAGGGTGTAGGCGAGGTGATGGGCATCGAGCACACCGAGGTGGCCGGGCAGCGCCAGTCCTTCTATGTGCTGCGCATCCTGGAGAACGGGATGCGGATCATGATCCCAATCAACAAGGTCGGCTCGGTTGGCCTTCGCGAGATCATCAGCGAGGAGGACGTCAAGCAGGTCTACTCCATCCTCAAGGAGAAGGACATCTCGGTCGACTCCACCACGTGGAACCGTCGCTACCGGGAGTACATGGAGAAGATCAAGACGGGCTCCGTCTTCGAGATCGCCGAGGTGCTGCGTGACCTCTACCTCCTGAAGGGCGACAAGGACCTCTCGTTCGGTGAGCGCAAGATGCTGGACACGGCGCGCTCGCTGCTCATCAAGGAGCTGTCGCTGGCCAAGGACTGCTCCGAGGAAGAGATCGAGTCGGACCTGAAGAAGATCTTCAACATCGCCGCCTAGCACGCACCGCGCCGCTGGCGCATGCTCCGCCCCGGGCTCCCCTCGAGGAACCCGGGGCTTTTTCATGTCCGAAGAACAGCGCATTCGGGAGGAGCGGGAGCAGCGCATCGCGGAGCTGGAGGCCCGGCAGGCCCGGCGCTCGCGCAGCCCGGTGAAGCTGCCGGTGGCGCTGGTGGCCATCGGGGTGAGCGTGGCGCTCTTGTGGATGCAGCGGCTCGAGCTGCTCTACTTCTTCACGCCGCGCACGCCGCTGTCGCTGGGGGCGGAGGGGGACTATCGCTACGAGGCGCTGGTCTCCAACCGTTACGCCCAACTCCACGGCATCCCCACCACGCACGGCGCCTACGAGCGGGATGGGAGCGCCATCTACGTGCTGGTGGGGCTCAAGGAGTCCCCGTTCGTGGTGCGCCGCCCGGTGCTGCCGGGGGAGGACTGGGTGCAGGGCAAGCCCCCGCCGCAGCCGGATCAACGGCCCTTCGCGGTGCGGGGGAGGCTCCTGGTGGAGGAGGATTCGCCGCGCTACCAGGAGGCGTTCGCGCTGCTGCGCTCGAAGGGCGAGGTGCAGCCGGTGGCGGGGCGGCTGTGGATCGTCATCGAAGGGCAGCGGCCGTGGGAGGACTGGGGGCGGGTGCTGGTGGCGCTGGTCCTGGTGCTCTTCATCGGCGCCAATGGGCTGTTCCTTGCCCGAGGCCTACGCCAGGTGGCCTCTCGTCGCCAGCGCGGCCCTCACCAGTAACGGCGGGGAGGCGCGACGGGAGGGGGCGGGGCGACGACCGCCTCGAGCATGCCGCACGCCAGCAGCCGCTCGACGGCCGCTTTGACCTCCTTGGCTGTGGTGCCGCAGCCGTCGAGGTTGCGTGTAGCTTCCGGGAGCGTCCGATCTCCCTCGCTGAACTCCACGAGGAAGAGCCCATCCTCGGCGGTGAGGTTGAAAGGGACTCCCCACGCGGCGCGAGCCGCGTCGAACTGGGCACGCCCCGAGCCCGAGCGGGCCTTCTCGAGCATGAGCTTGTACTCCGTCACGGCCTCGGTGCCCTTCTGGGAGAGCCGGAACTTCTGCGAACGTCCGAAGCGAATCTTCTCCGGGGTCTCGTCGCTCAAGCCACACCTCCGAGGGCAGGTTGCCCCATCCGCTTGAGCCAGCGCACCTGACTCTTCAGTGCCGCGCCCACGCTGTGCCGCGTCCGGTAGCGTACGCCGAGCTCCTGACAGGTCTCTTCGAGCCGCGCCTTGAGATTTTGATGAAAGGGCCCAGCCTCCAGGAACTTCGCCTTCGTTGCTTGCGACAACGTCCACCCGCTCTCACGCCACCGAGGATGCCACCGCTGGAGCCTGGACCCGCGCAGGGCCCATGCCCGCCGCTGCCATCCTCTGTTCAGTGACGCAGGGGTCGTACCACGATGCCTCGGCCGAAAGGAGGCCGGCGACCCCGAACCTGGACAGTGGGTCGCGAAGCTTCATTCCCCGGGAGCTACGGTTGCCCGCCGAGCTGCTGAAGCTCCTTTTTGGCTCGCGCGTTGGACGGGTCGTACTTCAGCGCCGTCTTGAACGACTCTCGGGCGGCGCCCGTGTCCCCGGCTTTCTGCTGGTCCACCCCCGTCAGGGTGTGGAGGTGGCCCAGTTGCTTGCGGAGCTTGCGACCCTGGACGCTCCAGCCCTGGGACAGCTCCTGATCCACGGCGAGGGCGGCGGAGAGGTGCCGCAGGGCGCTGGCGGTGTCCCGAGCGTTGAGGGCCTTCTGGCCCGCCTCCTGCGCGCTCTGGAAGTCGGTGATGCGCGAGGCGAGTGACTCGAGCTGGGCGCTCCGGGCAAGGCTCAGCGCCGTGGCCACGTCTCCCTTCTCATAGAGGGAGATGACGTCCGCGCGCTCCTCTCCAGCGGAGGACTTGGTGCCCTGGGCGCTGGAGCGGGAACCCGACTCCTTCCGGGAGGCGGCGGACTTCGCGCTGATCGACGAGGCGCGGGGGCCCGAGGCCTTGGCGCTGGAAGGCGGTACGATCGGCCTGGCGGCGCGAGATTCTTCTTCGGTCGCACTCGCCGCGCGCTCTTCCTCCGTGGCGGAGGGGGGCGGGACGTAAGCGCCCGACGCACTGTCCGTGGAAGCAGTGCCCTCCGATTCCGGAGAGGTGATCTTCAGGAAGGCGAGGGTGAGCAGGGCCGCCACCGCCGAGCCCACGGCGGCCGCCACGAGCGCCACGCGCGTGAGGCTCATGGCCATGCGCGCGGGCTTCTTGTGGACCGGCAGCGCGGTCAGCGGCACCTTGTCCGACGAGCTGCCCGGCCCCCGCAGCTTCATCAGAGCGTTTCCCAGGGAGATCTCATCCCCGACGCGGATATCGGTATCTCCGGTGAGCTTCACCCGGTTGACGAACGTGCCGTTCTGGCTGCCCAGATCCCGGAGCACGAAGCGCTCGCCCTGCCGCATGAGCTGCGCATGGCGGCGGCTGATGGACGGGTGCTGGAGGCGCAAGTCACACGCCGACGCGCGACCGATGACGAGCGGCCCCTGCTTGACCGGGATGAGCTGGCCCAGGCCGGGGCCGCGCTCCACATAGAGGAAGGCGGGCGAGTGGCCGGGATCCGAGTACTCGTTGGCATCGAACCGGGTGGAGAGCTCGCGGTCCCCCCGGGCATCCCGCCCAGCGCCCGCGCGGCGAGCGGACCGGCGAGGGCCCGCGGGGAACTGGGGCACGCGCTGCGGACGCGGATCATCCTCCTGCAGCGGCGCCACCTCGTCGTCGTCGAATGGCAGCTCCACCTCCTGCTTCTTGGGCGACGGCGCACCCGGAGGGCGGGGAGGGCGAGGCGGTCGCTTGGGGTTGGAGGGGGCCATTCCAAGAACCATTCTCCCAGATTGGTGGCTGACTGTGCCACCTTCAGGAGCCTAGAGTTGTTGCCGTCCGTTGACTGATGAGAGGAACCCTCGCCTTGGCGCAGCCGTCGATCACGCTCTTCAACACGCTGACGATGCAGAAAGAGCCCCTGGAGCCCACCGAACCGGGTGCTGTTCGCGTCTATGTCTGCGGTCCCACGGTCTACAGTTACATACATATCGGGAATGCTCGCACCTTCACCTCCTTCGATGTGGTGGTGAGGTATCTGAGGTATCGGGGCTTCCGGGTGACGTACGTGCGCAACTACACGGACGTCGACGACAAGATCATCAAGGCGGCGCACGAGACGGGGGAGGAGCCGGTGGCGCTGGCGTCCCGCTTCGTGGAGGCGTTCCGGGAGGACGCGCGGGCGCTGCACATGGTGGAGCCGGACGTCTCGCCGAAGGTGAGCGACCACATCCCGGAGATCATCTCCATCATCCAGAAGCTGGTGGACAAGGGCGTGGCGTACGAGTCCCAGGGGGACGTGTACTTCGCGGTGAGCCGCTATCCGGACTACGCGAAGCTGTCCAAGCGCAACCTGGATGACTTGAGGGCGGGCGAGCGAGTGCATCCCGGCGACCAGAAGCGCGAGCCGCTGGACTTCGCGCTTTGGAAGGCGGCCAAGCCGGGAGAGCCGTCGTGGGACAGCCCGTGGGGCAAGGGGCGACCGGGCTGGCACATCGAGTGCTCGGCGATGAGCGCGCGGTACCTGGGCGAGTCGTTCGACATCCACGGGGGCGCGCTGGATCTGATCTTCCCCCACCACGAGAACGAGATCGCCCAGAGCGAGGGCGCTAGCGGCAAGCAGTTCTCGAAGTACTGGATGCACTGCGGCTTCCTGGACATCGAAGGCGCGAAGATGTCGAAGTCGCTCGGCAACGTGGTGCGCCTGAGGGACGCGCTGACGAAGGTGGACGCGGAGGCGCTGCGCTTCTTCTTCCTGTCGACGCACTACCGGCACCCGCTGAACTTCGCGGACAAGGCGATCGCGGATGCCGAGTACCGCATGGAGTACTTCTACGAGACGCTGCGCAAGGTGGACGAGCGCGTGGCGGGCAAGGACTTCGGCAAGGGGCCGCTG
Organism: Hyalangium ruber; assembly: GCF_034259325.1. Taxonomy (NCBI): domain Bacteria; kingdom Pseudomonadati; phylum Myxococcota; class Myxococcia; order Myxococcales; family Archangiaceae; genus Hyalangium; species Hyalangium rubrum. Next base: position 626,780 of record NZ_JAXIVS010000001.1, on the reverse strand, counting down.
CACGGCGAGCCGGGTCGCTTCCTCAAGGAGTTCGAGGCGGCGATGGACGACGACTTCAACGCTCCGAACGGACTCGCGGCGTTGTCGGGCCTGTTCGGGCTGATGAACGAGCTGACGGACAAGCCACCGGTCAAGGACAAGGCGTTGGTGGGCCGCACGCTGCAGGCGCTGCGGGAGGACGTGCGCAAGGTGTCGGGGGTGCTGGGGCTCTTCGAGGATGAGCCGGCGCAGTGGCTGCTTCGGCGGCGCGAGCGGGCGGTGCGGGAGCGAGGCATCGACGTGGCGGAGGTGGATCGGCTGATCGCCGAGCGCAACGAGGCCCGTAAGGCGAAGAACTTCGCGGAGGCGGACCGGCTGCGCACGGAGCTGAAGGCCAAGGGCGTGGAGATCATGGACACGGCGGCTGGCACCACGTGGAAGGTGGCGGCCCCTGCCACCGAGGCCGCCTGATTCGCCCATGATGCGCGCGTGGGCTCTGCTCCTCTGCCTGCTCTGCTTTCCGGCGTTGGCCCAGGGCGTGCCGCTCACCACCTCCTCGGAGAAGACGGCGGCACAGCTCATCGAAGCGCACGTGCTTCGGGGGCACGTGCGCTTCCTCTCGCATGATCTCCTGGAAGGACGAGGGCCGGGGACGCGGGGGGATGCGTTGGCGCAGACGTATATCGCCTCCCAGTTCGAGGTGCTCGGGTTGAAGCCGGCGGGCTCCGATGGGACGTACCTCCAGTCCTTCGAGCTCGTGGGCCTCAACGGTCACCCGGAGACGCTGGCGTTCAGCACTCCGTCGGGACGCGCCGAGCTGAAGTTCCACGAGGAGTTCATCGCCGTCGCCGGGGTGCAGGACTCCGAGGTTCGGCTGCAGGAGTCGGAGCTGGTCTTCGTGGGCTACGGCATCGTCGCCCCCGAGTACGGCTGGGACGACTTCAAGGGCATGGACCTGCGGGGCAAGACGCTCCTCATCCTCAACAGCGATCCGGAGGACGATCCGAACCTCTTCGCGGGCCGGACGCGGCTTCGGTACGGGCGTTGGGACTACAAGTACGAGCAGGCCGCGAAGGTGGGCGCCGCTGGCGCCATCATCCTCCACACCACGCCGAGCGCCGGCTATCCCTGGCAGGTGGTGCAGACCTCGTGGACGGGGGAGCAATTCGAGCTGCCCGCCACTTCGGGCTCGAGCCTCCAGGTGAAGGCATGGACCACGGAGGAGGCGACCCGGCGCGTCGTCCAACTGGGAGGGCAGAACCTGGACACGCTTCGGGCCGCGGCGCAGAAGCGGGAGTTCCGACCGGTGCCGCTGGGCGTGAAGGTCTCCACGCAGTTCCAGAACCAGGTGCGGCGTCGGCCCACCGCCAATGTTCTGGGCCTGTTGCCCGGAAGCGATCCCAGGCTGTCGCGCGAAGTCGTCCTCTACACCGCGCACCATGACCATTTGGGGATGAGGGACAACGCGAAGCCGGGCGAGGACGCCATCTACAACGGCGCCCTGGACAATGCCTCCGGCGTGGCGGCGATGCTCGCGGTGGCCCGGGCCTTCCAGGCCCTGCCCCAGCCGCCCCGTCGGTCCATCCTCTTCGCCGCGGTGGCCGCCGAGGAGCAGGGCCTGCTGGGTTCGCAGTACCTCGCCGAGCACCTGCCGATGCCTCCAGGCCGCATCGCCGCCAACATCAACATCGATGGGGCCAACATCCATGGCCGTACGCGGGATGTCACGGTCATCGGCCTGGGCAAGTCCAGCCTGGATGCCCTCATCACCGGGCTGGCGAAGGCGCAGGGCCGCGTCGTGAAGGCAGACCCGCTCTCCGACCGGGGGTTCTTCTACCGCTCGGACCAGTTCGCCTTCGCCAAGCGCGGTGTGCCGGCGGCGTACTTCGGCAGCGGCATGGACTTCATCGGCAAGCCAGAAGGGTGGGGCAAGCAGCAGCGCGAACTGTACGAGGTCCGCCGCTACCACCAGCCCTCCGATGAGCTGACCCCGGAGTGGGAGCTGAGCGGTGCGGTGGAGGACGTGCGCCTGTTCTTCCTCCTGGGCGCGCATGTGGCGCGGACCCCGGAGATGCCCCGCTGGAACAAGGGCGACGAGTTCGAACTCCCCCGGCAAGAGGCCTTGAAGGCCGTCCAGGAGCAGGAGGCAAGGGGGGCGAAGTAGCCCCGCCTCCGTCCGCTGGCGGGCAAGCGTGCAGGAAGAACCAGCCGGCCATGCGGCCCGGTGTTAAATCACCCGGTCATGCCGGACTTCCAGATCGTCAGTGACCACAAGCCCGAGGGAGACCAGCCGCGCGCCATCGCCGAGCTGACCGAGGGGCTTCTGCGCGGAGATCGCTACCAGACCCTGCTGGGCGTCACGGGGTCGGGCAAGACCTTCACCATGGCGAACGTCATCGCCAACGTACAGCGCCCCACGCTCATCATCGCGCACAACAAGACCCTGGCCGCCCAGCTCTATGGCGAGTTCAAGGAGGTCTTCCCGAACAACGCCGTCGAGTACTTCGTCTCGTACTACGACTATTACCAGCCCGAGGCGTACGTCCCCTCGTCGGACACCTTCATCGAGAAGGACTCGTCCATCAACGACGAGATCGAGCGGATGCGTCACTCGGCCACCCACAGCCTGCGCACGCGCGATGACGTCATCATCGTGGCCAGTGTGTCCTGTATCTACGGCCTGGGTGCGGCGCGCTCCTACGTGGATATGGCCATCAAGGTGGCCATGGGCGAGGACTTGGGCCGCGATGCGCTGATGCGCCGGCTGGTGGAGGCCCAGTATGAGCGCAACGACTTCGACTTCCACCGCGGCACCTTCCGCGCACGTGGCGACACGGTGGAGATCTTCCCCGCCTACGAGGAGGAGCGCGCCGTACGCGTCAGCTTCTTCGGCGACGAGGTGGAGAAGATCACCGAGTTCGACCCGCTGCGAGGTGTCACCCTGGGGTCGCTGGAGAAGATCGTCGTCTTCCCCGCCAGCCACTACGTGACCGAGGTGGACACCCGGAAGCGGGCCCTGCAGACCATCCGCGACGAGCTGTCCGAGCGGCTCCAGCTCTTCCGGAGCGAGGGCAAGCTGTTGGAGGCTCAGCGGCTGGAGCAGCGCACGATGTTCGATCTCGAGATGATCGAGCAGGTGGGCTTCTGCAACGGCATCGAGAACTACTCGCGCCACTTCTCGGGTCGCGCGCCCGGCGAACCGCCGCCGTGCCTCATCGACTATTTCCCGCGCAACATGCTCATCCTCATCGATGAGAGCCACCAGACGATCCCCCAGATCGGCGCCATGTACCGCGGCGACCGCTCGCGCAAGGAGACGCTGGTGGGGTACGGCTTCCGCCTGCCCAGCGCCCTGGACAACCGGCCGCTGAAGTTCAACGAGTTCGAGGAGATGGTGCAGCAGTCCGTCTTCGTCTCCGCCACCCCAGCCGAGTACGAGCTGCAGAAGAGCCGGGGCGTGGTGGTGGAGCAGATCATCCGCCCCACGGGCCTGACGGACCCGGAGGTGGAGGTGCGCCCCGCGGCCAACCAGGTGGACGACCTGCTGGAGGAGGTCCGTGTCCGCATCTCGCGCAAGGAGCGCGTGCTGGTGACGACGCTCACCAAGCGCATGGCGGAGGACCTCACCGAGTACTTCACCGACGTGGGCGTCAAGGTGCGTTACCTGCACTCGGACATCGGCGCCATTGAGCGCACGGCCATCATCCGGGACCTGCGCAAGGGCGTGTTCGACGTGCTGGTGGGCATCAACCTGCTGCGCGAGGGCCTCGACATCCCCGAGGTGTCGCTGGTGGGCATCCTCGACGCGGACAAGGAGGGCTTCCTGCGCAGCCACGTGTCGCTCATCCAGACCATCGGACGCGCGGCGCGAAACCTCCACGGCCACGTCATCATGTATTCGGATCAGATGACGGACTCGATGAAGCTGGCCATCGAGGAGACCAACCGCCGCCGGGAGATCCAGCGCAGCTACAACCAGAAGCACGGAATCACTCCGCGCTCGGTCAAGAGCGCGATCCTGGACTTGTCCGCGCAGTTCTACGACGCCGACCCCTCGGCCCTGCCCATGGCGGCCGACGCCGCCAACGATCTGCTCGAGCCCAAGGAGATCAAGCGCCTCATCGAGGAGTTCACCAAGGACATGCAGCGGGCCGCCGACGAGATGGAGTTCGAGAAGGCCGCCAGCTTCCGTGACCGGATCCTCCTGCTCAAGGACATGGACCTGGGTCTCAAGCCGCCCAGCCGTACGCTCCTGGCCGCTCCCATCAAGCCCGCCGAGGCCAAGGACGAGTCGATGAAGGGACGGCGAGGCCACCCGGCCAAGGGACGCAGGAAGCGCTAGGCACATCCATGGACGCCAAGCTTCAAGAGAAGCTCGACGCACTGCCCACCGAGCCCGGCGTGTACCTGATGAAGGACCGCCGGGGGCAGATCATCTACGTGGGCAAGGCCGTGAACCTGCGCAGCCGGGTGCGCTCGTACTTCAATCGCACCGGGGACACGCGCTTCTTCATCCCCCTGCTCGACACGATGTTGGGCGACATCGAGACGGTGCTCGTCCACAACGAGAAGGAGGCGCTGCTCCTCGAGAACGAGCTCATCAAGAAGCACAAGCCGCGCTTCAACGTGTTGCTCAAGGACGACAAGCAGTTCATCTCCTTGAGGCTCGACAAGACCCACCCGTACCCTCGGCTGGAGGTGGTGCGGAAGTACGACCGGGACGGAGCGCGCTACTTCGGCCCGTACTCGAGCGCGGGCGCCATCCGCGAGACGCTGCGGTTGATCAACCGCTACTTCCACCTGCGCACCTGCACGGACCACGTGCTGGCCAACCGCAAGCGGCCCTGTCTGCTGTACCAGATCGGCCGTTGCCCCGCGCCCTGTGTCTACCCGGTGGCTCCCGAGGAGTACCGCCGCAGCGTGGACGAGGTGGTGATGTTCCTGGAGGGCAAGGCAGGCGAGCTGGTGGACGGCATCAAGGGCCGCATGAAGCGGGCGGCGGGCGAGCTGAAGTTCGAGGAGGCCGCGCGCCTGCGCGACCAGCTCCTGGCCATCGAGCGCAGCCTGGAGCGCCAGAAGGTGGCCACCACCGACTTCAAGGATCAGGACGTGTTCGCCTTCCACCGCGAGGGCGACCGGATCCTCTTCTACGTCCTCTGGGTGCGGCAGGGCCGGCTCAACGGCGGACAGGCCTTCCCCTTCGGCAGCCAGGAGTTCCCCGACGAGGAGCTGCTGCCCTCCTTCGTGAACCTCTATTACGACCAGGGCAGCTTCGTGCCCGAGGAGGTGCTGCTGCCGCTGGAGCCCGAGAGCCTCGAGGCCCTGGAGTCGCTCCTGTCCGAGCGCAAGGGCCAGAAGGTGCGCGTGCTGGTGCCCAAGCGCGGCGAGAAGCACGAGCTGGTGCTCATGGCCGCCAAGAACGCCGAGCAGGCCTTCATCGAGCGCAAGCGCACCAAGGACGAGACGGACCAGGTGCTCTCCCGGCTCCAGCAGAAGCTCAACCTGCGCAACTTCCCGCGCCGCATGGAGTGCTACGACATCTCGCACTTCCAGGGCTCGAGCATCGTCGCCTCACAGGTGGCCGTCACCGACGGTGAGACGGACAAGTCGCGCTACCGCCGCTACAAGATCAAGACCCTGGAGAAGCAGGACGACTTCGCCAGCATGTACGAGGTGCTCAGCCGCCGGCTCAAACGAGGCCTGGAGGAGAAGGACCTGCCCGATCTGTTGGTCATCGACGGTGGCAAGGGCCAGCTCGCCAGCGCCCACGCGGCCATGAAGGACCTGGGCGTGGAGGGGGTGGACGTCGTCGGCCTGGCCAAGAGCCGCGATCAGGAAGTGTTCGACCGGGACGAAGAGAGCGCCCGCAGCCCTGAACGCCTTTTCGTCCTGGGTCGGAAGGACCCCATCGTCCTGCCGCAGAACTCCGCGGAGATCTTCATGCTCACCCGCATGCGGGACGAGGCGCACCGCTTCGCCATCACCTACCAGGCGAAGGACCTGCGCAAGAGCCGGATCCGTTCCGCCCTGGAGGACATCCCGGGTGTTGGCCAGACGCGTCGCAGGCTGTTGCTGCGTCACTTCGGATCACTCAAACGTGTGCAGGATGCGACGATCGAGGAGCTGGCCGAAGTGGTCGGTCCCTCGGTGGCCGAGCGGGTCCATGCCGCCCTCCATGGACATCCCGAGGAGGAGGAAGCAGACCCCGTGCGCGAGGCGTCGTTGGCTGACGCGGACGCCGATTCCGATGAAAAATCCACCGAAGGAGGGTCGCCAGCCGGCTCGGCATGATTAATTTTTCGCTCGGAAATTCAGTGCGAAAAGTGCGCCGGAGCCATGAGGTTCCAGGGGTTTTTCATTGCGGCGTGGCGCGACGCTGTTTTATAGCGATCGCGTTCGACGGCACGCAAAAGAGGGTGAGGGAGCGACACATGAGGCTCTATCCGAAGGTGATCCCGATCATCTCGCGCGAGTGCATCCAGATGTTGATGCAGGACGGGGATATCGAGGTGGAGCCGATGCGGGTGGCGGATGCCGAGATGGACCTGTCGGCGATCATGCGCGAGTACCTGGCGAATGAGGAGCGTGTGAACCAGGCGACGCGCGAGGCGCTGGAGCGTCGCGGGTACGACTACTCCAAGTTCAACCAGGTGAAGCGCGAGATGGCGGACGTTCGCGGCTTCAAGATGGGGGACGAGGGCATCGAGTACGTCATCAACCAGATGATCGAGTTCCTGCTGATCAGCCGGAACGTCGAAGAGGTCTTCGCCCCGGACAACGTCCTGCGCTCGAAGATCCACACGGTGATGAAGAAGCACCTCGATGTGGACGACGAGATCGACAAGGAGGCCCGCTCCCGCCTGAAGCACCTGCAAGAGGGCACCAGCGCCTTCGACATCGAGTACAACAAGACGGTCGAGCAGATTCGCCGCGCGCGGGGCCTGATCTAACGGGGCCTGCCATCCGTCAGCCCGCTGCCTACCTTGTGTGGAAGGGAGGCAGCGATGGCGGGTTCTCTGGTGAGCGTAGTAGTGGCGGGTCTCCTGGCTGCTCCGGCGGCGGGAGACTTTGCATTTGAAGGGCGCGAGGCCAGCGCCCGGACGCGTTCCTCGGTGGGCTTCTTCGCCCAGGGGACGGTGCCGTACCCCAACCAGTACGAGCGCGGTGTGGGCTCGGCGACATTGACCGCCGAGGACCGGCTGGTCGCGCCTGGGGCAACCTACGGAGACAAGGCCCGCCTGGATGCCCGCTTCCGTCTGGGCGCGAGCGAATACCAGGTCGAGCTCACCCAGGCCGGCTTCCCCCCCACTGAGGCCAGCGGCACGGCGCCTGCCAGCCAGCTCCCTCGCCCCGGTCATTCGGTGGAGGGTGGGGTCATTCTTGACCGGGAGCTGAACGGCTTCAGCGGCCTGGGGTGGCCGGCGGCGACCCAGGTCCATGCGGCGGTGGCCGTGTGGGGCGTGGGGCGCGTGCTGCTCAATGGGCAGGTGATCACGGACTCGGCGGTCATCCACGTTTCCGCGCTGTCCCATGGGGCCCAGGCCGACGATGACACCCACCTGCCGCTTCCTCAGGCTCGCGCGGGCGACACGGAGTTGCAGGTGCTCGTGTGGAACCTGCCGCTGAGCGTCGAGCCTCGGGGGTTCATCCAGTTCTCCTTCGACGATGTGGAGATCTCCCTCGCCGATCAGCCCGTGAAGGCCGTGGCCTCGGTGCCCAGCGAGCAGCTGGAGGCGGTGGATGCTCGCCGCACGGCGTCAGTGGGGGGCGCCATCACGGGGGGCACTCCGTTGTCGCCTCCCGCACGTCCTGGAGACGCGGTGGGCGGCAGTGGCTTCGATGCCTCGGCGCCGGCCGTGACGGGGTTGCCGGGTGGGCCGGTCACCCCGGTGAGCCCGGGGCTGCTCAGCGGGCCTGCCTCGCCGGACCCGCTCGTCGTGCCTGGGGTGGTCTTGAGGCCGACGGAGCCTCTGGCGGGAACGGTGACCACCGGTACGCCGGGTGTTTCCAATACGACGATTGCCGGTGCCGTGGGCAGCTCGGTGACGGTGGGGCCGGGGGCGGTGACGCCCGATACGATCAGCGGCACCTTCCCGACCATCGGCGCGCCCACGCCTGCCGCCAACATCTCGGGCCTCATGCCGGGGACTCCGGCTCCGGGTTCGGTGCAGGCCGAGCAGACGCCCATCCCTCCGGGAGCTCCGCCACCGGGAGGCCCCGCCGAGGCCGGCGTGGCGCTGGGGACGTCCGTCCCTCGCGTGTCGGCACAGGGGTCCTTCTCCGTGGTGCCGATCTCCCCGCCGAACTTCAGTGCTTTCGCGGGTACGCCGCAGATGAGCCCGGGCCTCATCGCCACCGTGCCGCCGCTGGGCTCGGATCCGACGACGCCCACGTCGGCGCTGCTGGGCTCGCCCGCGCCGCTCACCGCCGCGCCCGCGCCACCGCTGCTCGGGACGCCCGCACCCCTCAACGCCGCGCCCGCGCCCGCGCTGATCGGCACGCCGGCTCCCGTCAACGCGACGCCGGGGGCGACCACCGCTACGCCCGTGGCTCCTAGCGCGGGAGTTCCTGCGGGCACCGCCGTGACACCGCCAGGCAGCGCGGGTGTCCCGCCGTCCATCTGAAGTGGGTAGCTCCCAGGCCCGGGCGAAAAATTGACCCTTCGCTACGGGCCTGTAGCTTCCTGTGCATGTCGACGTCCGTTGCCGCCTTCGCCGTTCCCGCGACGCCGCGCCACGCGGGTGAAGATCCGCTGCGCGAGGCGATGGAGAACCTGGCGCGGGCACTGCCGGAACGTACAGACGCAGCGGTCCTCGTGGATCTGCTGGAGGATGATCTCCGGGAGGGGCTCGATGCGATGGGCGACCTGGAGTGTCACTTCGCGGATGTCATCGACGCCCTGCGCGTGGAGAAGCCCGCGCCCTTCACGCTGTTGGCCGTGAGCGATGAGCAGCTCGTGCTCCAGCGGCTGGATGCCCTGGTCAGCGTGTTGACGCAGGTGCGACGGCGGCTGTCACAGGCCGCCGGCATGCTCCGCCGCGGTTAGTCTCACACGGACGCGTCCAACATCGCGCCGCCCGTGGTGTCCTCGCGCGAGCTGAGGGTGAGCAGTCGAGGCCGATCCAGCGCCGCGAGGAGTTCACGGAGCATCCCCGTGGCGACTCGCGCCTCTCCCAGGAGCGCGCTGCGGGTGGTGGTATCCAACGACAAGCGATCGAGCGCGTCGAGGATGCGCACCCGACCCACCGTTCCCTCGAGGCCGGAGATGTGGCGGAGGAAGACAGTGCCCGCGCCGCCGCGCAGCCCGAGGCCTCGCGCCACCTCCGCGCCGGCCGCCGCCGCACCGGGGATGTCCAGGACGTAGAGCGCCCAGGCGTGGGCGGCGAGCAACTCGGGCGCCGCGTCACACAGCAGGCCGAGCCGGTCCACCCATGGCATGGCGCTCTGCCGGGGGGCGCGTTCGTACCAGGAGGGGCCGAGCAGGGTGCGCAGATCATCCTGCAGCAGCTCGTTGCGCCACATCTCGGGCAGGCAGAAGGGGGACACCGATGGGTGGCGGTGGTTCCACTCGAGGGACCACTCCAGCTCCGCGTAGAGGGACTGGAGGCAGGACAAGAGCCGCACGTAGCCGTCCCGGTCCACCCGTCCCAGGGAGAGGCGCCGAGCGAAACGCGAGCCCGCCGCCGCTCGAGTCTCCTCCTGGGTGGTGCGCTGGAGCAGCTCCGTCAGCCGGAGCGGCCCCAGGCTCTGGACGTGCCCCCGGCCGCTCATTGCTCCCACTCCCCGGGCGCCCGCCGCCCCGCCGCCGCCGGGTGCGCCACCTCGCTGGTGCTCGGGGTGGGGAGGCTGGCCAGCGATCGCAGCGCGTCTCCCAGCGTGTGCCAGGCCGCGTGCAGCATGTCCTCATCCATGCGGATCGTCACCGGCCCGACGCTCAGGTGGATGTGGCCACAACTGCAGCGCGTCACTTCCGAGGAGGGGCTGCTGGCGAGAACCGTACGTTGGCAGGGGGTGGGTGTCATGGCGGCTCCTTTGAATTGCTATGAATTTGATTCTGATAACCAATTTCAAAATAAGGATGCAGGAAGAAGCGAGGCGGGTCAAGCCGGAGCGGCCCGGCGCCCGCCCTGGAGTGTTCAGAGGGAGTGGAGGAAGCGGACCAGCGCGGCGCGCTCCGAGGCCGAGAGGGTCCGGAAGCGCTCTTTGGCGCGTTCGGCCTCGCCGCCGTGCCAGATGATGGCCTCCTCGAGCGTTCGGGCCCGGCCATCGTGCAGGTAGCCCGCGTAGGGCAGCACGGTCTGCGTCAGTCCCAGGCCCCACAGCGGCGCCGTGCGCCACTCGGTCCCACTGGCGGCCCCATCCGGCCGTCCGTCCGCGAGTCCGGGCCCCATGTCATGCAGCAGGAGATCCGTATAGGGGTGGATGAGCTGCTGGCTCAGCTCCATGAGCGGGTGATCGCCCGTCTCCAGCGTCTCGCGGTGGCAGCTCTCGCAGCCCAGCGAGCGGAAGAGGTCCTCTCCTTTCTGGACCTCCGCGTCATCGAGCGCGGCGCGGGCCGGCACGCCAAGGGTCTGCGCGTAGAAGGCCGCGGCCTCCAGCGTGTCGTGAGACACCTCGTGGGTGCCGTTCGCCTCGGGGAAGAGGGGCGTCGTCAAGCCCATGTCGTTGAAGTAGGCCTCGGCCGACTGCTGGAGCAGGTTGGGGCTGTTGGCCTTCTGCCCGAAGCGCCCCGGAGCCAGTGCGCCGGCTTGAACATCCCAGACCTCGTTGATGCGGCCGGAGATTCCGTCCCCATCGCGATCCCCTGGGTCGGCCAGGGAGTGCAGGGTGGAGGCCTCGACCGCTTCGAGCAGGCCCAGTCCGAAGACGGGGGGCGGCAGGCGCAGCGAGGTCAGCATCCCCGGGGGGAGCGCCGAGCCATCGCTGGGGACGATGGTGACGCGAGGGCTGCGGAGCCGGTAGAGCGTTCCATCGCCATACGCGCTCTCGGTCTCGACCCAATCCAGGGTGACCGAGGCCTCGGGCGTGGAACCGTAGATGGCCTGATCCGCCACCTGGGTTCCCAGCCCGGGCACGGGCACGGAGCCGTTGAGGTGGCTGGGCGTACCCTCGGGCAGGCTGACGCGGACGAGGAGCTGGGTGCGCTGCGGGCCGGAGCCCATCACGGGCATGCCCCGGCCGTTGCGCAGGTGGCAGGCGTTGCAGGAGTTGTTGTTGTAGAGTGGGCCCAGTCCTGGGTTCACCGGGGAGGGGGAGGGGACGAACGCCGCCGCGAAGGCGGCATCCCCCGCGCGGTGGTGTTGGGCGCTCTCGGCGGAGAGGTTGGGTGCCGGTTGGGCATAGGCCAGCGACGTGCGGTCATCGATGGTGGTGGCGCCCCCCGCGCGCGGAGGGGGCTCCGGTTCACCGCAGCCCCAAGTCAGTGTCAGCACCGTCCACAGCGTGAGCGCCCGTCGCATGGTGTCCCCCCGGACCATTCTAGCGCGTCAGGAGCGGCTTGACGTTCGCCTCGAAGGTCTGCTGCAGCTTGCGGATGGCCTCCTGCGCGGCCTCGATCTCTTCCTTGGCATCGGGATTCGTGATGGCGCTGCGGAAGGGCTGGGGAATGGCGGCCAGGGCCGCGATGGAGGCGGCCAGCTCCTGACGGATGCGCGTGTCCAGTGCGGCGTCCTCGCCCTTGACGAAGTCCGTGAGCGCGGGGCCGCGCGCCGTCTCGCCGGGCAGATGGCCCAGGTAGACGTTCTCCACGCTGCGGATGTTGTTGGTGAAGTCGGTGAGCGAGTTGTAGGCGAACTGGCTCTCCACGAGCTCCGGGTCCTTCGCGTCATACGGATCGGCGATCTTCCCGTTGGCGACCTCATCGAGGATGTTGATGATTCCGACCACCATCTCCTGGGCCGCCGTCTCCACGGACGGGTAGGCGGTGTTGGTCGACTGGCCCGCGGTGGTCAGCACATCCCGGTACGGCGGACGGCCGTCCACCGACTGCGTCCAGGCGGATGCCAGTGCGGTGCTCACGCTCTTCAGCTCCGCGGAGATCGCCTTCAGGTACTCGAACTGGCGCGCGTTGAAGTCCCCTACCTGCTTGGTGCGGCCCTCGCCGAACAAGAGGTACTCCACCGTGTGGAAGCCCTTCTGGGTCGTCTGGAGGCTGGCGACGTACGCCGGCGTGAAGTTGTCATTGCTCGCCAGCACCGCGTCCAGGTCCGAGCGGTTCAGCGGCCAGCTGTCCAGGGCCGGATCGTAGCCGAAGGAATCCACCGGCCCGAAGAGAAAGCCCTCGCTCTGCTCCCACGGCTCGCGCGCGGCGATCCATGCGTCCTGCGCCGCGGTGAGCCGGGCGGCGGTCGGCCCGTTCGCGAGTGCCTGCACCGCGACGTCCAGCGTGTTCAGCCGCGTGGCGAGCTGCTGGTACGTGGGGACGACCACGTCATCGGCGAAGTGGACGATGATCTCCTTGTCGAACGAGGACTCGGTGGTGCCCTCGTCATCGGAGCCGCAGGAGGTGAGCGCGAGCGCCGCGGCGAGGACGAGGGTACGGAGCGAAGTAGAGGGCAGGTGCATCAGGATTTTCCTTCAGTAGGAGAAGCCGGTGGAGAGCCGGACGGTGTTTTCCGGCCGGAAGCGAGAGGAGTCGCCGAGGCGGCGGTGGCTGAAGTCGAGCTTCGAGTAGGCCACGCCCGCCAGCGTGTAAGAGGTGCCCACCGTGTAGATGGCGCGGGCGAAGCGTGGGTTGTCGAAGAGTTCGGTGCGCGGGTTGAGCACCGAGTCCGCGTAGTCGAAGCGCACGTAGGGCTCGAGCCGGTGGTCCGTGCTCAGCCCCACGGAGGAGGAGACGTTGAAGCCCAGCTCTGCCCACGCCGCCAGGGCGTGCTCGGCTACCGGGGTGCGAGTCACGTTCAGGAAGTTGGACAGGCGGGCGTTGCGCGCGGAGATGTCATCCGCGTTCTGGAGGTAGCCCCACATGGCCAGCGCCTTGGCGCGCCACGGGCCTCGCTGCGCCGACAGGTGCGCGTCCAGCAGCAGCAGCGGCGCGGAGATGTAGCCGCACGGGGCCACCACCCGGTCATTCGACGCTTCGCACGCCTTCACCAGGTCCGGCTTGGGCCGGTTGCGGGTCGTGTCCCCGTAATAGCCGGAGGCACCGAACACCACTCCCTCGAAGCTCGTGACATCCGCCCGGAGCACCATCGCCAGATCCCTGGCGCGCACCAGCTCGAAGCGGGTCTGGTGCCCCTCGGCCACCCATCGCTGTGAGTTGAAGGCGGTGGAGTCCAGCCCGTTGATCACCTGCGCCGTCAGCTGCACGCTGCCCAGCGACGCCCGACCCTGCACCCCCATCTCATCCCAGGTGTTGGGGATGATGAGCGTCTCCGATTCGGCGCGGATCGTCCCCAGGTAGTCGGTGGGCCGGGAGAACGCGCTCAGCAGCCCCGTCGCCACGTAGAAGCGACCGATCGACAGCGAGAAGCGCTCCCCGAACTCCTTCTTCAGGTAGAGCTCTTCCACCCGCACCTCGCCGCCCTTCTCCACCTCCTGCTCGAACTCGCCGAACTCCTCGTATTCGAGCTCCATCGAGGCGCCGGTGCCTCCGTGCTCGAACTCGACCTCCACCTCGGCCTCCAGCCCGTACTCGGGCATGGAGCCCTCCAGCTCCAGCACCAGCCGCGTCGTGTCGAAAGTCACCCGCGCATCCCGCTGCGCGCCACCCTCGCGGTTCTGGTTCTCGCCGTGGTTGTAGAAGGCGAACTGCAGGTCGGCGTACCCGCCGAACTCGAAGTTGATCTCCGGGCGCTTCTTCTCGGCCTTCTCCTCGTCCTTGTCGTCAGCCCGAGCGGCGGGCGCGGTGAGCAGGGCGGTGGCACACAGCAAGGACAGGAACAGGGAGGGGGAGCGCATCGAACGGCGCGCACCCTACTGGTTTGCAAATGATTTTGCAAACCAGTATCAATTTGAGCACCAAAAAAACTCCCCCGTGCAGGGGGAGTGGGATCGCCTGCTCAGGCGCGGCCGCTGGCTACCACTTGAGGTCTTCCTTGCCCTGGGCGCGCTGGGTCTTCTCGCCGGGGCGAGAATAGGAGGTGAGGGTGGCGCGCACGGCACCCAGGTCGATGGTACCCACGGCCACCAGCGGCAGGCGGCGCGCGTCGTCGGAGATCCACACGTGGACCTCGCGCTTCACCGTGGGCTTGTCGGTGCGCACCGCGGTGCCGGTCAGGTACCAGGCGTCGAACTCGCCGATGGGCAGCGACACATGCTCCCGCTTCATTACCGTGCCCGTCATTCGCCAGAGGCGGCGGATGCCGACCACGTCGAAGCACACGGTCAGGCCCTCCTTCATGGGCAGCTGGCGCAGCAGGTAGATGGCGCCGGCCACGTCCAGGCCGTCCTTGTCATAGGTGTAGTCGTAGCGGCCCGACTTCTTGCCGATGACGTAGTCCACCTTCACGGAGCGGTCCTTGGCGCCGAAGGCCACCTCCACCTTGCGGCGCACCTCGTTCTCGGTGGCGTCCTCGGTGTAGCGCGAGGGCCTCAGCGTCCGCGGGTGCAGGTAGCTCACCGCCAAACCATTCACCCGCCGTACCTTGGAGAAGAAGGTGTTGGTCTTGGCTTCGATCTCCACGGGCAGCGAGCCGTTCTCGGGCCGCTGCACCTTCATGGTCATCTTCCCCGCCTGCGCGCCCAGGGCGTCCAGGTCGAACTCGAGCAGCTCGCCCGGCATGAAGGCGATGGGCGTGCGCAGCTGAGGCAGCGGGTTGGGGCACAGCGGCACGTTCTCCGCGGGCGTGGCGGGCGGCGTGGTGTCCTGTACGTCGCCCTCGGGCACCTGGGCCTGGGCCGCGGTGGCGAGGAGGACGAGGCTGGCCGCGAGAATGGAGCGCATGGAGGTCATCCTTCTTCCAGGAGAGGCGGGGAGGCGGGTTTCACGGTCGGACGCCAGGGCGCTTCGCATATTCGGAATTCTCCCAGCGCTGACGCAGGCGGGTGGTCATGTCCTTGCGGACCTGCTCCCACTTTTCGACATCTTGTTCGATCTCATATCCCGAACGGGCGAGCCTGCGCGCGAGCGCCTGGGCGCCTTGTGGGTCCCCCAGCTTCGCCAGGAGGTGAAGGTACTCATAGTCCTCCAGTCCGTCGCGGATGTGCTTGAGCCGCAGTGACACCACGGGCTGGTGCTCCTTCGTGCCCAGCCGAGAGGGCGTCCCCGGGTAGAAGAGGGTGCCGTCGCCATTGCCTCCGAACTCGAAGATGTCCTTCCACGGATCCTTCGTGTTGTAGGCGAAGACGGTGTCGAAATAGAGCTCGCCATCCACACCGGACAGGAAGGCCAGGGGCCCCATGGCCCGGTTGAGCGTCGCCGGGTGGTCCACCATGTAAGAGGCCCAGCCGGTATAGGCACGCTCCGCCGAGGCGTCCGCGATGGGCCCGCCGTTGCAGCCGTGCGAGTTGCAGCTCTGGTACCACCACACCTTGGAACCCGGAGGGAGCTGCGTGCGCAGCTTGGAGATGGGCATCACCCGGCGGCACGTCTCCGGCCCCGAACGTGGGAAGAAGCAGTTGAGCGTGGGCGTGAGGATGTCCGCGCTTCCACGCAGGGCATCATCCAGCGGCGCGGTGACCAGCACGGGGATGTTGCCGGCCGCGCGGGCCCGCGCGGACTGGGCGCGCACCAGGGGCACGTCCTCCGGCTTCGGCTCGTCCTTCGCGTAGAAGAAGAGCTGCGCGGACCAGCCTTTGCTCCGGAAGTAGTCGGCGAAGGCGCGGAAGTACGCCACCTTCTCCGCGTCGGTGCGCGCCTGCCGGTTGTCGCGAACCTCGGCGGTGGTGAAGCGGGCGCCGGAGGGCAGCAGCCCACCCTCGAAGAAGGGCGCCATCTCCTCCTCGTACGAGCGGAAGTCCACCACCGCGCGGCCCTTCTCGAAGCGCACCGGCGGCCCGGCCATGCTCATGCCGTGCGCGCTGACGCGGTGCTCCAGCAGCGTCCGCGCATAGGTGCGCAGCAGCGAGCGTGCCTCCGGCGACTCCGGGGACAGTCCGTGTCCGCGCGAGACGCTGTAGAGCGAGATGCCGAAGCTCGTCGGCAGCGAGGCCGTCGCCGGCAGCGTGAACGGCTGTACCTCCACCGTGAAGGGGACGGGCGCCACCGCCTTGGCATCCGCCTTCACTTGCAGCTCGCCGCGGTACGTCCCGGGCTCCTGCTCGGCGGGCGCGCACACCTCCACATAGAGCACCGCGGGCAGCGAGCGCTCTCCCGGTGTCTCCACTGGGACCAGCGCGTCCGGCCAGGGACCTGGCTGACCCTGGCTGTTGGACGGCGTCGTGACCTTGAGGAAGGCCTCGCGCCAGAGCGAGGCGGTCAGCGTCGAGCCCGGGCCCTTGAGCGCCAGCGGCTGTGCCGTGACGCGCTCGATATTCCCCGGGAGGACCACCTGCGCGGCCTCACACTCTCCTCGGGCCATGCTCAGCCGGGCCTCGGCGGCACCCTGCACCGCGACGCCCGGTCTGACCTTCACCAGCGGTGACACCACCTTCGGCTCCGGCGATGCGGCCAGCACCGTCGTGAGCACCCACGCCCAACCTGCTCCCATGCCCCCGCCTTTCTCGGCTCAGTTGTCCACGCCCGCCTGGCTCAACGCCACGAGGCGCCCCTGCTTGTACTCGATGAGATCCGCCACGATGGAGCCCAGCACGAAGTCCGCCTCCACGCGCACCGGCACGTGGCTCGGGTCCGTCGTGAAGTACGCGGTGATGTCGCGCTGGGTCTTCAGCTTCTCGGAGAAGTCCGTCTGCAGCTTCAGCCGGAACACTTCCTTCTCGCCGAGCGGCGTCTTCAGCTTCTGCTTGCCCTCCACTTTCGCGCGCATGATGAAGCTGCGCGAGCCGGTGAACACCGGGTAGCTGTACTCCTGGCCCTCGACGAGCCCCCGGTTGCGCAGCGCGAACGTGGCGGCCGCCAGATCCATGGTGCCCGGAGGCAGTTGGTGCGTGGCCTCGCTGGGGGCCGCGCCCTCCTTCTGCCGCACGACGTGAGCAGAGCTGCCGTCGCCCTCGACCTTGATGCGCTGGCGGCGCCGCTTGTTGTTCTCGTCCGCGAAGAAGTCACTGCCCAGCGAGCGCTGGGTGTCCGAGTGCCAGTAGGACACGAACTTGTCCTTGATGGGCCACACGTTGAGGGACGGGTCCGACTTGGCCAGGGAGACGATGGGCCACACCTGCTGGCCCCACTGCTTCATCGGCGCGCCGACGGTGATCTGCGCCGTGCCCGCGGTCACTCCCAGGTACTGGACGCGGTAGAGCGACTGCTCACCGGGCCCGAACGCCTTGTTCGCTTCCTGGGCCAGGGCCGCACCGGACAGCATCATTCCGGACAGCAGTCCCACGAACGCACCCTTGAACCGCTTCTGCATGTGTGTTCCCTCGGGTCCCACCCTCCCGCGTCCGCGGCAGGGCAATGTAGGCAGCACGCCTGGGTCCGCAACCGCCTCACCCAATCACTTCCCACCGGCGTGACATTCCCTGGACGGGGTCTGTCCCCCAGCATTCAACCCCAGCCCCTCTCAAAGGTGGGAGCAGGTAGTAGAGGCGGGCCCCTGCCTGCCTGGTCCCTGGGACCCAGGTGTTTCGGGGAAGCGAATGAGAGCGCGGGTCGGGAACGGCACTGCTAGCCTCGGAGCGCCACGGCGCCCGATGCGCCGCCGCTCAAGTCGAGGAGAGCCCGGTCATGGACAACTTCGATATGGACGATGAGGACAAGGGCAGCAAGAAGGGCAAGGGTGGCGGCAAGGCCATCAAGGAGTTCGACTGCCCGGGCTGCGAGGCCAACAACCCCACCGATGATCCGATCGTCGATGGCTCGGAGGTCCGCTGCAACTACTGCGGCAACGAGTACCAGGTGAAGGTCAACGAGAACGGCCGGCTCAAGTTCAAGGAAGTCTAACGCGCCCGGCGCGGCTCAACCGCGCTCACCGAAGATGGCGGTGCCCACGCGCACCAGGGTGGCGCCCTCTTCGATGGCCAGCTCGAAGTCGTGCGTCGTCCCCATGGACAGGCCCGAGAGCCCGTGCTCGCGGGCCAGCTCGCGCAGCCGCCGGAAGTGGCCGCGCGCCTGCTCCAGGTCCTCCGTGGGAGGCGGGAGCGCCATCAGCCCCTCCAGCCGGAGGCCCGGCAGCGCGCGCACCTCCCGCAGGAATGGCTCGAGTGCCTCCGGGGCCAGCCCGCTCTTGCTCTGCTCGCCACCGATGTTCACCTCGGCGTAGCAGGGCAGGGGTGCCTCGGCTCGGCGCTTGGACAGCTCGCGCGCCACATCCAACCGGTCCAGCGCGTGGAAGGCGTGCGCCACCTTGGCCACGTACTTCACCTTGTTCGTCTGCAGCGGCCCGATGGAGTGCCAGCGCAGCCCCTCCAGCCCGGCCAGCTCCGCGGCCTTGTCCCGTAGCTCCTGCGCGTAGTTCTCCCCGAAGTCGCGCTGTCCGGCCTCGTACGCCTCGCGGATCAGCGCCGCCGGCTTGAGCTTGGACACGGCCACCAGCGTCACCGACTCCACCGGGCGCCCCGCGCGCGCGCACGCCGCGGCCACCCGGGCCTGGATCTCCTTCAGCCGTTGGGCCACCTCGCTCATGTCGCGCTCCAAGGCAGGGGGACGCCCGCGCGCGTGAGCAACTCCAGCGTCTCTCCGAGCGGCAGGCCGATGACGTTGGTGGGGCTGCCCTCCACCGAGGCCACGAGGAACCCGCCGCGCCCCTGCACGGCGTAGGCGCCCGCCTTGTCCAGCGGCTCGCCCGTGCCCACGTACCAGTCGATCTCTCCAGGGGTGAGTGTCCGGAACGTGACGCCCGAGCGCACCACCGTGGAAGCCTCCGTCCGGCCCACGAGGGCTACACCCGTGTAGACGTTGTGGGTGCGGCCGGAGAGCCGTGAGAGCATCTCTCTCGCCTCGGCCCCATCCTTCGGTTTTCCGAGCAGCTCCGGGCCCAGGGCCACGGTGGTGTCCGCCGCCAGCACCCAGGCGGCCGGAAAGCGCGCCGCCACCGCTCGGGCCTTGGCCTGGGCCAGCCGCAGCACATAGGTGTCCGCGGGCTCACCTTCCAGGGGCGTCTCGTCCAGATCCGCCGCGGACACGATGAAGCGCAGCCCCAACTGGGACAGCAGGTCTTTCCGCCGAGGAGAGGCGGAGGCAAGGACGAGGGACGTAGGATCCTCTAGAGTGCGCATGGTGGATGGCTTGGAGCCCTTAGCAGAACCGCGCCTCGGAGTGGACCCCCGATGAACCCCGCTGATCTCCTGTCAGCCATGAAGCGGACGGTGGAGCAGCTCGCTGCGTTCAATGAGATGGCCAAGGCGCTCACCTCCACGCTGGAGCTGAGGGAGGTGCTCAGCCTGGTGATGCAGAAGGTGAGCGACCTGCTGCAGCCGCGCAACTGGTCGCTGATGCTCCAGGACGAGCGCACCGGCAAGCTCTACTTCGAGATCGCCGTGGGCGAGGGAGCCGAGGCCCTCAAGTCGCTCCAGATCTCTCCGGACGAGGGGATCGCCGGCGCGGTGTTCTCCACCGGCAAGGCCCGCCTGGTGGAGGACGTCGGAGGGGACCCGACGTTCGCCCCGCGCTTCGACGAGGCCTCCGCCTTCCGGACGAGCTCCATCCTCGCCGTGCCCCTCATCGCCCGGGAGCGGGTGCTGGGCCTCATCGAGCTGGTGAACGGCCCCAAGGATCCGCCCTTCACCCTGGACGACCTGACGACGCTGACGACCATCGCCGACTACGCGGCCATCGCCATCGAGAACGCGCGCAACTTCCGCCGGATCCAGGAGCTGACGATTACGGACGAGCACACCGGGTGCTTCAACGCCCGGCACCTGCGCGCGCAGCTCGAGCACGAGGTGAAGCGCTCCCAGCGCTTCCACCACCCGCTGTCCCTGGTGTTCCTGGACCTGGACCACTTCAAGAGCGTCAACGACACCCACGGGCACCTGGTGGGCAGCGCGTTGCTCAAGGAAGTAGGGGAGTTGCTGATGAGCTCCAGCCGCCAGCTCGATCTCGTGTTCCGCTACGGCGGCGACGAGTTCGCGCTGCTCCTGGTGGAGACGGCTCCGGAAGGAGCGCTCATCACGGCACGGCGCTTGCGGGATGCGTTCCGCAACAAGCGCTTCATGCAGACCCAGGGGTTGGAGCTTCGACTCACCGCGAGCCTGGGCGTGGCCACCTACCCGGACCACGCGCACTCGGCCACGGACCTCATCCGGGCGGCGGACTTCGCCATGTACGCGGCGAAGGCCCGGGGGAGGGATGACGTCTGCCTCGCGGAGCGGCCCGCCGCTCCGACCAACGAGGCTCCGCCGAACCGCTGAGACGGGGGCGAGAACGCCTCGCCCCCGGGAGTGGACTCAGCTGGCGCCGACCACGCTCTCGATGGCCTCGGTGTTGGTGGACACCTTGCCCGTGTCCTTCAGCGCCTTGAGGAAGGACTGCTCCAGCTCGATCTGCTTGGCGCGCCGGGCCTGCTCACGCAGCTCGTCCTTCTTCTTGGTGAAGTCCTCGTCGCTGGCCTTCTGGCGCTCGGTCACCTGCGCCACCACGAAGCCCTCGCCCACGGGGAACACCTGGTCCAGCACCTGCGGACCCTGTGCCGAGAACGCCGAGGTGATCAGCTGCGGCGCCGGCCCCAGGTAGGGCACCGACTCGCTGCCCGCCGTGAAGCTTCCCGTCTCCACCGCCTCCGGACGCGTCTCCGTCTCGAAGCGCTGGAGCGCCGGCTGGCCCTCCTTCTCCGCCGGGAAGAGCTGCTGCAGCGTCTGGCCACCCTTCGCGGACGCCAGCGCCTTCTCCGCCTCCGCCTTCGCCAGCCCCTTGGCCTGCTCCTGCTTGTAGAGCGTGGTGGCGATCTCGTTCTGCACGTCCTCCAGCTTCTTGTCCGAGGCCGGCTGCTTGATCTCCACCTTCACCAGGTGGATGCCCAGCTTCGTCTCGATGGGCTCCGACACCGTGTTGGGCGCCAGCGCGAACACCGCGTCCGCCAGCGCCGGCTCCAGGCTGGCGCGCTCCACCCAGCCCAGGTCCCCACCGGCCGCCTTCGTGCCCGGATCCTCGCTGCGCTCCTGCGCCACCGCGACGAAGTCCTTGCCGCCGACGATCTCCTGGCGCAGCGCCTGGGCGCGCGCCTTGGCCGCGTCCTTCTGCTCCGCCGTCGCGTCCGGCGCCAGCTTCACCAGGATCTGCCGCACCTTGGCCCGCTCCGGCTGCTGGTACATGAAGCGGTTGGCCTCGTAGTAGTCGGAGACCTTCTTCTCGTTGGCCTTGCGGAACTCCTCGAGCTGCTGCGCCGTCGGCGCCGGCACCTTGTTGGCGTACATCGTCGGCAGGAAGCGCGCGAAGACCACTCGGGCCGTGTTGGCGTCCTTGTCGTAGCGCACGCGCACCTCGTCGTCGGACACCGCCGCGCTGCTGCGCACCACCTCGAGCATCTTCTGCGCCGCCATGTCGCGCCGCAGCTCCTCCTCGAACTGGGGCTCCGTCATCCGGTAGAAGTCGCGCAGCACCCGCTTGTAGCGCTCGAAGTCGAACTGGCCGTTCGTCTGGAAGCTCGGGCTCTTGTGGATGAGCTCGCGCAGCTCCTCATCCGAGGCGACGATGCCGTAGCGCTCGGCTGCCTGGGAGAGCAGCTCGCCGTTGACGAGCTGGTCCATCACCTGCGGCACGATGAACTGGCGCGCCAGGGCCTCGGGGATCGGCCGGCCCTGGTTGCGCAGGGTGTTGATCTGCTGGGTGTAGGCGCGGCTGAACTCCCGAATCGGGATCTCCTTGCCGTTCACCGTCGCGGCGGCGCTGGGCGCCACCGTCGGGTTGCCGCTGCCACCAAAGCCCGTGCTCCCCGGCCCGAACTGCAGCGTGAACACCACTGCAATCCCGACGATGAACACCAGCGAGACGACCTTCCGGAGGTTCAGACCTTCCATGGAACCATTTCTTCGTGCAGGGCGCCGGACAAGCCACTCTCGTGGAAGGACTCGCCGCGCGGGTTTGTTGGATGCCCGGCCGCAGGGTGGTCGATTCGCCACCACCCTCGTTGCAAGGCCTTGACTGCCTAGGACAAGACCCCAGAAAATGCAAGCGATTTACAGTGTTTAGCTGACCCCGACGCTCCCTGCTCCTCTTTCCCTACACGGGCCCTTCCTCCCAGTGCTGTCCCTTCTCAAGCGTTACCGTCAGCTGCTCCTCGTGAGTGGGCTGTTGCTCTACCCCTTGGTCGCCTTCCTGGTGACCGGCCGGCGGGGCCGCGAGCCCAACTTCATCGATCGCACCGTCATCGCGGTTACCTCCCCGGTGCAGTCGGGCCTCAACTGGCTCATCGACGGCGCGGTGGCCTCGGTGCGCGGGTATGTGGATCTGCGCGGCGTGCGCCAGGAGAATGACGCGCTGCGGCTGGAGAACATGCAGCTTCGGGCCTCGGTGCAGGCGCTGGGCGAGGCGCGGGCGGAGAACGAGCGGCTGCGGCAGTTGCTGGCGTGGACGGAGAAGGTGCCAGGGCAGGAGGTCCCCGCGCGGGTGGTGGGGGTGAACCCGGTGGCCAAGCTGCTGTCGGTGCGGATCAGCGCCGGGGAGAACCAGGGCGTCTTCCAGGGCATGTCGGTGGTGACGCCGGACGGCATCGTCGGCCAGGTGATTCGGACCACGGGCAACTACGCGGACGTGGCGCTGGTGACGGATCCGCAGAGCCGGGTGGGCGTGCGGGTTCAGCGCTCGCGAGCGCGGGGCACGGCGGCGGGCTCGGGCAGTGGGCCGCTCAAGCTGGAGAACATGCTGCGCACCGAGGATGTTGAGGACGGCGATCTCATCATCACCGCCGGCACGGACGGGGTGTACCCGCCAGGGCTGGTGGTGGGGCGGGTGGCGAACCTGGAGAAGAAGGAGCACGGCATGTTCCAGGGTGCCGACATCCTCCCCGCGGTGGACACGACCAAGCTGGAGGAGGTGCTCGTGGTGGGCAGTCAGTACCAGGAGGCAGGGCCGGTGGTGGAGGGCACGCGATGAGGTTCCTCGTCTCGGTGGGGCTGGCGCTGCTGCTGCTCACGCTGGAGGCCGTGGTGGTGCAGCGGGCGGGCCTGGTCCTGAGCCGCATCGACGTCACCGTGGTGCTGCTGTCCTTCCTCGCGCTGCGTGCCACGTTGATGGAGGGCGCCTGCTCGGCCTTCGCGGTCGGCTACCTGCTGGACATGATGAGCGGCAAGCCCACGGGCCTGTTCACGTTCCTGGGGGTGTTCACCTTCCTGGTGTGCCGGTTGGTGTCCTCGCTGGTGGACGTGCGCGGCCCGATCGCCTTCGTGCTCTTCACCATGGGCGCTGACGTCGGCCATGGCCTGCTCGCGGCCTTCTTCGGCTGGCTGACGGTGAAGGATGGCTCGGCCACGGCGGTGCTGCCCGGCCTGCCGCTGCAGGTGGCGCTCACCGGTGTCGCGGCGCTCGCGCTCTATCCGCTCCTGCGCAAGTTCGAGGTACGCCAGGAGCGCTCGCAGGTGGGAGGGCTGCTGTGACGCCTCCGACGATTGGAAACACCACCGCTGGCCGCGACCTCAAGCGGCACTTCCTCCTCCTGGGCCTGCTCCTGGTGGGCGGCCTCGTCGTGCTGGCCATGCAGCTCTACCGGCTGCAGATCATCCGGGGCGAGGAGTACTCGGCCAAGTCCGTGGCCAACTTCGTCAAGGAGGTGCGCCTGCGCGCCGATCGCGGCGTCATCAAGGACGCGCGTGGCACCATCCTCGTGGACAGCCGTCCCTCGTTCGACGCCTTCATCACTCCGGCCTTCTGCACCGACTGCTCCACCCATGTGATTCCGAAGCTGGCCGAGCTGCTCGGCTGGGACGCGGAGACGCGCCAGAAGGTGGACGATCAGGTGCGCTCGGCGCGCCGCAACGCTCCGTTTCAGCCGGTGCCTGTGCGCATCGATCTGGCGCGTGACGAGCTGGACCGGCTCAACGCCCGGCGCGACATCCTGGACGGCGTGGAGGTGGTGCCGGTGCCGCACCGCAACTACCGCACCGAGACGGTGCTGTCGCACGTGCTGGGGTACATGAACGAGATCACCCAGGACGAGCTGGACCGGCTCAACGCGGACGGGGCGAAGTACGCCCTGGGCGATTACATCGGTCGGCGCGGCCTGGAGCGCTACTTCGAGTCGCGGCTGCGCGGGGTGGATGGGGTGCGCAAGGAGGTGGTGAACGCGCGCGGACAGACGATCGAGGAGCTCAACGTGAAGCTGGGCGAGCACTCGGTGGTGCCGCCGCAGGCGGGCAGCAACGTGGTGCTCTCCATCGACATGCGGCTGCAGGAGGAGGCCGAGCGCGCGTTTCCGGGTGTCGCTGGCGCGGTGGTGGCCATCGACGTGAACACGGGCTACATCCGCGCCCTCGTGTCGCGGCCGGGCTTCGATCCCAACCTGCTCACCGGCCGTGTCACGCCGGCGCAGATGTCGGCGCTCACCAAGGATCGGCTCCAGCCGATGATCAACCGCGTGGCCGCCGAGCACTACAGCCCGGGCTCCACTTTCAAGGTCGTCACCGCGCTGGCGGCCTACAAGTCGGGCGTGTTCCGGCCGGAGACGACGGTCAACTGCCCGGGTGGCTACAAGCTGGGGGCGCGCACCTGGCGCTGCCACAAGGACGCGGGCCACGGGCCGGTGAATGGGAAGCAGGCGCTCCAGTACTCGTGCGACACCTGGTACTACAAGGTCGCCGACACCCTGGGGCTGGACGCGATCGCCGACATGGGCAAGTCGCTCGGGCTGGGCAGCCCCACCGGCATTGGCGTGGTGGCCGAGGTGCCCGGCATCATGCCCAGCGAGAGCTACCACGACCGGCTCTCGCCCGGTGGCTACACCAAGGGCATGGCGCTCAACAGCGCCATCGGCCAGGGCGATGACAACGTGACGCCGCTGCAGCTGGCCATGGTTTACGCGGCCCTGGCCAATGGCGGCACGCTGCACAAGCCGCAGCTGGTCCAGCGCATCGAGGACCTGGACGGGCGCGTCATGGAGTCGTACGAGCCGCAGGTGGTGCGCAAGGTGGAGATGAACCCCTCGCACCGCAAGTCGATCGTCGACGCGCTGGTGGCGGTGGTGAACGAGCCGGGCGGCACCGCGTACCGTACGCGCCTCAAGGACATCGTGGTGGCGGGCAAGACGGGCACCGCCCAGGTGGCCTCGCTGGGCGCGGTGCGCCTCAAGACGCACCAGATGGAGTTCTTCGCGCGTGACCACGCGTGGTTCGCCTCCTTCGCCCCGGCGGAGAACCCGGAGATCGCCGTGGTGGTGCTCAACGAGCACGGCGGGCACGGTGGCTCGGACGCCGCGCCCACGGGCATGGCTGTCATCCAGAAGTACTTCGACCTGAAGAAGCAGGACGCGAGCTCTCCTCCGCAGCGTTCCAATCAGCCCTACGTCCTGACGTTGCCTCCGGCGCCGAAGCTGGAGGACGTCATGCTCACTCGCGGCGCGCCGCAGGCCCAGACTCCGAATGCAGCTCAGCATTGAAAAGCGCATGGTCCCCCACGTCCCGTGGGGGCTGATCGTCTGTGTCCTGGCCATCGCGTGCCTGGGCATCTGGAACCTCGCCTCGGCGGCACGTGGCTCGCAGTCCGCCTGGACCAGCCAGACGGTCTACCTGGGCATCGGCCTGGGCGCGGCGCTGATGGTGTGCCTGGTGGACTACCGCTGGATCCAGCGGATGACGGTGCCCATCTATGTGCTCAACATCCTGGCGCTCATCGCGCTGCGCTTCATCGGCCACAAGGCCAAGGGCGCTGAGAGCTGGTTCGTGCTCGGCCCCATCCGCGTCCAGCCCGCCGAGTTCATGAAGATCGGCGTCATCCTCATGCTGGCGAAGATCTACCACGACGACTTCCGGCCCAATCAGCCCGCGTATGGGCTGTTGCGGCTGTGGAAGCCGGTGCTGGTGGTGATGGTGCCCTTCGCCATCGTGCTGGTGCAGCCGGACCTGGGCACGGCGATGATGATCGGCCTGTCCTCGATCACCGTCATCCTCTTCGGCAAGGTGCGCTGGTACCTCGTGGCGGTGATGGTGGCGGCCCTGCTGGCGGGCGCGGGCGTCATCTGGAACGACTATGTGCGGGATGCGCCCGAGCCGCGCACCACCATCCTTCGCCACCACTTGAAGAAGCACCAGAGCCAGCGCATCTCCGGGTGGCTGGATCCAGAGGCGGACCTGCGGGGCAGCGGCTACCACGCCGCCCAGTCGAAGATCGCCGTGGGCAGCGGCGGCATGGGCGGCAAGGGCTGGCGCGAGGGCACGCAGACGGGCCTCTCCTTCCTGCCCGAGCAGCACACGGACTTCATCTTCTCCGTGTGGGCCGAGGAGCACGGCTTCCTGATGTGCCTGCTCCTGCTGGCGCTCTATGGAGGACTGTTCTCCCTGGCGCTGGCCGTGGGCTTCAGCGCACGGGACAGGTTCGGCGCCTTCGTGGCCGTGGGCGTCACCGCCATGCTCTTCTGGCAGGTGTTCGAGAACATCGGCATGGTGATCGGCCTGCTGCCAGTGACGGGCATCACCCTGCCGTTGATGAGCTACGGCGGCTCCTCCATGCTGTCGGTGATGCTCAGCATCGGGCTGCTGGTGAACATCAGCATGCGCCGCCACATGTTCTAGCCGGTGGGCGCTAGAAGGCGCGGCCGGCGAGGATGGCGCTGGCCACGGTGAAGTAGATGATGACGCCGGTGACGTCCACCAGCGTGGCCACGAAGGGGGCCGACGCGGTGGCGGGATCCAACCCCAGGCGGCGCAGCAGGAACGGCAGCATCGAACCGCACAGCGTGCCGAACGTCACCACGCCCACCACGCTCAATCCCACCGCCACGCCCACCCATCCGAAGTGGGGGCCGTAGAGCGTCTCGTGCCCGGGCCAGAGGATGATGCGCAACGTGCCCAGCACTCCGAGGAACAACCCCAGGGCGATGCCGCTGACGCTCTCGCGCAGGGCCACGCGCCACCAGTCCACCAGCGAGACATCTCGCACCGCCAGCGCGCGGATGATGAGCGAGGTGGCCTGCGAGCCGGAGTTGCCGCCCGAGGAGATGATGAGCGGCACGAAGGCGCTCAGGAAGACGGCCTGGGCGATGGCGTCCTGGTAGTGGGCCATCGCCGTGGCGGTGAGCATCTGCCCGATGAAGAGCACCGTGAGCCAGCCCACGCGCTTGCGCAGCATGCCGATGATGCCGATGTCCAGGTAGGGCGCCTCGAGGGCCTCCATACCGCCCATGCGCTGGATGTCCTCGGTGGCCTCCTCCTCGGCCACGTCGAGCACGTCGTCCACGGTGATGATGCCCAGCAGCACGCCCTTCGAGTCCGTCACCGGCAGCGCCACCCGATCGTACTTCTCGAAGAAGCTGATGATCTCCTCGCGGTCCGCGGTGGCCGGAATGCTGACGAGCTGGCGATCATGGATGTCGGTGACCGCGGAGTCCGCCTTGGCCAGCACCAGCGAGGCCAGGCGCACGTCATCCAGCAGCCGGCCCTTCTCATCGACGATGTAGAGGACGTTGAGCGTCTCGCGCCCCTGGCCGTGCTTGCGCACGTACTCGAGCGCCGCCGCGGCGGTGAGGTTCCCCGGGATGGTGAGGAACTCCGGCGTCATGTAGCGGCCGGCGCTGCGCTCCGGGTAGCCCAGCAGCTCGCGGGCCACCTTCAGCTCCGCCGGGGCCAGCGTGGTGAGCACCCGCCGGGTGACCTCCGCGGGCAGCTCCTCGAGCAGGCGCGTGCGATCGTCGGGCGCCATCTCGTTGAGCACGTTCTTGAGCTCCTCGTTGCCCAGCGTGCTCACCAGCTCCGATTGCTGGTGCGGCGGCAGGTACTCGAAGGCGAGCGCCGCCATGTCCCGGGGCAGGAGCCGGAAGAGCACGCCGCTGTCCTTGGCGGGCAGATCCTCGATGACCTCGGCCACGTCCGCCGGGTCCATCTCGGTGAAAGCCTCACGCAGCGAGTTCCAGTCCCTGGCGCGGATGAGTTCGTCGAATTCGGGCTTGAGGAGGTTTCCCAGCATCACAATCTCCGCGCGCGGTGGAGCGGGCGCATGGTGTATGAATCGCGCCAGTTCCGGTACGGGATTCTTTCCCAGCGCGGCGGAGGTGACGATGCAGAGCAAGGGTGCCCGGAAGGGCAAAGCTCCCTCCCGTGAGGCGGACACCTCCGCCCCTGCCGCGAAGCCCGAAAAGCCCGAGGCGATCGCAGCTCCAACTTCCCCGCTCGCGGCCAAGGGCGCGGACAAGCCCTCGCTGCCGCGGGTCTCCTTTCCCCGTCCCGAGGAGCGCCGCCCGTCAGGCCGAGGCGAGGAGGCAGGACGTCCGGGAGCCTCGGGTCGCCGAGGCGGCGCGCCCATGCTGGCGCCGATCATCGAGACGCGGGTGGGGGATGAGCCAGAGCACCGGCACTTCCCACGGGCCCGCCTGGCCACGCGCTTCGAGCTGTGGCGAGAGGAGGGAGGAACGCGGACCTTCGCCGCTTCCTTCACCTCGCTGAACGTGAGCGTGAGTGGGGCCTTCCTCGAGAGCACGTTCTTCATGCCCATGGGCACGGAGCTCAACGTGCGCTTCGCGCTGGAGGAGGGGGCAGAACCGGTTCAGGCGCGCGCGCAGATCGTCCGCGAGGAGCGCAACGGCCCCGATGGGCGCAGCGGCTTCGGCATTCGGTTCGTGGAGTTCTCGGGACAGACCGAGGTGTCCCTGGCTCGGCTCTTCCTGGGCATGCGGCTACGGACCTTCGTCGAGGACTATTTGCAGTCCCGGCGCTCCCGCTCTCTGCCCAACGAGCTCGAGCGAGCGGTGGATGTGCTCGCCGCGTGGGAGCTGCTCAAGGCCACCTCGCCGGGAGACCCCTGGCGAGGCGAGTAGGCAGCGCTTTCAAGAAGGCTTCGGCTTATTGTTGGCCGCGAGGTTGCGGCGCCGCTCGGCCTGGTAGTGCGCGGAGCACAGCCCCTTGGAGCGAGACTCGCGCTCACAGCCCGGGACGGTGCAGCGCCGCTCGGGAGGTACGGGCCCCATGAAGACCTTGGGCGGACGTCCACGCTTGCGCATCGGCGCCGCCAGATTTCCGCCCGTGGCTCCCAGGCCACTGTTATGGAGGGCACGAGCCAGCCCTCGACCGATCGCATCCCCGATCGCCTCCGCCCAGGACGCGAGCGCGGGAGGCAGAGCCAGGGCGGGGGAGGAAACGGGACTCTTACGAGGACGAGCCATGACAACTCCTGAAAAACGGAACTCGCGGCTTAAACAAGACAAGCCTACGTGGGCGCTTATTTGGCCTTTGAGGAAAATTCTGTCAACACATGGTTGAAGGATTTGTCCCGACTCGCTCGATCGGTCCCCCCTCTGAGAGGTCAGATCTGTCAAGTGGCCGAGAGAAGGGTTACCTGGCAGGTTCACCCGTGCTGGGGCCATAGACGGTGGAGCGTGACTGGAGCGTGACTGGCGTGACGGGTGAAGGCGAGCTGCGATTCAGGTCTCAAGCGCTTCAGCCCGCGCGAGACGGCGCTGCTCCAACCTTCGTTCACGGCACCTCCGCCGCGCGAGGCATTCGAGCCCCGCGCGGACAGAGGGTGAGGCTTACAGCGACTTGGTGATCTCCGCCTCGATGCGGCCCTTGGGAACCGCGCCGACGATGGTGCCCACCACCTTGCCGCCCTTGAAGACGAGCAGGGTCGGGATGGAGCGGATGCCGTACGTCTGCGCGGTGTCCTGGTTGTCGTCGACGTTGAGCTTGGCGACCTTCACCTTGCCCTTGTACTGCGAGGCCAGCTCCTCGATGGCTGGGGCGATGGCCCGACACGGGGCGCACCAGGTCGCCCAGAAGTCCACGAGCACCGGCGTGTCTGACTTGAGCACTTCCTTGTCGAAATCCCCATCTCCGATGGTCATGATGTCTGCGCCTGCCATGATGTCTCCTTCAGGCCATTGAGAAGCGAGGGCCTGGCTGCTGGCGCGTCTAGTACGCGCCCCGAGGGCCCTGCAAGGCTCGACCAGCCCTTGCCAGCCCCACGCAGGTGAGATGCGGACAGTCTGGGGACGTTTCAAGCAGGCAAGCGCCAAGAGAAGACGGGCCCTTGAAACGGGGCTGATGTAAGCTGGCGGACGTGATGAAGCTCTTTCTGCCTCAGGCTCAGCTCGAGGAGTGGGCGCTGGGGGACAAAGCCGACCTCCGGGACGGAAAGCTGGTGGTGGCGGCGGAGGGTGGCGCCAGCTACCCCACCGTGCCCGCCGTGCATTTCGTGAAGCTGGTCTCCGGAGAGGACACCCACCAGCTGGTGGCCAAGGTGAAGACCGAGCCCCAACTCGCCAGCCTGGGGGCCGACCACCTGGAGACCTCCGTGCTGGTGGGAGAGACCGCCTATGAGGTGGTGCCCGGCTATGTCACCGAGGTGGCCGTGGCCCCTCGCCCGGGAGATAAGAAACCGAACAACGAGACGGACCTTCTGGCCGCCTTCATCTTGAACAAGATGGGCTGACCTGACGGTCGCCCGGGGTTATGTCGCAGCCGCCATGAGTCAATCCCTCGTCTCGCTTGCCTGCCACGCCTACGCCTTCGCGGCGCTGGTGTATCTCGCCTACCTGGTACGCCAGTGGCACGCGCTCGCCCTCGCCGGGCGGGTATTGGTGGGCGGAGGGCTGGCCCTGCATGGCTTGTCCCTGTTCTCGCTGATGGGCGCGCAGGGAGGCATGCCAGTGGGCGCGGCGCAGGGCTTCTCCGCGCTCGCCTTCCTGCTGCTGGCCCTCGGGTTGGTGCTGGATCTGCTCTACCGCAAGCCTGTCATCGGCGCGTTCATCACCCCGCTGGCGGTGGCGGTGCTGCTGCCCGGGTTGTTGCTGCACGGTGGGCAGGCGCCGCTGTCGTCCTCCATGCGCCAGCCGCTGCTGCCGCTGCACATCAGCATCGCGCTGCTGGGCATGGCGGCCTTCGCCGTGGCGGCCGGCGTGGGCGTCATGTACCTGCTGATGGAGCGGCAGGTGAAGGGCAAGCGCTTCGGCCTGCTGTTCTCCCGGCTGCCCTCGCTCGAGTTCCTCGACACCCTCAATCGACGGCTGGTGGTGTGGGGCTTCATCGCGCTGTCCATCACCCTGGCCACCGGCGCCTTCTTCGTCGTGGGCTCCTCACATGGGTTCTCCTGGATGTTGGATGCCAAGGTCCTCGCCACCTTCGTGGCCTGGGGCCTGTTCGCGGCGCTGGCGGGCGCACGCGTCCTGATTGGCTGGCGCGGCCGGCGCGTGGCGCTGCTGACCATGATGGGCTTCGGGTTGGTGCTCGTGTCCTTCCTCTCGTCGTACAACTCCACCATCGGAGGCGGGCGCTAGCCATGGAGCTGCTCTGTATTGGCTTGTCCCACCGGACGGCGCCCCTGAACGTGCGTGAGCGGCTCGCGCTGCCGGAGCCCCGGCAGGTGGAGCTGCTCCAGCGGCTGGCGCAGGCGCCTACCGAGGCGTTCCTCGTCTCCACCTGCAACCGGGTGGAGCTGTACGTGTCATCTCCCGAGATCTCGCAGGCGGGCGTCCGTGCGCGTGAGGCGCTCAGTGAGCTGGGCGGTCCCGAGACGCTGGAGCACCTCTATGAGCACCAGGGCGCCGGGGCGCTGGAGCACTTGTTCCGCGTGGCCTCCAGCCTGGACTCCATGGTGCTGGGCGAGGCGCAGATCCTCGGGCAGGTGAAGGACGCTTTCGAGCTGGGTCAGGGCGCGGGCGCGGTGCGTGGGGTGCTCACTCGCGTGTGCGCCTCGGCCTTCTCGTGCGCCAAGCGCGTGCGCACCGAGACGGCCATCGGTCGGGCGGCCACCTCCATGGCCTCGGCGGCCGTGTCGCTGGCCTCCAAGGTCTTCGATGAGCTGTCGGACAAGACGGTGCTGGTGGTGGGGGCGGGAGAGATGGGCGAGCTGGCCGCGCGGCACCTGAAGCAGGCCAAGGCGGGCCGGGTGTTGATCACCAACCGGACGCTCTCTCGCGCCGAGGCGCTGGCCGCCGAGGTGGGCGGCGTGGCCCGGCCCTTCGAGGAACTGCAGGTGCTGCTCAAGGAGGCCGACGTGGTGGTGTGCTCGACGGCCTCGCCAGTGCCCCTGTTCACCAAGGAGAACGTGGGCGCGGTGGGCAGGGCGCGCCGGTTCCGGCCCCTGTTCATGGTGGACCTGGCCGTGCCGCGCGACATTGCTCCAGAAGTGGCTGAGCTGGACTGGGTAACGGCCTACGACGTGGACGACATCCAGAAGTTCGTCGCCGAGAACGAGGCGGCGCGGGCCGAGGAGGCCCAGAAGGCCGCTGTGCTCGTCATTCAAGAGGTGTCGCGCTTCATGCGCGACCGCGCGGTGCGCGACGGAGTGCCGGTGCTGGCGCGGTTGCGGCAGCGGGCCGAGCAGATCGCCAAGGCCGAGGTGGAGCGCACGCTGGCGGGCATGGGCGAGGGGCTCACCGACAAGCAGCGCAAGAGCATCGAGGCCATGGGGCGCGCCATCGTCAACAAGCTGCTGCACGAGCCCACCGCGAAGCTGCGCGCCGTGGGGCCGGAGCATGAGAGCAACCGGTTGGCGGGCGCCGCCGCCGAGCTGTTCGGTCTCGCCGAGGAGTCGGTGCCCACCGCCGAGGCCGAGAGCGCCGCTCCCACCGCCGCGAGTGGAGGCAAGCGATGAGCCGCGCGGTGCGGATCGCCACGCGTCAGAGCCCGCTGGCGCTCTGGCAGGCCCGTCACGTGGCCGCGCTGCTCGCCTCGCGCCACCCCGGCCTCGAGGTGTCCCTGGTGGAGATGACCACCGAGGGAGATCGCTTCCTCTCGGCTCCCTTGTCCGCCATCGGTGGCAAGGGGCTGTTCGTGAAAGAGATTGAGCAGTCGCTGCTGGATGGGCGCGCGGACATCGCCGTCCACAGCCTCAAGGACATGACGTCGGTGCTGCCCGAGGGGCTGATGCTCGCCGCGGTGCCGGCGCGCGAGGACCCTCGCGACGCGTTCTGCAGCCCCACGGGGCTCACGCTCGATCGGCTGCCCCAGGGCGCCCGGGTGGGCACCTCCTCACTGCGCCGAAGCTGCATCCTGCGATCGCGGCGGCCGGACCTGGAGATCGTCAGCCTGCGCGGCAACGTGCAGACACGGCTGGCGAAGACGAAGGAGCTGGGGCTGGCCGGCGCGATGCTGGCCTATGCGGGCCTCAAGCGCCTGGGGCTGGAGAAGGAGATCACCGAGGTGCTCTCGCCCTCGGTGAGCCTGCCGGCGGTGGGGCAGGGCGTGCTCGCCATTCAGTGCCGCACGGCGGACGCCGAGGTGCGCGGCCTGCTCGCGCCGCTCGAGGATGCGGTGACGCGCGTGGCGGTGATGGCCGAGCGCGCGCTGCTGGCGAAGCTGGAGGGTGGCTGCACGGTTCCCATGGCGGGCCACGCCACCGTGACGGACGGCGAGGTACACCTGAGGGGCTTCGTGGGCCAGCCGGATGGCTCCAAGGTGGTGGCCGGCGAGGTGCGCGGCCCGTCCCAGGAAGCCCACGCCCTGGGGGAGCGGCTCGCCGAGGAGCTGCTCTCTCGTGGCGCACAAGACATCCTTCGCCATTTTGGCAATACCGGCTTCGTTCCAAAGTCCTAGAGTCCGCGCCCGTGGAACGGCGACTCGACGGCAAGCGCGTGCTGGTGACCCGCCCCAAGGAGCGGGTGGAGGAGCTGTGCTTCCTCCTGGAGGATGAAGGCGCGGAGGTGCTCAGCCTCCCCCTGCTGGAGCTCCATCCTCCGGAGGACTCCCGGCCCCTGGCGGCCGCGGCGGAGGCCATCCAACGCTATCGTTGGGTGGTGTTCGCCAGTCCCTCGGCCGTGGAGGCGCTGATGGAGGCGCTTCGCGAGGCCGGCACGGCGGACCGGATGGGCCTCGTGCGGGTGGCGGCGGTGGGACCTCGCACCGCGCGGACCGCCGAAGGCTATGGCCTGAAGGTGGTGGCCGAGCCTCCGGAGGGCACGGGCCTGGGGCTCTACGAAGTCATTCGGGACGATCTGCAGCCGGAGGATGAGGTGCTGCTGCCCGCCGCCGAGGAGGGGCGCCGCGAGCTGGAGCTGGCGCTGCGAGAGCAGGGCGTCCGTGTCACCCGGGTAACGGCCTACCGGAGCACTCCCGCGACGCTGTCTCCGGAGGCGCAGGAGGCGCTGCGGACGGCGCCTCCGGACGTGGTGCTCTTCGCCTCGCCGCGCACGGTGGAGGTGTTCCTGGAGGCCGCTGGCCGGGAGCGACTGGGGCAGGCCCGGGTGGTGGCCATCGGCCCTACCACGGCGGCGGCCCTGGCCCGGCTGGGGGTGGAGGTAGCAGCTGTCGCGGAGCGGCCCACTCCTGAAGGGCTCGTCGACGCCGCCATCCGCGCCGTTCACGGGTAAGCTGCACCCCATGTCTTTCCTTCGCCCCCTGGGGCTGCTGCTCGCCCTGTCGCTGCCCTCGCTCGCCCTGGGCTCGACAGGGCCTCTCCAGACGATCACCGAGCTGGCCCGTGGCTCGGATCGCGTGGTGCTCGCGCGCGTGCTGGACTCACGTGTCCGCGTGCCCGAGGGCAACGTGCGGCAGATGACCACGCTGTTCCGCCTGGAGGTGCTGGAGACGTACCAGGGCAAGGGGCCCGCGGCGGTGGAGCTGGTCCAGGTGGGCGGCAAGAGCGGCTTGTGGGAATCGCGCCTGGCGGGCGATGCCACCGTGACCGTCGGGGAGACGGCGCTGTTCTTCCTGCGGTGCCCGGACCCGAAGGCGGTGGAGCGGTGCGCGCTGGTGGGGTTGGCCGCGGGCAAGCAGACGGTGACATCCGGAGCGGAGGGCGCGCGCCAGGTGCAGCTCAACGGCCGGGTCCAGGGAGGACCCGCGCAGCGTCCGCTCGAAGCGGTGATTGACGAGATCCGGCGGGCGAGTCCGCCTCCGGCGAAGCAGGAGAGGGGCAAGCGATGAACAGGTTGCAATGGACGGTGGTGCTCGCGTGGGTGGCGATCAGCGCCACGGCCTGGGCGGACGAATACCCCTACCTCGGCCACAAGATGCTCAACACGCGGGAGAATCCGTTCTCCTACTACGTGGACAGTCGGAACCAGACTCCCGCGGGCATCTCCCTGAGCTCGGTCATCCAGGCCACCCAGGATGCCTTCCAGGCCTGGGAGAACGTGGGCTGCGCGTACCCGGACTTCAACTACGCGGGGCTCACCAGCCAGAACACGTCCATCAACCCCAACGACGTGGGCAACGCGTTCGACGCATTCAACGTGAGCACCGTCTGGGTCACCAGCAATACCGACCCGTACTACGAGCTGGCGCTCGGTCGAGGGCAGGCGAAGACGGGCTCCATCCCGCTCACCTACGCGGGCTACCTCTACCAGTGCGACATCTTCGTCAACGCGGTGAACTACCTGTGGACGGTGGTGCCGAACACCGACCCGAGCGGCGGACGCACGGACCTTCAGTCGGCGCTGACCCACGAGATCGGCCACTGCCTGGGGTTGGATGACGTCTACAGCCCCACGGAGGCGGTGATGCACGCGGTGCTCCCCGCGGGAGGCAACCGGCGCGCGCTCGACGTGCATGACGAGGAGCACCTGTGCCGTCAGTACCCGGACAACGGCGCGGTGGGCTCGCCCTGTTCGCCGAGCGATCCGTGCAGCAACGGGCTGAACTGCATCCCCTACAACAAGTCGGACGGCGGTCTGCTGTACCGCTACTGCACCAAGAACTGCGCCCTCAACAACCCGGGCGATTGCCCGGATCCCTTCGTCTGTCGGCGCAGCCTGCAGGACGGTGGCACCGCTTGCACCGCCGTGCCCAACGAGGCGATCACCCAGGTGGGCAAGCCCTGCGGCGTCAATGGCGACTGCGGCTCGGCGGTCGGCCTCTGCCAGAATGAGCTGGCGCTGCCCTCCACGGGCATCGCCTGGGAGGACGGCTACTGCCAGGAGTCCTGCTCCCTGGCGCCCAACGACAACTGTCCCGCGGGCTCCCTCTGCACGGCCACCGGCAACGGGAACCGCTGCCTGAAGTCGTGCCGCGTGGGAAGTGGTGACTGCCGCGTGGGCTACACCTGCTCGCCCCTGCCCACGGGCAACGTCTGCGTCCCCAACTGCTACACCGACTCGGACTGCAACGTGGGCAGCAGCAGCCCGACCGCCTTCAGCTGCCGCGTGTGTGACCGGATCTGCTTCGCGAACACGGGGCTCGGGCGCTCCGTGGGCTCGCCGTGCAACCAGACCTCGGAGTGCAGCGCGGGTCAGGTGTGCCTGTTCATCAACAACCAGCCGACGGGGGTCTGCTCGCAGCCCTGCTCCAACGCCGCCTGCGGCTGTCCGGGAGGCTCCACCTGCCGGGCCGTCGGCAACGTGCGCATGTGCATGCGGGACTGCAGCGCGGGCACCTGTGAGCAGCCGCTCGCATGCAACCCGCTGGGGGATGGCTTCGCGTGCCAGCCGGGCTGCCAGAACAACCTCGACTGCCCCTCCGGGTACTTCTGCAGCGGTGGCGGGTGCTTCGATCCCTATGCCCCCACGGACGGGGGTTGCACGCTCTGCGGCAACGACGCTGGCACGCAGCCTCCGCCTCCTCCCCCTCCAACGGATGGCGGCAGCGGAGGAGGGGGCACGCCGGACGGGTGTGGTTGCTCCGGAGGCCCCGCCTCGGCGTTGGTCTTCCTCGCGGCGCTCGTGCTGCTGCTCGGGGTGGGAGGTCGGCGCTCTTGGCAACGCCGCTGAGCACCACGAATCGCAGCCAGGCCGACTTCAGCACGACGTTCGTGCTGGAGGCGTTGGTGGCCCAGGGGCTGCTCGCCCCTCAGCAGGCCCAGGAGGTGCTGGCGCGTGAGCCAGCCGCCCGGGCCCGCGTCCTCAAGTCCAAGGGGCAGGGCAACACCAAGGAGGCGGCACGGTATGACGTGTCGCCGGTGGAGATCGTCGCCGCCTTCCAGGTGCCGCTGCCCGAGGGCCGGGGCGTACTGGATGAGGACCGGGTGACGGAGGCCGCCGCGCGCGCCGCCGGCATGACGTACCGGAAGATCGACCCGCTCAAGCTGGACATGGCGCTGGCCACGCGCACCGTGTCGCGCCCCTTCGCGCAGAAGCACGCGCTGCTGCCGCTGGAGCGTTCGGCGCAGGGGCGGCTCGTGGTGGCGGTGGCCAACCCGTTCGATCGCGAGCTGTTCGAGAACCTCTTCCACCTCACCGGCCTGCCCATCGAGCCGGTGCTGTCCTCCAAGTCGGACATCCTCAAGTCCATCACGGAGATCTACGGCTTCAAGAAGACGCTGGCCCGCGCGGCGGACGACTTCGCCAGCGAGCCGGCGATCGGCAACTTCGAGCAGCTCGTGTCGCTCAGCGGCACGCAGGAGCTGGAGGCCTCGGACAAGCCGGTGGTGCAGGCGGTGGACTACCTGCTGCGCTACGCCTTCGACAACCGCGCCTCGGACATCCACGTCGAGCCCAAGCGTGCCCAGTCCCATGTGCGCCTGCGCATCGACGGTGTGCTGCACACCGTGTACACGCTGCCTGCAGGCGTGCATGCGCCCATCGTCTCGCGCGTGAAGATGCTCTCGCGCATGGACATCTCCGAGAAGCGCCGGCCGCAGGACGGGCGCATCAAGACGGAGCGCGAGGGCCGCGAGGTGGAGTTACGTGTCTCCACGCTGCCCACCGCCTTCGGTGAGAAGGTGGTCATCCGTATCTTCGACCCGGACACGCTGGTGCAGGACATCGCCCAGCTCGGCTTCGAGCCGGACGAGAAGGGCTCCTTCGAGTCGTGGATCGACCAGCCGCACGGGCTCATTCTGGTGACGGGCCCCACGGGCAGCGGCAAGACGACGACGCTCTACTCGGCGCTCAAGGCGGTGGCCGGGCCGGACGTCAACGTCACCACCATCGAGGATCCGATCGAAATGGTGTGGGAGGGCTTCAACCAGGTGCAGGTTCAGCCCAAGGTGGGCTTGGACTTCGCCGGGGCGCTGCGCCACATCCTCCGCCAGGACCCGGACGTCATCATGGTGGGAGAGATCCGCGACGCGGAGACGGCGGAGAACGCCATCCAGTCCGCGCTCACCGGCCACCTGGTGCTCTCCACGCTGCACACCAACGACGCGATCGGCGCGGTGGCTCGCATGAAGGACCTGGAGGTGCCGGCCTTCCTGCTCGCCTCGAGCCTCGTGGGGCTCATGGCCCAGCGCCTGCTGCGGCGCATCTGCGTCCACTGCGCGCAGGAGACGACGCTCACTCCGGACGAGCTGACGGCGCTCCAGGTGCCCATCCCGCTGCTACCCGGCGGGGTGAGGCTGCTCAAGGGAGCAGGGTGCGTGCGCTGCCGCGGCACCGGCTACTTCGGGCGCACCGGCGTCTTCGAGATCGTCAGCATCGGCGCGGAGATGAAGGAGATGATCACCCACGGCGCCTCTCACCATGAGCTGGTGGAGGCGGCACGGCGGGTGGGGATGCGCACGCTGCGCGAGGCGGCGGTGCGCAAGCTGGCCCAGGGGCTCACCACGTTCGATGAAGTGGTGCGCATGACGTCCTCCTGAGCAACACCCCCTCTCCTCGCGGGGGAGAGGGGGAACTCCCGGCGGTTAGAAGCGCGCCTGGAGCAGGGTGTTGAAGCCCAGCGCGTGCGGCTCCTCGAAGCGC
This sequence comes from Hyalangium ruber, assembly GCF_034259325.1. Taxonomy (NCBI): domain Bacteria; kingdom Pseudomonadati; phylum Myxococcota; class Myxococcia; order Myxococcales; family Archangiaceae; genus Hyalangium; species Hyalangium rubrum. Next base: position 588,177 of record NZ_JAXIVS010000001.1, on the reverse strand, counting down.
GGCTCGGCCACGCCCGTCACGTCGTCCCGGAACGTCGTCCGGTTGTTGTCGTACGTGTAATAGACCTCGCCCACCGCCGCGACCGTCTCCGACAAGTCCCAGCGGAACGTCGCCTTCGCCGAGAGGATCAGGTCCGCCTCGCAGGCCGCGGTGCCGCACGTCTCCGGAAGGATGCTCAGCAGGTTCACGTCCCGCACCACCACGGTGCGCGTGCCCGTCAGGCTCGGCGGCGGGTTGTTGCCACCGCCCGTGAACTCCGGGCTGCGGAAGGAGGCCGGCTGCTGCACACCCACGATGAAGCCCGGGGTGAAGTGCAGGCTCGGCAGGTGGTAGTCCGCGCCCGCCGCGATGAACATCTCCGGGTTGAGCTTCGTGCCCTCCGGGAAGTCACGGTAGGGCGGCAGGCCCGGCACCTCGAACTGGATGAACGACAGGCTGCGGTAGAGCCCCAGCAGGTGGACGCGCAGATAGTTGAACTTCGCCCGCGCCTGCAGCGCCACCGCCGTGGCGTCCTGCGTCACCGTCTGGCCGAAGACGTCCGGGTTCTCCAGCGACTGCGTCAGGAAGCTCCCCTCCAGCGACACCGAGTAGGACAGCCCGCCCGTGTAGATCTCCGGCGCGAAGAAGCGCTGGTACACCTCCGGGTCGTTCCGGTAGAGCCGGAAGTCCACGCTCGTGCCCACCGGCACGCCCACGTGGTACACCGCCTGGCCCGACACGCCCGCCGAGTTCACCGGCGCGCGGATGCCCTGGTTGGCCAGGCCCGGGATGATGCCCTTCTGGAAGTAGCCGCCGCCCGCTTCCAGCCGCAGCGTCTCCAGCAGGTCCACGCCCGCGCCCGCCATCGCGCCGTAGAGCGTCTCCTTCTCGAGGATGAGATCGTTGAGCGCCAGCGCCGTCTTGCCGCCCACGTAGGCGTACCAGCGGTCGCGGGTGATCTGCAGCTTGGCGCCCGGCACGCCCTCGGCCGCGGCGCGGGTGGTGAAGATGCCGCTGCCACCCCAGGAGATGCGGTACGCGTACCCGAGCCGGAAGCGGTCCGCCGACACCGGGAAGCCCGTGAGCGAGATGCCCTCGCGCTCACCCCAGCCCGGCGGCGTGTAGTTCAGCCGGATGTAGCTGGAGTTGTCCCGCAGCGTGACGCCGCCCGAGGGCTGCTCCAGCACGAGGATGGTGAGCGCCGCCTCGGTGGTGAGCCCCTCGAAGAAGGCGGGCATGCGCTTGTAGAGCACCACGTTCGACAGCGTCTCGAAGCCCGAGAAGCGCGTGTTGAAGTTGTCGTAGAACTGGGTGTTCTGGTTGCCCGCGCCGAAGCGCGCGTTGGGGCTGTTGGGCGTCGTCTCGCCCGCCCCCGCCAGGACGTTGTCGTCCGCGAAGACGAAGGACAAGCGGGTGTCGACGAAGTCTCCGGCCCATGCGGGCGCGGACAAGGACAACAGCCCGGTCAGGGCCAGGGTACGCAGCGTTTTCAATTTCCCTCCACGGACGCGGCCGAGCCGACCGCGCCTCCCATGAGCCCCGTTACCGGGGCAAGCTTCTTCGGTGCTGTCTACAGCAAAGCCTTACTCGGCCGGGCACTGCTTGATGGGGCGGGGGCAAGCACCCTCCGGTCCCGGGAAGCAGCAGACATCGTCCGCGTCGCGCGGGCTGATGATCCAGCGCGGCCGGGCGGCGCTCACCTGCCGCAGGTGGCCGGTGATGTTGTAGGTGGCCGTACGCAGCAGCTGGCACTGCTTGGCGGCGTCCGCGTTCGAGTCGTTCTCGTTGCAGTCCACCACCAGGTCCGGCACCGCGTCGCGCGTGACGACGTTGATGCGCGTGCGGCTGTTGAGCGACACGTGGCACTGGCCTCGGTTGATGACGTCACCGTCGGCCAGCACGGCCACGAACTGCTCGGTGCCCGTCATCGTGTGCTCCATGACGGCCTTGGCCGCCAGGGGGACGTCATCGATCGTCGCCCTCACGCTCGCCGTGCCGAACTTCACGCGCACCGGCGTGTCACACCACACGCGCACCTGCGCCGGGCCGTTGACGCCCGTGGTGATCGCCGTCGGGGTGGCGCGCGACTCGAGCGGCGACACGGTGATGACCTGGGTGCGCCGGTCCAGCGAGTCGTCGAAGCCCGCCTCGCGCGGCCCGGGAGCGGCCATCTCCACCACGAACTGGCCGAAGCCATTGTACGTGTTGCGCTCGGCGCAAACCTTCCCCGCGTGCTTGCCCAGCCCGACGATGCAGTTGATGTTGCACGTCCGCTCGGCGATCTCGGCCTGGTTCTCCTCGCCGCAGTACGTGTAGGCGGCGCCGCCGGCGCCGGGGCAGAAGAACGGCACCGAGCCGTCGCCGTTGGTGTCGCAGTTCTCGAAGATCTCGGGCATGCGGACACGGCGCAGCTTCACCAGCGCCGACTCCATGCTCTCCATCTTCAGGTTGCCGTAGCTGTAGCCGCACAGCGAGTCGGTGACGTACGGCGCCACCAGATTGTCCAGGCCGCAGTGGCGCAGGTTGAGCTCCACCACGTTGAGCTGATTGAGGTACTTCTCCCACTCGGCGGGAGGCAGCTCGCGCACCTTCTCGCGGATGATCCACGCCGGGAAGGTCAGCTGCGTGGTGGCCGTGAACTCCTGCACCGAGCCGGAGATGGACCAGAGCAGATCGCCCGGGTACAGCCCCTCGGGGAAGGAGTAGTTGTAGATGTAGATCGAGCCGTAGGTGCCGGGCATGAAGCCCGTGGGCTCGGGGGTGCGGACGTTGGAGCCCGAGCCGGTGTACTCACGCACCTTGCAGGCCGTCAGGTCCGTGACGAAGAAGCCGCCCGGGTCGGTGCCAGTCACCACCAGGGTGGCGAGCTTGCCGTCGTTGGGATCCTTCTTCGACGGATCCCGGGAGTCGTAACCGGGAGGGCAGTTCTGGAGCAGCGGAGTGCCGGACTCGGGCGGCCGGCCCACGGTGAGGAACTGACCGGAGAAGGGCGAGATGCGGTTGTCGTTGTAGACCTCCGGCTCCTGCACGCGCGCCAGCGTGGGCTCCTCGAAGTACACGGGGGCCGTCAGGCCCGTGGCGTAGCTGTGCGTGCCGCTGTCCTGGGGCAGGGAGTTCGGATCGCCGCCGTCCGAGCGGACTCCGCCGTCGGTGTAGCGGATGCCGCCGTCGCTGTATTCGAGCTGGGGCGGCTCGTCCTGCACCCACACGCGAACCTCGCCGTACAGATGCTTCACGCGCACGGTGCCGTCGCCCTGGCCATTCTCGAGCTGCTTCCACCGCGTCTCGTAGGGACCGCTCAGGTTCCCCGGGACGACGCGGAAGGAGACCGGGCCGTTGAAAGAGGTGAGCGGCTCACCGTTGCGATCCAGCGCCGTGATGGCCAGATCGATGTCCATCGCGCTCTTGGGGATGGCGTAGCGGCAGTCCGGAGTGCCGCGCACCGCCACGGGCACCTCGGCCGGAGAGCCGTAGCGCGCGGAGCAGGAGCTCACCACGGACAGCGGCGTGCGGTTGGCGCCGGTGTCGGTGACGGTGTAGATGCCCTTGACCTCGACGCGGAACGAGCCCACGTCGGAGTCGAGGCTCGACCCGTCGATCTTCCCGTCCGTCGAGTAACAGCCAGCCCCCGCGAGGGCCGCCAGGAGGAGCAGTCGCTTCATTACTTCACCCTCCGGCCGATGCGGCCATCCTCGACCACGTTGGCGATTGGCATGGAAGTGGGGTTCTCGCAGAAGTTGCGCAGCTGCGGGGTGAGGGTGCCGCAGGTGGGGTTGTTGCCCGCCAGCGCATCCCGGCAGCCGCAGCGTCCGGTGTAGGGGCCCGGCTCGACGGTGCACAGTTCCTGGATCTTCTCGGCCGACGCGCCGCAGCGCTCGACCGAGTCATCCAGGTCGTCCACGTCGATCTTCTGGGCCGCCGTCAGCTCACCGCAGGTGCAGCTGCCTACGGCCTTGTCCTGCTGGCCCGCGGTGCAGGTGGTCTGGATCGTCTCGGCGGACACGCCACAGCGCTCGACCGTGTCATCGAGGTCGTCCACATCCTCGGTCTTGCCCAGCAGCTCGCGGCAGGTGCAGCTGCCCGCCGTCACTGCCAGGTGCTGCTTGAAAGCCTTCGCCTCGCGGCAGAAGCCACGGGTCTGCTCGTCCACGACCCACTTGCCGTTGACCAGCGTGCCGCAGCGCTCTCCCGTCGAGGACGTCTCGTTGCCGAGGAGGATGTCCTCGCAGGTACACTGGCTCTGCATGTAGCCGATGAGCGAGTCACGCAAGGAGATGCCCGTCTCGATGCGGGTGGTGTTGCGCTTGAGCACCCGGAAGCCCGAGCCGCCCTTGGCGATGTAGTCATTGACGGCGATGCGGTAGGTGCCGTTGGGATCCAGCGGCTTGCCGTTGATCTGGATGTCGATGGCGGGGTTGGCCCAGCAGCGGCTGCCGTCCAGGTCCTCCAGGCACTGCCACGGCGCGTGGCCCTCGCGGCCTTCCTTGGGGCACCACTTCGAGGCGCCGCCGTCGTCCGGATTACAGGCGATGCGCAGCTCGTTGAGCTGCACCTGGGCGCAGTCCATGGTGAAGCGCGCGCCGGAGACCTGGGCCTGGCTGACGCAGCCGCGCTCGGCGGAGCGCTCGGCCACGAAGTCGAACATCTCCTGCACCTCCACGCCGGACAGGTACATGATGTTGATCGTGTTCTCGAAGGGGAACACGTTGAACATCGACTCCTGGGAGACGACGCCCGCGTAGAGGTTGTCGCGGATGCCCAGCGAGTTGGTGATGGCCATCTCCGCCTCGACGCGGCGGCGCTTGCGCATGGAGTCCGCGGCGACGTTGCCCAGGGGCGAGTCACCACCGGTGGAGCTGTTGCGGCGGGCCACGTCCCGGGGCGCGTAAGAGAAGATGGACGTCAGTTGGAGGTTGAAGTCCATGCCCAGGATGTACTCCTGGAGCAGCCCGGTGGTGAACCGGTCCTCCTGGTCCTCGCACTTCTTCATGGCGGCGCGCACGTCAGGCCTCGCGACGAAGGTGCCCGGCTCCCAGAAGACGGAGTCGTCATGGTAGAAGGCGCGCATCGCGTCGTCGCACCAGAGCGCGTCCAGCGGGAAGGCGCGGTAGTCGTGGCTGACGAGCTCCGCCCCGTCCACCGTGGCCTCCTCGGCCTTGGGCACCTTCACCACCACATCCAGGCGGCCCACGTACTTGGAGAAGGCGCCCGAGTGGGTCAGCAGCACCGTGCGGCCGCTCGGATCGATGACGCTCTGCGGCGGGTTGAGCACCACGTGCAGGTGGCCACCGAGGATGATGTCGATGCCGGACACGCCGGGGATCTGCACGCGGACCACGGACTTGAGGTTGCCCTCCTCGCCGGACCACTCGAGGATCTTCCACGGGTTCTTCTCGCGATCGATGAAGGGCTTGGCGCGCTCGTACTCGAAGTAGGCCTCGTAGCCGAGCACCGCGTCCTGGTCCTCGGTGAGGCCCAGGTGGCTGACGACGACGATGAGGTCCGTCACCGGGCGCAGCAGGTCCACGTAGCCGCGCAGGGCCTCGTTCTGCTCCAGCGGCGTCACCTGCAGCGAGTTGCCACCCTCGACGATCGAGTTGAGCGAGGAGAGGTTGGCCATGCCGATGACGCCCACGCGCAGGCCCTTCATCATGCGGATGGTGTAGGGGGCGGTGACGAGCGCGGCGCCGTTGTTGCCAGGATCATTGGGGCTGTCCCAGGCGTAGTTGGCGGCCAGCAGCGGGAACTGGGCGAAGTCGCGCGCCTTCTCCACGAAGTTGAGCGCGCCGGCGTCGAACTCGTGATTGCCCACCACCGCGGCATCCAGCCCGGCGGCGGTGAGGAAGCGGAACTCCGCCTCGCCGTTCTTGAGGTTGAAGATGGGCGCGCCCTGGAAGCAGTCACCCGAGTCCAGGTGCATCACGCGGTCGCCGCGCTGCCGCTCGCGCTTGAGCAGCGCGGCCATGCGGGTGGCGCCTCCGAACGGTCCCGCCTCCGGGATGATCCCCAGATCCGTGTCCGTCTTCAGCGGCGCGAAGTCATAGGGGATGAGCCGGGAGTGGATATCCGACGTATGAAGGATCGTGAGGCGCACTTCCTGACCAGCGAGGTTGTAATCCTCGCCGTCCAGCACCGGCATGCACGAGGTGGAGATCAGGGCGCAGAGGAGGCCGATCAGTGCACGACGCATCAGGTGGTTCCGGGGGCTTTCGTGAAAGGGATGCAGCAGGAGACGGCGCAAGGTACGGGATCAGGGAGTGTCGGGCAAGCGACGAGGGCGGGACGACCCCACCCGCCAAGGAGGCAGGCATGCAGTCAAGCCAGGTGACCGTGACGGATATCGAGATCATCGAGGATTTCTCGTCCACGGCGCGCTGCGACGAAGGATTCCTGCGGATCCGCCGGCTGCGGTGCCAGAACCGCCGCGCGGATGGGTCGGTTTCACCCGTGTACCGGGTGGATGTGGTGGATCGGCCCCGGTTGGACGCGGTGGCGGTGCTCATCTATCGCCGCGGTGCGTCGGGGCTGGAGGTGCTCACGCGCAAGAACCTCCGGCCAGCGGCCTACTTCCGCAGGGGCAAGGAGATGGTGGTGCCGGATCCGAGCAGCTACCTGCTGGTGGAGGAGCTCGTCGCCGGGGTGATGGAGGTGGAGGACAAGGGGGAGGCGGGGGTGCGGCGCCGCGCGGTGGAGGAGGTGCGCGAGGAGGCCGGCTACGAGGTAGGGCCCGAGGAGATCCGGCTGCTGGGTGGGGGCTTCTTCGTGGCGCCGGGGATCATCTCGGAGAAGGTGTTCCCCACGGCGGTGGACGTGACGGGCAAGCAGGCCCGGGAGCCCGAGGGGGACGGCTCTCCTCTAGAGGAGGGCACCCGGCTGCAGTGGCGCCCCATCCAGGAACTGCTGGCGGCGTGCCGACGCGGGGAGGTGCCGGACGCGAAGCTGGAGATCGCCATCACCCGTCTGCTGGCCGAGCAGGCATAGCGCACCACTCAGGTTGGCCGGCGGTACGGGACCGGCTAGGGTGCGCGCCGGTCCTTCTTCTCGCCCCCCGCCGAGGTTCACCGCATGTCGTCGATGCCCTCGTGGCTGCAACAGTTGCTGCCCATCGTCATCCTGCTCGGGGCGATCGCCCTGGTGATCGCGAGCCTGCCCAAGGTCGAACTGGGGCACACGGAGGCCTTCAAGCGCCGGCGCTTCTTCAACTGGTTCCCGCTGGGGATGACGTACGCGTTCCTCTACATGGGGCGCTACAACGTCAACGTGGCCACCAGCGCGATGGGCAGTCGCACGACGAACGAGGACTTCGGCACCATCTTCTTCTGGGGCACCATCGTCTACGGCGTGGCGTTCCTGCTCAACGGCCCGCTGACGGACAAGTGGGGCGGGCGCAGGACGATCCTGATCTCGGCGGCCGGCTCCTCGGTGTGCAACGTGCTGATGGGCGCGGTGGTGTACGCGGTGCTGACGCAGGACTGGCAGCCGCCGGGCGGCTTGGTGGCTACGCTGTCGGTGCTCTACGCGACGAACATGTACTTCCAGAGCTTCGGCGCCGTCTCCATCGTCAAGGTGAACGCGTCGTGGTTCCACGTGCGCGAGCGCGGCGTGCTCGGCGGCGTGTTCGGCATCCTCATCTCGCTGGGCGTCTACTTCGCCTACGACTGGAGCCGGTTCATCACCCAGTCGGCGCCCACCTACTGGGTGTTCTTCATCCCCGCGGTGATCCTCGCGGCCTTCGTGGTGCTGGACTTCTTCGTCATCCGGGACACGCCGGGGCAGGCGGGCCACCGGGACTTCGATACCGCGGATGCCTCCTCGGGAGACCTCGGCCCCCGACTGGGCGTGTTCACCGTGCTGCGCAAGATGCTCAGCAACCCGACCATCGTCGTCATCCTGATGATCGAGTTCTGCAGCGGCTACATGCGCAACGCCATCATGCAGTGGTACCCCAAGTTCGCGAAGTCCACCGGCATCGGTGAGAGCTTCGTCGCGTCCAACTGGGGCATGCTGCTGTGCGTGGCGGGCATCACCGGTGGCATGTTCGCCGGTGTCATCTCCGACAAGGTGTTCGACTCCCGCCGGGGCCCCGTGTCCGCGGTGCTCTATGGCGGTATGACGCTGGGCGCCGTGACCACGCTCTTCCTCATCAACCACGTGATGCTGGGCTGGACGGTCATCTTCATGTCGCTGTGCGTCATCGGCGTGCATGGAATGCTGTCGGGCACGGCGAGCATGGACTTCGGCGGCAAGAAGAACGCGGGCGTGGCCGTGGGCATCATCGACGGCGCGGTGTACGCCGGCACCGCGCTCCAGTCCCTGCTGCTGGGCAAGATCCTCCCCTCGGGGCCGGCGGCCAAGGACCCCAACAACTGGAGCAACTGGCCCATCGCCCTGGTGCCGCTGTCCGTCGTGGGGCTCGTGCTGGCCACCCGGGTGTGGAACGCCCGGCCCCAGCCGAAGGCGGCGCCCCTGCCCACCGCCGCGCCGGTGGCTCCCGCGGACACTTCGCCGCGCACGGGCACCGGCGGATAGGTACTAGGGGGTCAAACTGCGTTCAGGGGCGAACGGCGTTGGGTGGGTGGCTTCATTGTGACAGGAGCGTCACGTAGAATTGAGGCGTGCCACTCGAATCCGCCCCACTGCTGCAGAACCGGTTGGAGGTCCACGATCGGAAGCAGTTCGAGATCAAGCTGGAGTATCAGCCGTCGGGGGCCGACGACGAGACGCGCTATCTCGTCGAGATGTTCCTGTTCCTGCCAGCGAGTCTGAACATCGACGCGGAGACATACCCGCGCGCGGACTTCTACGCGGACATCCACAACTACGTGCGCTTCACCACGCCGGTGATGGGGCTGGATGAGCTGCTGGGCTCGGCGGGCTCGCCGCTGTTGCGCCTGGAGGCGTGGCTGAAGACGGGGATGGGCACCGAGGTGGAGCTCATCTACCAGGCCAAGCTCCTGTGCTGCATCTTCCGTGGGGCGCTGCGCCGCTTCGCCAAGCTGGTGGATGCGCGGTGCGAGCCGGCGGACACCGCGAAGCTGGGAGAGGTCGAGTGGGCCGAGCTGCAGCGCCAGGTGCTGTGCTCGCAGGAGGCGGTGGCCAAGGTGCTGGAGCGCTTCCGCACGTGGACCAAGGAGATCAGCAACCTGCGGTTGCAGGAGAAGACGCGCGCCTCGCTGCGGCTGGTGGACGAGTACATGAGCCTCACCGTGGAGCAGTACTTCCGCAAGGCCGCGGTGGACATGGACTCGCTGCCACGCTCGGGCGTCTACATCGAGCCGCGCAAGGCGCTGATGGCCGCCGTCATCCGCGAGGAGACGTACCGCAAGGAGAACCAGCTTCGCAGCGTGCTGAGCCCCACCGGTGACAACGAGGAGTACATGCACCGGATCGGGTTCCTGAAGAAGTTCTGCATGAACATCCTCTTCCTCTCGGCGCGCCGGAAGCAGAAGCGCCAGGGCTGGGAGGAGGTGCTGTTCGCCATCGCCGCGGGCCTGGCCATGGCGTTCGCCACGGCGGTGGCCATCTGGGCGCAGGCGCGCTTCACCCAGGTGAGCCTCAACTTCTTCATCATCGCCGTGCTGGGCTACATGGTGAAGGACCGCATCAAGGAGGGCCTGCGCCGCATCTTCAGCAAGTTCGCCTCGATGCACCTGCATGACCGCATGGCGGAGATCATCGAGCCGGTGACGAAGAGGAGCCTGGGCACCCTCGAGGAGCGGGTGGACTACGGGCGGGCGGTGAAGGTGCCGGAGGAGGTGGCCGCCATGCGTTGCCTGGACGACTTCATCACCGTGTCGCAGGGCGAGCTGTCGGAGACGGTCATCCGCTACCAGAAGGAGATCGTCCTGGACGCGGAGCTGCTGCCGCGCACGGGGCGGGGGCTGTCGGGCGTTACCGACATCATCCGCTTCAACGTGGAGCGCTTCCTGCGCGACATGGACGATCCGGAGCTGGCGCTGGAGTACGTGGACCTGGAGGACTTCTCGGTGGGCCGGGTCAAGGGCGCCAAGAGCTACCAGGTGGACGTGGCGTTCCGCTTCACCACGGACGAGGCGGACCAGGAGAAGGTCTCGGTGCAGATGGTGCGGCTGGTGCTGGATCGCAACGGCATCAAGCGGATGCTGCGCTTGGGCTCGCGGCCGGATATGCCTCCGCGTCCGGAGCCGTACCGCACTGCCGCCTGAGCTCCTGGGAAGGGAAGATGAGCCGCGTTCTGGAGGATCTGCTGGAGCTCCTCAAGCTGGAGCCCATCGAGGAGAACCTGTTCCGGGGCCGGAGCCAGGATCTCGGCTTCCGGCAGCTGTTCGGGGGACAGGTGCTCGGCCAGTCGCTCTCGGCCGCCAGCCAGACCTTGGGGGCCGAGCGCCACGTCCACTCCATCCACGGCTACTTCCTGCGTCCGGGCGATGCCAGCCTGCCGGTGGTCTACACCGTGGATCGCGTGCGGGACGGGGGCAGCTTCAGCACCCGGCGCGTGGTGGCCATCCAGAAGGGCCAGCCCATCTTCACCATGATGGCCTCCTTCCAGGGGCAGGAGGGCGGCTTCTCCCATCAGGCGAAGATGCCCGAGGTGCCGGGGCCGGAGGGCCTGCCTTCGGACATCGAGCTGCTGCGCCGCCATGCCCACCGCATCCCCGAGCACCTGCGCGAGAAGTTCCTCGGCGACAAGCCGATCGAGATGAGGCCGGTGGCGTACTACGACCCGTTCGAACCCAAGTCGAGCGAGCCCCTCAGGCACGTCTGGTTTCGCGCCAACGGCTCGCTGCCGGAGGACCCGCAGGTCCACCGGTACGTGCTGGCCTATGCCTCCGACTTCAACCTGCTCACGACCGCGATGCAGCCGCATGGCGCGAGCTTCGTGAACCCGAAGATGCAGATTGCCAGCCTCGACCATGCGCTGTGGTTCCACGGGGAGCTGCTCATGAACGAGTGGCTGCTGTACAGCATGGACAGCCCCTGGGCGGGCAACTCGCGGGGCCTGGCGCGGGGGCACGTCTTCACCCGCGACGGGCGCCTGGTGGCCTCGGTGGCCCAGGAAGGGCTGATCCGCGAGCGCGAGTAGCGCGCTACGGCGCCTCCTTGGCGATGTCCAGCAGCTCGATCTCGAAGATGAGGGCGGCGCCACCCGGGACGTCGGGCGGAGCGCCCCGATCGCCGTAGGCGAGATCGGACGGGCACACCAGGCGTGCCTTGCCGCCCACCTTCATGCGCTGCACGCCCTCCGTCCAGCAAGGGATGACGCCGCCGAGGGGGAAGCTGGCGGGCTCGCCGCGCTTGTAGGAGTTGTCGAACTCCTCGCCGTTGATGAGCGTGCCGCGGTAGTGAACCGTCACCTCATCCGAGGCCGTGGGAGAGGTTCCGGTGCCCCCCTTCAACTCCTGGTAGATGAGGCCCGACTCGGTCTTCACCGAGCCGACCTCCTGGGCGACCTTGTCCAGGTAGGCCTTGCTCTTCTCCTTCTCGCCGGAGGCCTTGGTCGACTGGCGGCTCGTGGCGAGCGCCTGGAGCTTCGGCCCGTACTCCTGGATGTCCACGGCGGGCGTCTCGCCCTTCTGCTGCGCATAGATGCCGGCCCGGACGTACTCCAATTCCTCGGGAGTCAGGTTGAAGACCGAGATGCTACGGCCCAGGGTGAGTCCCAGCGCGTACAGCGTCTTCTGGTCCTCGGTCTGCGGCTGACTCGCCGTGGCGGGCGAGCTCTCCGCCGGCTTGGAGGTATCGGACGTGGTGGCGCAGGCCGAGGAGAGCAGCCACACCAAGAGCAGGGGAGAGCGGACGTTCATGCGTCCGACTCTGGCACACGCCGCGCGCGAACTCCCAGGGCGAATGCACGTCCTCAGGAATGCGGCGTTGGCACGCAGGTTCCATAGGATGCGCGAAGCGTATTCACCAGGGAGGGATGAGATGAAGAAGGTACGTGCCTCGGCGCCGTGGGCGCTGGCGGGACTTGGGTTGTTTCTGGCTTCGACCGCGGGGGCGGCGACGGAGCGCACCACGGCGGTGCTCATGGGCAACGTCGCGGGGTACCAACAGGTGGAGTACCTGCCCGACGGCCAGGTGAAGGTCCACTACGAGTTCAACGATCGCGGGCGCGGCCCCTCGCTTGACTCGACGTACCGGGTGAATGCGAACGGGACGCTCGCGGCGGTCGAGACCCAGGGCGCCGACTACCTCAAGGCCCAGGTCAACGAGCGCTACACGGTGAGCGGCACCCAGCACAGCTGGAAGAACTCCGCCGAGGAGGAGCAGCGCGAGGTTCCAGGCGCGGTCTTCTACCTGAGCCTGAACTCTCCGCCCGAGGAGACGGTGCTGTTGATCCGCGCGGCGCTCAAAGCCCCCAACAAGCGCATCGCCTTGTTGCCTACGGGGGAGGCCCAGGTGACTCCCGTGGGGACCTACACCGTCAAGGGCAAGGCTGGCAGCAAGCGAGTGAAGCTCTATGCCCTGACCGGAGTCGATCTGACGCCCAGCTACACCTGGCTCGATGAGGAGCAGCGCTTCTTCGCCTCGGTCTCGGGCTGGATGAAGTTCGTGCGCGAGGGCTTCGAGGATGTGACGCCCCAGTTGGATGGGTTCCAGGAGAAAGAAGAGCGGCGCCTCGCCGAGGCGCGCGCGAAGGAGTTCACGACGAAGCTCGATCGCCCGCTGGCCATCATCAACGCCCGCGTCTTCGATCCGGGCACGCTCGCGGTGGAGGAGGCCCAGACGGTGCTCGTCACGAAGGGCCGCATCACGGCGGTGGGGCCCTCGGCGAAGGTGGCGGTGCCCTCGGGGGCGCGGACGCTGGATGCCCAGGGCAAGTTCCTCATGCCGGGCCTCTGGGACATGCACGTGCATATCAGCAGCGGCGCCGGTGGCCCGCTCGCCATCGCCAGCGGCGTCACCACCGTGCGCGATCTCGCCAACGAGGAGCGCACGCTGAACGATCTCATCTCCGCCGTCGAGGCGGGGCGCGATATCGGGCCGCGGGTGATCCGGGCGGGCTTCATGGACGGGCGCAGCCCCTACTCGGGCCCCACCAAGGTCTTCGTGGACACCGAGGAGGAGGGGCGCAAGGCCATCGAGCACTACGCGAGCAAGGGCTACGAGCAGATCAAGATCTACAGCTCGATCAAGCCGGAGCTCGTCCCGGCGCTGGTGCGGATGGCCCACGAGAAGGGGCTGCGGCTCAGCGGCCACGTGCCGGCGTTCATGACCGCGAAGCAGTTCATCGAGGCCGGCGCGGACGAGATCCAGCACATCAACTTCCTGGCGCTCAACTTCCTGTTCGACAAGGTGCAGGACACGCGCACGCCCGCGCGCTTCACCGCCGTGGGGGAGAATGCCAACGCGCTCGATCTCAGCTCGCCCGCGGTGCGCGAGTTCATCGCGCTGCTGAAGAAGCACAACGTGACGGTGGACCCGACGGTGTCCATCTTCGATGACATGTTCCACAACCATCCGGGCCACTGGAACGCGGGTGCGAGTCCGCTCCTGGGCCGGGTGCCGCCCACCTGGCAGCGGTGGATTCGCGCGGGCGGTGGAGGCCTGCCGGATGTGCCCAAGCACCCCGAGCGCTACCGGGACTCCTTCAATCGTCTGGTCGAATTCGTGGGGCTCCTGCACCGGAGTGGGGTGCATATCGTCGCGGGCACGGACAACCTCTCGGGCCTGTTCCTGGCGCGTGAGCTCGAGCTCTACGTGGCCGCGGGCATTCCGCCCCGCGAGGTGCTGCGCATCGCCACGCTGGGCAACGCCGAGGTCATGAAGCGCGACAAGGAGTACGGGCGCGTGCTGCCCGGCTATGTCGCCGACCTGATCCTGGTGGAGGGCGATCCGACCCTGCTCATGAGCGACCTGCGCAAGGTGCGTCACGTCATCCGTGGCGACCGCATGTTCGAGAGCGCGGCCCTGTTCCGCTCCATGGGGATTGCGCCCTAATCTGGAGGGATGCGTCTCCACCTCCTCCTTGCGCTGCTCCTCGCCGCTCCGGCCCTCGCCCAGTCCGCCCTCTCTCGCGAGGTGGAGCGCCACGCGGCCAGCGTGGAGGCCAAGGTGGTGGGGTGGCGGCGCGACCTCCACGCGCACCCGGAGCTCTCCAACCAGGAGACGCGCACGGCGCAGGTGGTAGCCGAGCACCTGCGTCGCCTGGGCCTGGAGGTCCGCACCGGAGTGGGGGGCACGGGCGTGGTGGGCGTGCTCCGGGGCGCTCGCCCGGGCCCCGTGGTCGCGCTCCGGGCGGACATGGACGCGCTGCCGGTGACCGAGGAGGTGGACCTGCCCTTCAAGTCCACCGTGCGAACCCAGTACAACGGGCAGGAGGTGGGGGTGATGCACGCCTGCGGGCATGACACCCACGTCGCCATGCTCATGGGCGCGGCGGAAGTGCTCGCCAGCATGCGTGCCACGCTGCCGGGCACGGTGAAGTTCATCTTCCAGCCGGCCGAGGAAGCCTCCGGTACGGGCCCGGGTGGAGCGCTGGCGATGCTCCGTGACGGCGTGCTCGAGAACCCCGCGCCCTCCGCCATCTTCGGCCTGCACGTCTTCAGCGGCTACCGCACGGGGGAGGTGGACTACCGGCCGGGCGGGGTGATGGCCAGCTCCGACGGGCTCTCCATCGTCGTGCGTGGCAGCCAGACGCATGGCGCGATGCCGTGGGCGGGGGTGGATCCCATCGTCGTCGCCTCGCAGATCGTGCTCGGGCTGCAGACCGTGGTGAGCCGTCAGGTGGATCTCACCGCCAGCCCCGCCATCGTCACCATTGGCAGCATCACTGGCGGGGTGCGCGGCAACATCATCCCCGACACGGTCACCATGTCAGGCACCATCCGCACCTTCGATCAGGGGATGCGCCAGCAGATCCACGAGCGTGTGCGTCGCGTGGCGGAGGGGATCGCCCAGAGCGCGGGCGCCACGGCGGAGGTGAAGATCTCCCTCGGCAATGGCGTCACCCAAAACGATCCGGCGCTCGTGGAGCGCATGCGCCCCACGGTGCGTCGCGTCGCCGGCAAGGGGATGGTCACCGGTCAGTCCACCACCACGTCCGAGGACTTCTCCGCCTTCCAGGCGCGAATCCCCGGTGTGTTCCTGTTCCTCGGCGTCACGCCCGAGGGCAAGGACCTCAAGCAGGCCGCTCCCAATCACTCGCCGCGCTTCTTCGTGGACGAGCGCGCCCTGCCGGTCGGAGTGCGACTGCTCTCCAACCTGGCGGTGGACTACCTGGAGGGCACGAAGGGACAGGAGCCCACCGCGAAGCCGCGGTAGGGCTCAGCCTTCCGTCTGCGTCTGGGCCATCATCCGGCGGATGGGGATGATGAGCAGGCCGAGCACCACGGCGGAGCCCAGCAGGAACAGCGACGTCTGGGTGAAGAGCGCGGGCATCTCCGCCGGGTTCTCCGGGTTGACGTGGCCTCCCACCAGTCCGGCGATGAGGTTGCCGAGCGCGGTGGCCATGAACCACACGCCCATCATCTGACCCGTGAACTTGCGCGGCGCCAGCTTCGTCATGGAGCTGAGGCCCACCGGGCTCAGGCACAGCTCCCCCATGGTCTGGAAGAAGAAGCTGGTGATGAGCCACCACGGAGACACCCGGATTCCGCCGCCCGCCTGGATGCGCTGCGCCGCGAAGATCATCACCCCGAAGCCGATCGAGGCCAGCAGCAGGCCCAGGGCGAACTTGGTGGGGCTGGAGGGGTTGCCGCCGCGCCGACCGAGCGCGACCCAGAGCGCGGCGAAGACGGGCGCGAAGACGATCACGAAGAAGGAGTTGGCCGACTGGAGCCAGAGCGTGGGCATCTCCCAGCCGAGCACGGTGCGGTCGGTGAAGTCCGCGGCGAAAAGATTGAGGGAGGTGGGCGCCTGCTCGAACGCCGCCCAGAAGATCGTGGCGAAGACGAAGAGGACGAGGATGGCGACCACGCGCTTCTTCTCATCCCCCGTCAGCCCGGCCAGCGTGAAGAGGTAGAGGAAGTAGAGCACGGCCATGGTGGCGATGGCGTAGCCCATGGACTGGCTCACGGCGACCGCGTTGATGTGCAGCATGCCCGCCATTCCCAGCACCACCAGCAGCACCAGCAGGGCCAGGAACACGCCCAGCCCCAGCTTGATCTGCATCTCCTGCCGCGCCTGCACGGCCGGGTCCGGATGGCGGGTGGGCTCGAGGCCGAGCGTACCCAGCCACGGGACGGTGAGCCGGTACTGGATGAGCCCGATGATCATCCCCAGGCCCGCGGCGCCGAAGCCGTAGTGCCAGCCCACCTTCTCACCGAGGAAGCCGGTGACCAGGGGCGCGAGCAGCGCGCCGATGTTGATGCCCATGTAGAAGAGGGAGAAGCCCGCGTCGCGCCGGGCACCGCCCTCGGGGTACAGCTCGCCGACGATGGCGGAGATGTTCGGCTTGAGCAGCCCGGTGCCCAGGACGATGAGGATGAGGCCCGAGAAGAAGGCGGCGCGTCCCAGGAACTCCGACAGGCCGATGCAGATGTGCCCCGCCGCGATGAGACACCCGCCGTACCAGATGGCGCGTTGCAGCCCCAGCAGCCGGTCCGCCACCCAGCCTCCGGGCAGCGAGCCCAGGTACACCGAGGCGGCGTAGATGCCCACGATGGCGGAGGCCTCCGTGCGCGAGAAGCCGAAGCCGCCGCTGGTGATCGCCGCGGCCATGTAGAGCACGAGCAGCGGGCGGATGCCGTAGAAGGAGAAGCGCTCCCACATCTCGGTGAAGAAGAGCGTGGAGAGGCCGCGGGGATGGCCGAAGAAGCGGGTGTCCGCGGCAGCAGCGGGCTGCGTCATCGCGGGAGCGGGAACTCTGTCCATGAAGGGCCGGTGTAGGAGGAGGGCGCACTGTAGCGTGCGCCCCGATGTCAGGTCGAGGCGCGCTGCCGGAAGCGCAGGCGCACGCCGTCGGGCTGCACGGTGAAGGTGTTGACCTCCCGCACGGGAGCGTTGGGGTCTACCACCTCCAGCTCGAAGTGGCGCAGCACCGTACTGGCGACGAGGGCGCACTCGAGCAGGCCGAGGCTGCGCCCCGGGCAGATCCGCGAGCCAGCCCCGAACGGCATCATCAGCCGAGGCGTGTGCGGTAGGGTGTCGGGAGGCGGCTCGGGCAGCCACCGCTCCGGGCGGAAGTGCTCCGCGTCTCCAAACAGGGAGTTGTTCAGGCACGGCGGCCGGGTGAGGCAGAACACCATCGTCCCTGCGGGCACCGCCACCTGATCGATCACCGTGTCCTCGTTGGTCTCCAGGAGGACGGTCGGAACCGGCGAGCGCAGCCGCAGCGCCTCCTGGGTCACCCCTGCCACGTAAGGCAGTCGCTTGAGGTGCGCCGACGTCGGCACGGTCTCCGTGCCCAGCACCGAGTCGACCTCCTGGCGCGCACGGGCCTGCATCTCGGGCATCGAGGCCAAGTAGTGCAGCATCCACGTGATCGTGTTGGCGGTGGTGTCTTCTCCTCCCAGCAGGAGGATCACGACGTTGGCGATGACCTCGTCATCCGTGAGCCGGGCCCCGTCGCTCTCCTCGTCCTGGGCCACGAGCATGGCCTCCAGCAGGGTGCGGGGCTGTTTGGCTCGCTCGGGCTCGCGCTCCATCGCCTTGCGGGCCGAGTCGATGATCTCCAGCATCACCTTGCGGGTCGCCGCCAGGGCTCTGTCCACCGGCCGGGTGCCAGGCAGCAGCTTCCAGTAAGGGAAGGGAGCCACCACGCGATGTTGCAGGGCGGCGAAGATTTGCTCCAGCTGGAGCTGCAGCGTGTCCGAGCCCTTCTCCACTGTGTTCAGATCCAGGCCGAAGCTGACGATGCAGGTGACATCCACCGTGTAGCGCATGATCAACGGAAGGACGTCGACCGTGTGGGCCTCCTTCGCGGCGAGCTCCATTACGCCCCGCAGCCGCTGGGTGATGGTGGACAGCGAGGGGTAGAAGGTCTCCAGGTGCGTGGCCTGGAAGCCGGGGTTGAGCAGCTTGCGCTGGCGGCGCCAGGTCTCACCCTCGGCGGGGAAGACGCCCAGCAGGTTCATGTCCTCCATCACCTTCTCGAGGTTGCGCAGGCGCCGGAAGGTGGCGGGCCGATCGATCAGAACCTTTCGGATTACCTCCGGGTTGGAGAGGACGACGACGGGGCGAGGGCCCATGTGGCAGCGGTAGATCTCCCCGTAGCGCCGGGCCCAGTCCTCGAGGACGAGGTGGAAGGAGGTGGGCTTCATCTCCAGCGTGTTGCCCAGCAAGGGCAGGGGACGGGGGCCGGGCAGGGAGTCCATGCCACGGGGAGTGGAAGGGGTCGCTGTCACTGTCACGGTCGGTCTTTCTTCCGCACCTCAGGGAGAGGGAGGGGGCGGGCAAGCTTCATGATGCCACAGGCGGCAGGTTTCGCTTTCCCGGGCATCCCACGCGCCCGCCGCATGTATCCTCGTAGGGACATGGCCTACGACGACTTCAAGAGCCGCATCCGTGAGGGGTGGCAAGCCACCCTGCAGGGCATCCTGGACCAGGCCCGCTCGCTCGGTGAGCAGGCCGTTCTGGCGTTCGATCTGGACTCCACCCTCTTCGACAACCGCCCACGCCAGGCGCGCATCCTCCGCGAGTTCGGCGCGGCGCGAGGGCTGGCGGGGCTGGACGCGTGTCTGGCTTCACACTGGGACACCGGCTGGGACATGAAGGCCGCCATGCGCAACTGCGGCCTGTCCACCGAGGAGGTGGAGACTGTCTATGACGAGGCCCGCGGCTTCTGGATGGAGCGCTTCTTCACCAGCGAGTACTGCGTGGACGACGCGGCCATCCAGGGGGCGGCGGCTTTCACCCACGCGGTGGTGGCCACTGGCGCCCACCTGGCTTACGTGACGGGCCGCCCCGAGCCCATGCGTGAGGGTTCCGTGGAGGCCATGCGCCGCTGTGGTCTGGCATTGCCCGGCGAGGGCCGCGTCCACCTCATCATGAAGCCCACGGCGCGAGAGAACGACGACGCCTTCAAGCGCGAGGCCCATTCCCAGTTGGGCCGGCTGGGCCGCGTCATCGCCGCCTTCGACAACGAGCCTACCCATGCCAATGACTATCGCCAGAAGTTCCCCGAGGCGACGGTCATCCACCTGGCGACCGACCACTCGGGCCGGCCGGTAAGGCTCCTGGAGGATGTCATCTCCATCCCGCACTTCCTGTTGTTGCCTTGACGCAGTGCGGCCAAGCGTCAGTTTGGCTTTGAAGTCCCCCAGCCGCGCGTTATGAGGCGCACGGCGTTCGACGCTCCGCCGGTAGAGGACGGAGCGACCTCCATGGAGGCTGTCGCGGTGGCCAGCTCGTACTCGAAGGACCTGCTGTTGACGATGTACCGGAAGATGATCCTCATCCGCCGCTTCGAGGAGCGCGCGGGCCAGGCCTATGGCCGAGGGAAGATCGCCGGTTTCTGCCACCTCTACATCGGACAGGAAGCCGTCGCGGTGGGCACCAACGAGGCCATCCGTCCGGATGACTACATGCTCTCGGCGTACCGGGACCATGGCCAGCCGCTGGCGCGTGGCTCGGATGCGGGCATGGTGATGGCGGAGCTGTTCGGCCGCGGCACCGGCTACAGCAAGGGCAAGGGCGGCTCGATGCACATCTTCGACATCGAGCACCACTTCTACGGTGGCTACGGCATCGTCGGCGGGCAGATTCCCCTGGCGGCGGGCATGGCGTTCGCGAGCCGCTACCGCAACGAGGACCGCGTCACGGTGTGCTACTTCGGCGACGCGGCGGCCAACCAGGGCGCGCTGCACGAGACGTTCAACATGGCGGCCAAGTGGAAGCTGCCGGTCATCTACATCTGCGAGAACAACCGCTACGGCATGGGCACGGCCGTCGGCCGCGTTGCCGCGGTGCCGGAGATCTACAAGCGCGCCGCCGCCTACAACATGCGCGGCGAGCCGGTGGACGGCATGGACTGCCTGAAGATGTACGAGACGGTGAAGGACGCCGCCGAGTACTGCCGCGCCGGCAAGGGCCCGGTGCTGCTGGAGGCCAACACCTACCGCTTCCGCGGCCACTCGATGGCCGACCCTGCCAACTACCGCACCAAGCAGGAGGTCGAGGAGGAGCGCAAGAACGACCCGATCCCCAAGATCAAGGAGTTCGCGCTCAAGAAGAAGCTGGGCACCGAGGCGGAGTTCGACGCCATCGATGAAGAGGTGAACACGCAGGTGGAGGCGGCGGTGAAGTTCGCCGACGAGTCGCCGGAGCCCAGCCTGGACGAGCTGTGGCGCGACACCATCGTGGAGGAGGGCGAGGAGGACGTGCGCCCCCGCGAGCGCGTGCTGGGCATGAAGGTGAAGTGGCCTTCGTACCCCTCGGGCCAGGAGCTGAAGGTCACCTGGGATCTGGAGCCGCGTGAGCAGGCCGAGAAGGAAGACAAGAAGGCAGGCCTGATCCGCTAGTGCCCCTCATCCCCACCCTTTACTGAATACGAGCTGGAGCCAACGATGGCCGAGTTGATGTACCGCGAGGCGCTGAACCAGGCGCTCGCCGAGGAGATGGAGCGCGACGCCAACGTCTACCTGATTGGCGAGGAGGTCGGCCGCTACAACGGCGCCTTCAAGGTGTCGCAGGGACTGCTGGATAAGTTCGGGAGCGCGCGCATCATCGATGCGCCGATCTCCGAGCTGGGCTTCACCGGCATGGCGGTGGGCGCGGCGATGGTGGGCCTGCGGCCCGTGGTGGAGATGATGACGTGGAACTTCGCCATCCTGGCGATGGACCAGATCGTCAACAACGCGGCGAAGCTGCGGCACATGTCCGGTGGCCAGCTGCGCTGCCCCATCGTGTTCCGTGGACCGGGCGGCGCTGGCGGCCGGCTCTCCAGCCAGCACAGCCAGGCGCTGGAGGCCAACTACGCCCACTTCCCGGGCCTGAAGGTGATTGCTCCGGCCACCCCGGCGGACGCCAAGGGCCTGCTCAAGTCGGCCATTCGCGATGAGAACCCGGTCATCATGATCGAGGGCGAGCGGCTCTACGCCGTCAAGGGCGAGGTGCCCGAGGGCGAGCACGTGGTGCCCATCGGCAAGGCGGACGTGAAGCGCGAGGGCAAAGACGTCTCCATCATCACGTGGAGCCGCATGTACTACTTCTGCGAGGAGGCCGCGAAGCAGCTCGAGCAGGAGGGCATCTCGGTGGAGATCCTCGACCTGCGCACGCTGCGGCCGCTCGACGAGGAGGCCATCCTGGCCACGGTGCGCAAGACCAACCGCGTGGTGGTGGTGGAGGAGGGGTGGGCGCTGGCGGGTGTGGGCGCCTCGGTGGTGGACATCATCCAGTCCAAGGCGTTCGACGACCTGGACGCGCCGGTGGTGCGAGTTACCGGCCTGGACGTGAACATGTCCTACGCGGCGAACCTGGAGAACGCCACCCAGCCGGACGCCCCGAAGATCATCGAGGCCGTGAAGAAGGTCCTCTACCGAGAGGGAGCCTGAGACGTATGGCCAAGCCCATCGAGATGCCGTCGCTCTCCCCGACGATGAAGGAGGGGAAGATCGTCAAGTGGCTCAAGAAGGTGGGGGACAAGATCTCCTCCGGTGATGCCATCGCCGAGGTGGAGACCGACAAGTCCAACCTCGAGATCGAGGCCTACGACAGCGGCGTGCTGCTGCAGGTCACCGTGGCCGAGGGGGAGATGGCGCAGGTCGGCGCTCCCATTGGGTACATCGGTGCCAAGGGCGAGAAGGTCGAGGCCGGTAAGGCCGCCGCGCCTGCTCCCGCTGCCGCTCCCAAGGCCGAGACGCCCGCTCCCGCGAAGGCCGCCGCGCCCGCTGCTCCTGCTCCTGCTCCTGCGGCTCCGGCCGGCGGTGGCGAGGGCATCGCCGTCGAGATGCCGTCGCTCTCCCCGACGATGAAGGAGGGGAAGATCGTCAAGTGGCTCAAGAAGGTAGGGGACAAGGTCTCCTCCGGCGAGGCCATCGCCGAGGTGGAGACCGACAAGTCCAACCTCGAGATCGAGGCCTACGACAACGGGACGCTCGCGAAGATCGTCGTGGGTGAGGGCGAGATGGCGCAGGTCGGCGCCCCCATCGCGTTCATCGCGGGCAAGGGCGGTAAGGCCGCTGCCTCTGCTCCCGCTGCGGCTCCTGCTCCGAAGGCGGAGGCCCCGAAGGCCGCCGCGCCCGCGCAGAAGGCCGGAGGGCCGTCGGGCGCTCCGCCGCGTCACGAGGAGAAGGGCACCGGTGCGGGAGGTCGCGTCCGTGCCAGCCCGCTCGCCAAGAGGATGGCGCGCGAGCGCGGCCTGGATCTGGCGGCGATGCATGGCTCGGGTCCGCTGGGCCGCATCGTGAAGCGTGACGTCGAGGAGGCGCTGGCCCAGGGCGGGCCCGCGGCTCAGAAGGCTCCGGCCGCTGCTGCCCGTGCCGCTGCGACTCCGGGCGTTCGTCCCGAGCCGCAGGTGGTGCCCATCTCGTCCATGCGCAAGGTGATTGCCCAGCGCATGGCCGAGGTGAAGCCCGGCGTGCCCCACTTCTACCTGACGGTGGACGTGGACATGGAAGCGGCGATGAAGATCCGCGAGGAGGCCAAGGCGCTGGAGTCCAAGGTCTCCGTCAACGACATCATCGTGAAGGCGGCGGCCATCGCGCTGCGTCGCTACCCGAAGGTGAACGTGTCGCTGCAGGGGGATCGCATCCTCCAGTACGGCACGGCGGACGTGGGCATCGCGGTGGCCATCGAGGATGGCCTCATCACGCCCGTCATCCGGGACGCGGACCAGAAGGGCCTGTCGGCCATTTCCGCCGAGTCGCGGGAGCTGGCCGAGCGCGCTCGCAAGAAGGCGCTCAAGCCGGCCGAGTACACGGGGGGCTCGCTCACGGTGAGCAACCTGGGCATGTACGGCATCGACCAGTTCGTCGCCGTCATCAACCCGCCGCAGGCCTCCATCCTCGCGGTGGGCGCGGTGGCGGACAAGGCGGTGGTGCGCGACGGGCAGGTCACGGTGCGCAAGACGCTGACGGTGACGATGTCGTGCGATCACCGCGTCATCGACGGCGCCACCGGCGCGGAGTACCTGCGGGAGTTCAAGACGCTGCTCGAGCACCCGATGCGATTGCTGTTCTAGGCCCGCAACTCACGACGCCCCAGGGAGCCCGCATGACCAGCAGCCGTCACGTTGTCTTCTTCCACGCTCCGAACTCCCGGTCCGCCGGGGTCCGGATCCTGATCGAGGAGCTCAACGCCGAGCACGAGCTGAAGGTGCTCAATATGAAGGCGGGCGAGACGCGCCAGGCGGACTACCTGGCGGTCAACCCGATGGGCAAGGTGCCGGCGATCAAGCACGGGGATGCGCTGGTGACGGAGCAGGCCGCCGTCTACATGTACCTGGCCGAGCTCTACCCGGAGGCGGGGTTGTCGCCCGCCGTCGGTCACCCGCTGCGGGGGCCGTATCTGCGCTGGATGGTGTTCTACGGCTCCTGCTTCGAGCCCGCGCTGGTGGATCGCTCGATGAAGCGCGAGCCCGCCCCGCGTGGGACTTCGCCCTATGGCGACTTCGAGACGGTGATCAGCACGCTGACGCAGCAGCTCGCCAAGGGGCCCTGGCTCCTGGGCGAGACCTTCACCGCGGCTGATGTGCTCTGGGGCTCGGCGCTGACGTGGACCACCGGCTTCAAGCTCGTGCCGGAGCTGCCGGAGATCAAAGCCTACCTCGAGCGGTTCAACGCCCGGCCCGCGGTGGTGCGCGCGCGCGCGAAGGACGCGGAGCTCGCGGCGAAGCAGGCTTGAGCGGGCAAGTTCCCCACGGCCAGTGGGTCTTGGACAGGGTCCCCTAGGGACTGCTTCGCCCTGGGGACCTGTCTTTCTCAGCTCCGTGTCTCGTCCGAGTCCATGTCCTCTTCGAGTTTGCGCTGGGCCTCGGTGACGCTGGCCTGCTGCTCGCGCGGAGTGCCGGTGGGCAATTCCTCCTCATGCTCCTTCGAGCGGCCCTGGATGCCTGGCCATGGCTCCGGCCGGGTCGCTTCCGCGTGCTCGATGTGCTCCACGTAGCCCTTGTCCTTCTTCGCCATGTCGCGCCTCCTGGGAAGTGTCCGTGGCCATAGGGTGGGGTGTGGAGATGGAGGTGGCTATGGCCCCTCCCTGCGCGGGCTCGCTCCCCTGGCTGCTCGGGAGGCGATGAAAAAAGCCCGCATTCGGCCCGTTCGCTGCTTAACTTCCCCCCAATGAACGACGACATGACACGAGCCCAATCCCCCTCTGGATCGGGTGATTTGGAGGCACGTGCGAAGCCGCTCCTCGCGCCGCCCACCTCCGGGTTGCGGGAGGCTTTGCAGGGTGCGGTGTTCCCGCTCTCGGCGCAGCAGCTCACCCGTGTGGCCCAGGAGAATGGGGCTCCCGCCGCGGTCCTCACCCTGCTCGGGGGATTGCCTGGGGGAGAGTTCCGCTCGCTCGAGGCCGTGGAGTCCCACGTCTCGCACGGCTGAGCGCCGAAACCGTTCCCTGTTCGCCCTCCAAGTGGGCGGGCAGGACCCCGCCGGCCTCCCTGAGTAGGCAACGCCTGATGTTGGACGCGATGCGTCAACAGGCTGAGGCGATGGGTGTTTCAGGGGGCGATGAACTGGCGGACTGAAGCGCTATCCTGTGGCCATTCCAGCCGCCGGACACTTCCCTCGGTCTGGATCCTTGCCATGAGCCCGTACGACCTTCCCGCAGTGCTCTATTGCGACGATGACGCCCTGAACCTGAGGGTGTTCGACGCCAACTTCGGGCAGCGCTTCCGCATCTTTCGTTGCTCCTCGCCCACTGAGGCGCTGGCGCTCTTGGAGCAGCGTCGAGGAGAGATCGGCGTCGTTGTCTCCGACCAGCGCATGCCCGGCATGAGCGGCGTGGAGCTGCTGGAGCGCGCCCGCACGCTGGCGCCAGATGCCAAGCGCATGCTCGTCACCGCCTACGCGGACCTGCAGGCGGTGGTGGACGCCGTCAACCGCGGCCAGGTGACGCGCTACTTCGTCAAGCCGTGGGACCGTGCGGAGATGCTCGCCGCGCTCGAGGACGCGCTGAAGATCGCGCGCCTGGAGCTGAAGATCCGCGAGGTCGAGAACCGGATGCTCAAGGCCGAGCGTCTGGCCACGCTGGGGCAGGTGACTGCGGGCATCGCCCACGAGCTGATGGGCCCGGTGGGCTACCTGTCGCAGAACGTGGCCTCGCTGCGCCGGGACATCGAGCAGGTCATCTCCTACGTGAACAAGCACCTGGAGCAGGATCCGGACCGGGGCGTGGGCGAGACGGTGAAGGATCTCCCCTCGCTGATCGGCGACCTGGTGACGGGCACCGAGCACCTGCGCCAGGTGGCGCACGGGCTGAAGGCCCAGGCGCGTGGCGACGAGACAGAGCAGGCCGCCGAGGTGTCCGAAGTCGTCTCCTTCGCGGTGAAGCTGGCGCGCGCCGAGGTGCGCGACCGGGCGCGGCTCAGCAGCAACGGCGAGCCGGTACGGGTGCTGTTCGGCCCGGTGAAGCTCTGCCAGGTGCTGCTCAACCTCGTCGTCAACGCCGCGCAGGCCATGGATGGCATCGGCCGGCCCGGGAAGATCGACGTGAAGTGGGCCACTCAGGACCGCAGCGTCATCATCACCGTCTCGGACAACGGCTGCGGCATTCCCCTGGAACTGCAGGAGAAGGTGTTCCAGCCGCTCTTCACCACCAAGCCGGTGGGCATCGGCACAGGCCTGGGGCTCTCGATCTGCAAGGAGCTGGTGACGCAGTATGGCGGCAAGCTGCGGCTGTCCTCGGTGCCGGGGCAGGGCACGGACATCGAGCTGACGCTCATTCGGGCGCCAATGCCTTGAGCCCGAAGGCGTTGTGGAGCATGCGCCACACCCGATGCAGCGTCTGCGCCTCGCTGGGCCGGGCATGCTCCACCAGCACCGCGCGCCGCTCCTCGTCACCCGCGCGCCAGACCACGAGGATGGCGTAGTGCCCGGAGGAGCGCTCCACCACCTCCACCGCCGTCACGTCATCGAAGGGGATCACCTCCGTGCGCGTGGCCCGGGGGGCCCAGGTCAAGCGCTCCAGGCGGAGCGTCTCGGTATGGAAGTGAAGGACGAAGCGCCGGCGCCCGTGCCGGGCCTCGAGCTGGAACCCGAACCCGAGGAAGGCGGCCGCTCCCAGCGCCAGCACCCCGGGGACAACGTAGGTCCCCGGGACGGCCACCAGCAGTAGAATGCTGCCCAGGCCGCAACAAGCCGCTAGCAGCAGACACAGCTCGGGCAGTACCCGCCGCCCCAGGGGAGGGGGGAGGGACTCTCCGAGCATACGTCCCTCGTCGTAGCGCAGCCGCACGTCTCCCACCCGTGGTGGGATGCGGTTCTCCACGAGTGCGTCGGCGAAGCTCACACCTACAGCATAGGGTGATCGCTCGCCCGGCTCGAAACTCCCTTCGAGCTGTGAGATCCTCCCTCCCGCGATGGATCTGCCGTTCGACACCGAAGAGGAGGAGGGAGAGAGCGGGGCAACACTCGCCTCGACCGTCCTGCTCGTGGACGATGAGACCGTGGTGCTGGATGTCTGCAGCCGGTTGCTCACCCGCGAGCCGGACCTGATGGTCTTGCAAACCACGAGCGCCGAGGAGGCCCTGCCGCTGCTGCAGGACCAACGCGTCGATGTGCTCATCACCGACAAGAACCTGCCTCAGATGAGCGGCATCGAGCTCATCGCCGAGGCCCGGCGCCTCCAGCCGACGCTGGAGGCGATGATGATCACCGGCTACGCGAGCTCCGAGTCCGTCATCGCCGCCTTCGCGGCGGGGGCCAGCGACTACATCCTCAAGCCCTTCGACGACCTGCGCGTGCTGCGCGCCAAGGTGCGCGCGGCGCTCGAGCGACGGGCCGAGCGCGTGAAGGGGCGCGAGATGGCGAGGAGCGTGGCCCGCCAGGCCTCCGCGCTGCTGGAGGCAGGGCAGGATGCTCCGGAGCCCGCCCACCAGGCGCTGGAGATCGAGCTGCGCAACTACGAGCAAGCCGTGAAGAACGGCGCCATGGCGGGACGCGTGGCCGTGGTGGGCAGCCAGCAGGCCGTGGAAGTCCTGCGCGCCGAGGGCTTCCAGGTGGCGGGCCTGCCCGTGAACTCGCCGGACCTGGAGACCGCCGACGTCGTCGTCCTCGAGACGGGCGAGCCGCGGTGGCGGATGCTGGCGGAGATCCTCCAGTCCCGCTCGCCGGACGTGCTGCTGCTGGCCAACCCCCAGGCGGACCTGTCGGACCTGCTCGAGGCCATCGGCCTGCGGCTGGACCTGGTGGGCTTCGGTACCTCCACGGGGACCCAGGCGCTGCCCGAGCGGGTGCGGATGCTGCTGGTGCGTCGCAGCCTCCAGCACGCGCAGAACCGGCTGGCCAGCGCGATGGTCATCTTCCACCGCAGCATCACCCCGCGCTGAAGCAGGGGAGGGCCGAGGCAACTCGGCCCTCTCGGCGGTGCGGACCCGCAAAAGCGAAACGCCCGCTCTCCTTACGAAGAGCGGGCGCCTCAGTGACCCTGCCGGGATTCGAACCCGAGTTTGTGCCGTGAGAGGGCACCGTCCTAACCGCTAGACGACAGGGCCGTTTGTTTTTTCTGCGACCTCAAGTACCGCTTCGGCTTCCTTGCGTCAACCGAAGTTTTCAAGCTGGGGAACTAGGATTCGAACCTAGATAAGCAGAGTCAGAGTCTGCTGTCCTGCCGTTAGACGATTCCCCAAGAACCGCCGTGCTGCGTGCTACCGACGACGCGCTTCCTACTACCACAACTGACAGGGCCTCGTGAACTACCGAGTTTTCTTCCCTGCTTTCGGCTCCGCCTTCTTCACCGGCTTCGGAGGCGGCGCTGCTACGACGACGTAGATGCGAACCTCGTCGTTCGCCTCATAAATGTTCAGCCCCTCGAAATTCTTCCCCGAGGGATTGACGATGTGAACCGCCTTCACGCCCGGCTGGTTCACGACCGACCTGCGAGGGTAGGCCTGAACCGGATACACCGTCCGGTAGTACTTCAGCGTCTCCTCGAAGTCGCCCGCCGCCCGATACCGATTCTCGCCGACCTTCTGCGCGCCATCGGGGATCTGCGCCCCATTCACAACGTCCGCCGCCGCCACCGTCATCCACAGGGAGGCCACCAGCGCCGCCCAGAGCGGGCGCGGCTTATAGAGAGGGCGCATCAGGCTGTCAAGCGCTCGTGCCATGGGCGGACAAGATAGGGCCCTCACCCGGCGGCGTCCACCGCCATCGTGAGGGCCCCAGAAGCACGTCATGCCCGCGACAGCGCGGCGTCCAGGCGGCGCAGCGCCTCGTCCCTGCCCATCAGCAGGAGCGTCTCGCCGATGCCCGGGCTGGTGGTGTTGCCCGTCACCGCCACGCGCACCGGCTGGGCCACCTTGCCCATGCCCACGCTTGCCCGCTCGCTCACGGACTTGATGACGGCATCCAGCGCCGGCACGTTCCAGTCGGTCAGGGCGGCCACGGCCTCGCGCACCTGGCGCACCAGCGGCAGGGACTCCGCCGTGAGGTGCTTGGCGGCCGCCTTCTCGTCCAGCGTCACACCCTGCTTGAGGTAGGGCACGGCCATGTCGGCCATCTCCTCGAGCGTCTTGGCGCGCTCGCGGAAGGCCATCACGAACTGAGGGCCTCGGGGGTCACCCCAGTCGAGGCGGAAGCCGCGACGGTCGAGGAAGGTGGCCAGGCGCGTGGCGATCTGCGCCGGGGGCAGTGTCTTGAAGTACTGCTGGTTGAGCCACTGCAGCTTGTCCGGGTTCCACACGCCCGAGGTGGAGCCCACGTCCTTGAAGTCGAACCACTCCATCATCTGCTGGCGGGTGATGACCTCGTCATTGCCATGGCTCCAGCCCAGGCGGATGACGAAGTTGAGCAGCGCCTCCGGGAGGATGCCGTTGCGCGCGTGCTGCATGACGTCCGCCTCGGGGTGCTTGCGCTTGGAGAGCTTCTCGCGGTCCGCGCCGAGGATGAGCGGCAGGTGGGCGAACCGGGGCGGCTGCCACCCGAGCGACTGGTAGAGCATCAGCTGCGGGAAGGTGGAGTTGACGTGCTCCTGCCCGCGCGACACCAGGGTGATTTCCATCAGGTGGTCATCGATGACGCAGCCGTAGTTGTAGAGCGGGATGCCGTCGGCGCGCAGCATGACCCAGTCATCCAGGTCCGAGTACTCCTTGGAGATCTTCCCCAGCACCAGGTCATCGAACGAGACGGTGCCCTCCTGGGAGGGCATCTTGAAGCGCACCACGGCAGTGCGCCCCTCGGGCACGTCCTTGCGGTCGCGGCAGGTGCCCTCGTACTTGTAGGCGCGGCCTTCCTTCTCGGCCTGGGCGCGGCGCTCGCGGAGCTCCTCCTGGGTGCAGTAGCAGCGGTAGGCCTTGCCCTGGGCGATGAGCTGGTCGGCGTGCTGGCGGTAGGTGTCCAGCCGCTGCGTCTGGAAGTAGGGGGCGTGGGGGCCGTTCTTGTCGGGGCCCTCGTCCCAGTCGATGCCGAGCCACTTGAGGCCATCCAGGATGGCCTTGAGCGACTCAGGGGTGGAGCGCTCCTGGTCCGTGTCCTCGATGCGCAGGATGAAGACGCCGCCGAAGCGCCGCGCATAGAGGTAGTTGAAGAGCGCGGTCCGGGCGCCGCCAATATGGAGGTAGCCGGTGGGAGAGGGTGCGAAGCGTACGCGAGGAACGGAGGCCATAGAGGAGGCGCGGGATAGCAAGGGGCGGGATAGATGGTCAACGCACGTCCAACATGGGCCCGCGCGCGGCTGGGCCCATGGGTTACAATGGACGCATAGGAAGGTACACCCCATGACACTGCGCTCCATGCTCCGCGCGCTCCTGGCCGCCCTGCTGCTGGTAGGGCTGCCCTCGGCCGCCACGACGATGCTCCGGCTCGGCATTACCGAGCTCTCCCAGACCGCCGACACCGTCGTCCACGGGACGGTCCGCCGCGTCGAGAGCCGGTGGAGCGGCGACCGTCGCCGCATCCTCACCGACGTCGAGATCGAGGTCACCGAGGCCCTCAAGGGCAAGCCCGGCAGCACGGTGCTCCTCATCCAGGCGGGGGGACGGGTAGGGGACATCGGGCAGATCGCCCACGGCTCGGCCTCCTTCACGCAGGGCGAGGAGGTGGTGGTCTTCCTGGATCGCCGCGGGGCCTCGGCCTTCCAACTGACCGGCATGGCGCAGGGCAAGTACCAGGTGCGGCATGCTGCGGACACCCGCTCGGCGCTCGCGGTGCCCGAGAACACCCAGGACGTGCTCCTGCTGGACCCGGACACGCGCCAGCCCACCGCTTCCACTCAGCGCACGCTCACGCTGCAGGAGCTGAAGGCCGCCATCCGCACGGCCCTCCAGCAGCCCGCGCAGGAGAAGGCCCAGTGAAGATCGCCGCGTTGATGGTGGCGCTTACGCTGGGGCAGAGCTCGGCTCCCTATGTGCGCAGCCGGGTGGAGGCGGGGGATCCGACCACCCAGTGCCTCTTCTGGACGGTGCCGAAGATTACCTGGTACCAGAACCGCGCCGGCAATGCGGAGACGAAGCCCTCGGGCTCCGAGTTCGATGCCGTGCGCCGCTCCTTCCAGAGCTGGCAGACGCTCTTCGCCGGCTGCGGCAACCTCACCTTCGAGGAGGGGGGCTTGGTGGATGACCGCGACGTTGGCTACGACGTGAAGGCCGATGACAACCGCAACCTCGTGCTCTTCCGCACCAAGCGCTGCTCGGACATCGCCCCGTCCACCGATGCGTGCTGGAAGGAGGACACGTGCGGCAACCTCTACGATTGCTGGAGCAATGACAGCCAGACCATCGCCGTCACCCTCACCACGTACGACGAGAAGTCCGGCATCATCTACGACTCCGACATCGAGCTGAACTCCTTCGGCTTCTACTTCACGACCGCCGACGGCCCCTCCTGTCCTACCGCGCGCGGCGGGCTGAACTGCGTGTCCACCGACGTGCAGAACACCATGACGCACGAGATCGGCCACCTCGTGGGCCTGGACCACACGAACGCGCTGGGCTCGACGATGAACCCGCGGGCTCCCTCGGGGGAGATCTCCAAGCGCAGCATCGACACCGGCTCGCACGACTTCGTGTGTACGACCTACCCGAGGGGCATCGCCAGCCAGGGCTGCATCGCTCCCAACGCCATGGACAGCGATGGCTCCTCTTCGCTCCTGGGGCGCAAGGCGGCCACCGGCTGTGCCAGCACTGGGGCCCAGGCCTGGCTGCCCGCTCTGGCCGGGTGGGCGCTATTGCTGGGGGCCCGCCGTCGCAAGGAGCGCCGAGGGTGATCCGGGCCCTGCCGAGTCTGCTGGTGCTCCTGCTCCTGGCGCCTGTCGCCGGGGCGCAGGGCAACTACCGGCGCACGGTGGTGCCCGGCAAGCCGCTGTGCCTGAACTGGCTCAGCCGCGAGTTCCGCTACCACCAGGACTCCGCCGGCAGCCTGCGCACCCCGCGCGACACCGAGTTCGCCGCCATCGACGCCGCCTTCGAGACCTGGCAGGCGCTGTCCGACTCCTGCAGTGACGTCACCTTCGTCCGGGGCGAGGACGTGAGCCGCCCCGCCGTGGGCTATGTGGTGGGAGCCACGGACAACAAGAACATCATCACCTTCCGGGAGACGTCGTGCCCGGATGTCGTGCCCGAAGAGGACGAGTGCATCTTCGCGGATGACTGCAGCAACGCCTACTCGTGCTGGGATCACGGCGGGGCGACCATCGGGCTGACCACCACCACGTTCAGCTTCAAGAATGGCGTCATCCTGGACGCGGACATCGAGCTCAACGCCTCCCAGCCCCTCGGAGACTTCGGCTTCCTCTTCACCACCGTGAGCTGGCCGCCTTGCGAGGGGTTCTCCTCCCCGGAGTGCGTCGCCACCGACATCCAGAACACCGTCACCCACGAGGTGGGTCACGCCATCGGGCTGGACCATGTGTTCGAGCCGCTGTCCACCATGGAGGCCTCCGCGCCTCCGGGGGAGACGCACAAGCGCATCATCGACTCGGGCTCCGCCGCGGGCTTCTGCGACACGTACCCGCGTGGCTTGCCGCCCACCCAATGCACCGAGACCTCCACCGTGAGCAAGCAGCTCTCCAGCCAGAGCGTCGGCACCGGCTGCGCGGCGGCTCCGGGCTCGCTGCTGCCCGGAGTGCTGCTGCTCGCCTGGGCCCTTCGCTCCCGTCGCGGGCGCCTCGAACCCTGAGACGCCCGCGGTTCCTCAGCGCCGGGGCAGCGCCAGCCGGATGCGGAAGAGGTAGTCCACCGCCACCGGCTGGCCCTGGTAGATGATGGGCTTGTAGACGCGGGACTGGAGGGCCGTGATGACCGCTTGCTCCATGTGCGGCAGCGGCTGGACGACGCGGCAGTTCTGCACGCGGCCTTCCTTGGTGATGGTGCATTTCACCATCATCGTGCCCTGCACCCGCGCGTCGAGCGCCTCACGGGTATAGGTGATCTCCCGGCTCCCCGAGACCTGCTCCGGACGGCTCATGCCCTCGCCGTAGGGCAGGGGCTGGTTCGACGCCGCGGCGAGCACCTTACCCCCCGTCGCGGGCGCCGCGATGCTCCCCGTCTCCGGAGCCTTGGCCGGCTGCGGGGCCGGGGCGTTGGCGGGGGCCGCCGGAGCGATGGGCTCGGCGGGGGAGAGCGAGGTGGGCATCACCGCGGCCGGCTCCAGGTCCGCCGTCCCTCCGGCGAACTCCACCTTCGAGCCACCTCCACCGCCGCCACCACCCCCACCCCCGCCGCGCCGCCTCTGGAGCTTCTGCGAGAGCACCACGTCCCCCGAGCCGCCGGTGATGACGGTCTCGGTCACGTAGCCCTCGAGCGCGAAGGTGATCTCGGCGGTGACGGTGCCGTCCTGCCCTGGGGGAATCTCCAGGACGAACGGCGTCGTGCCGCGCTCCTTGCCCTTGTAGTAGACGCGCGCGCCGGTCGGCTCGCTCATGATCCTCAGGCGGACCATCTGCGGCGCGGCCGGAGCGGGTTGCGGCTCGGGCGTGGCGGGCTTCTCGGGCGGCGGGGCGACCACCGCCGTCGTCGCGGGCGCCACGGGCTTCTCGGGCGGCGGAGCGGTGGGGCGCAGGAAGAGGAACGCCGCCGCCAGGCCGACGATCACCGAGCCGCTACCGAGCCCCACGGCCAGCAGCCGACGCCGGCGCGCCTTGGCCACCGCCTCGGGTACCTCCACGCTGATGTCCAGCGCGAGGGTGGAGGCGTTGGTGTCCTGAGGCGCCGTGTTGGCGAACAGGGGCGAGGGGTGAGGGCCCGTGGTTGCGCCTCCAGCAGGGCGCTTGAACACGCCGCTGTGGCCGCCGGCGGCCATGTTGGCCCCGCGCATCGCCTCCAGCAATTCGTCCATCGACTGGAAGCGGCGCGCGGGCTCCTTCTCCAGGCAGCGCATCACCACCGCTTCGATCTCCGCGGGCACCGGCAGGTACGGCCGCAGCGAGTTGAAGGGCGGGGGTGGCTCCTTGCAGTGGGAGAAGATGAGCTCGAGGTGGTCTCGCGCGATGAACGGCGGGCGCCCCTGCAGCATCTGGTAGAGCACCACGCCCAGCGAGTAGATGTCGCTGCGGGGGTCGGCCACGTTGCGCGCCTGCTCGGGCGCCATGTACTGCGGCGAACCCAGGAAGGTGCCGCTCTGGGTGATCTCCGGGCTGAGCTGCCCCTCGCCCTCGGTCACCGGCGCGATGGACTTCACCAGGCCGAAGTCGAGCACCTTCACCAGATCCTGATCGGACTCGTTGAGCAGGATGATGTTGGCCGGCTTCAGGTCGCGGTGGACGATGCCCAGGCTGTGCGCCTCGCGCAGCGAGCGACAGACCTGTTGCGCGATGTTGATGACCCGGCTCCAGGGCAGTGGCCCCGTCTGGGCGAGCACCTGCGCGAGGGTCCTACCCTCCAGGTACTCCATCGCGATGTAGAAGATGTTGTCCTCGGTCTGCCCATAGTCGATGACCGTCACCGTGTTGGGGTGGCGGAGCTTGGACGTGAGCGAGGCCTCGCGCAGGAAGCGCTGTTGGAAGCCCGGATCCTTCGTGCTGGAGTAGCTCGGGTTGAGGACCTTGAGGGCCACCACGCGATCCAGCGGCGCCTGCATGGCGCGGTACACCTTGCCCATGCCGCCCACACCGATAGGCTCGGTGATGCTGAAGCGGCCATTGAGCGTCCGGCCGATGAGTGGGTCCACTCCAGGGGTTCCCGGCGCTCCGGGGGTCGGGGAGTCACTCTTGATCATTCATGCCCCCTGCCTGCAAACGACATTACGCCTCCATCCACGGTGGCCCAGCGCTCGTATCAAACCACAATCCCCCGTCCTCATGCGATGAGGGCAAGGGCCCACCGTAGCAGGTCGGACCTGTACCCCCAGGCCAGGCAAGGAAGCATCCTGGCGCTGAAGCCCGCATTGACGGTCCTCCGTCCGACAGATTACGTTCTGCACCTGCCCGAGCGTGTGCGCCGGGTGGATCTCCCCGATGGCCGAAATTCCAACAAACCCGGCGGAAGCCCAGGCGCGGCGCGCATCAGTCCAGCAACGGCTGATCAGCCTGGAGAATGAACTGACACGGTTGCGGCGTGAGCTCGCCACCATGTCGGTCGAGCAGCGCCTACCGGGCCTCTTTCTCACCCTCGAGGTGGCGGACACTCACGTGTTGCTGCCCTCCGAAGTGGTGCAGGAAGTGGTCCGACTGGTCGAACTGCAACCCCTGGTGGGCGCTCCCCCACATCTGGCGGGCGTCTTCACCTATCGCGGCGTGACAGCCGTCGTACTGGACCTGGCGGCCCTGCTGGGGGCGCGCCGTGATCCAGGGCTGGATGCGCACCTCGTGGTCTGCAACGGCACCCGTACGGTGGCGCTGCTGGTGGACCACGTGCGTGACATCGTCGAGGCACCGCTGCTGGTCGATGGTGGGACCGAGGCGGAAGCCCGCTCTCCATGGGACACCACGGGCTTGATGGCGGGCCTGTGCCGCACGCAAGAGGGCAGTCTGCGCCCCTTGCTGCGCACCTCCGCCCTGCTCGCGATCCCGGAGGGGACGTGAGCGAGGTGGAGCGAGTCGAAGAACTCGATGAAGCCACGCTCAGCAAGGTCGAGAGCGTGCTGCGCGAGGCGAGTGGGCTGACGCTGGCAACCAGCGTTCGCCGCTCGCTGAGCACGGCACTGCTGCGCGCCGCCGATGCGCGCAAGATGGATGCACAGGCGTTCCTCAAGCAGCTCCTGGCCAAGGAGCCGTCGGTGGTCGCCTCCTTCGTGGAGTACGCCGTCATCGGCGAGACGTACTTCTTCCGCCACCCCGAGCACCTGCACGAGCTGGCCCGCGAGGCCTGCCTGCACAGCGGCCCCTTCCGCGTCTGGAGCGCTGGCTGCGCGACGGGCGAGGAGCCCTACAGCATCTCGATGACGCTGATCGCGGCGGGGCTGTCACTCGACAACATCAAGGTGACGGCCACCGACATCTCCTCCCGGGCGCTGCAGCGGGCGCGCGCCGCCTCCTACAACTCCTGGTCCGTGCGGCGCATCGAGCCGGCCATGGAGCGGCGCTTCCTGTCCGTCCAGGGCGAGGTGGTGACGGTCAGCCCCCAGGCCTGCAAGCCGGTGGAATTCCAGCAGCACAACCTGATGATGGACTCGGCTCCGGTGTCCGAGCAGGACGCCGTCTTCTGCCGCAACGTTCTCATCTACTTCCCTCAAGAGGTGGTGCGCCTGGTGCTGGTGAAGCTCCTGGGCGCCCTCAAGCCCGGCGGGCTGCTCTTCCTGTCCCCCGCGGAGGTGCCCCTCACCAACAACATGGGCCTCGAGGTCATCGAGGTGCAGGGCACGCCCATACTCCGCCTGCCGCGCCACAAGCCCTCCGACGGCGACCGGTCCGGTTCGCGGCGTCCCAAGCTGGATCAGGTGCGCCGGCTGATGTCGTACGCCCCGAAGATGACGCCGCCGCCGGTGCCGCAGCCCGTGGCACCGCCGCCCATGGCGCCGCCGGCCTCGCCGCTGGCGGCCTTCGCCAAGCTCGCCACGCCTCCCACCTCCGGCTCCTCCCTGCCGCCGGTGAGCGCCACGGTGTCCACGCCGCGCTCGGGTTCCGGGCCCATCACTGGCCCTATCTCCAAGCCCATCACCGGCCCCGTTTCCAAGCCCATCACCGGCCCCGTCTCCAAGCCCATCACCGGCCCCATCCCCGCGTCCGTGACCGCGCTGTCGTCCGCCCAGGCAGCCGTGGTGGCACCGCCTCCGGGCTCGCCTGCCCCTCCGCCGGCCGCGCTCACGCCGGATGATGCGCTGCGTCAGGCTCTCGCCGCCGCTCGGGAAGGCAAGTACGATCACGCCGAACTGATGGCGAAGGAGGCCGCGCGCAAGCTCGTTCCAGAGGCCTACCTGTTGTTGGCGATGGTGGCCGAGGCGCGCGGAGACTTGAACGGGGCAGTGGATGCGGTGCGAAAGGCACTGTATCTGGATCCGCAGATGGCGCTGGGCCACGCTACGCTGATGACGCTCTATACGCGGCTGAATCGGCGAGAGGATGCGGATCGGGCGCGGCAGAATGCGCTTCGGGCGTTGGACGGGTTGGATGATGACCACCCCTTGAGGGGAGTCGAGACGGTGACGGCGGGCGGTTTGCGGCAGGCCCTCGCGGCCAGGGGCCGGTCTGGATGGCAGGGGGCGTCGTAAGGCGCATGCCCGCGAGAGTTGGGAGGTAACGTGGAAGTCCAAGGCATCAAGCTGTCCGTACCGGGGCAGGAAGCGGTGGGACGGCTCAGCCTGCGCACCAAGATCCTCTTCATCACGGGCCTGACCGGCGCCCTGGTGGCGGCCATCTTGAGCGTGGTGTTCTCCATCCAGATGCGTGGGGCGCTGCGCAGCGAGCTGGCCACGCGCGCCAAGGTGGTGAGCCTCCAGCTGGCGACCAATCTGGCGGCCGCGACGGTCGGCAACGAGAAGGCCAGCCTGCAGCACGCGGTCGACGCCACGCGGCGCACCATGCCCGAGGTGGCGTACGTCGTGGTGCGCGACCGCAATGACGTGGTGCTGGCGCAGGCGGCCGACGAGGAGTTCGCCAAGGCGGACCCCGTGGCCGCGCCGCCGAAGGACGGCACCGAGAGCCGGGACGTGCGCATCGGCCACCTGCAGGCGCTGGAGAACTCCGAGCCCATCTTCTTCGCTTGGCGCGGGGGCGTCGATCCGGTCGACCCCCAGAAGACGGTGCCCGCGGGCGAGCCGGTCCGGGTGGGCACGGTGCAGGTGGGCATCAAGCTCGACTCGCTCACCTCGGCCGTCCGAAGCGTGGCGTGGCAGGCGCTGGGCCTGTCCCTGCTGGTGCTCGCGGTGTGCCTGGCCGCCGCGTTCCAGGTGTCCCGGCTGTTGACGGTGCCGCTGGAGCGGCTGGCGCATGCGGCGGCGGGCATCGCCGCGGGAGACCTTCGCCAGCAGATCGACGCGCGGGGCAGTGACGAGATCAGCGAGTTGGCGCGCAGCTTCGCCAAGATGGCGGCCACGGTGACGCACCTGCTGACGGACCTGCGCAGCGCCGCGGCGGACATCGAGCGCGAGGCGACCAGCGCGCTGACCACCTCCACCCAGCAGTCGGCCATGGCGCACGAGCAGGCCTCCGCCATCAACGAGACGAGCACCACGGTGGCCGAGATCGCCCAGACGTCGAAGCAGGCGACCACCTACGCCGACTCGGTGATCAGCGGCACCCAGCGCTCCGAGGCCCTGTCCACCGAAGGCCAGAAGGTGGTGTCCGAGAGCGTGGCCGGCATGGAGAAGCTCGGCGAGCAGGTGCGAGCCATCGCGGTGGCCATCGCCGAGCTCAACGAGCGCGCCCTGCAGATCAGCGACATCATCACCACGGTGCGCGACGTGGCCGAGCAGTCCAACCTGCTGGCCCTCAACGCCGCCATCGAGGCGGCCAAGGCGGGGGACCACGGCCGCGGCTTCGCGGTGGTGGCCATGGAGATGCGCGCCCTGGCCGAGCAGTCCAAGGTGGCCGCCAACCAGGTGCGCGCCCTGCTGGGCGAGGTGCAGAAGGGCACCAAGGCGGCCGTGGCCGCCACGGACGAGGGCAGCCGCCGTGCCTCGGCGGCCATGGCGCTGGCGCAGAGCGCTGGCTCCGCCATCCTCGGGCTGGCGGAGGTCATCCGCGAGTCCTCGGCCGCCGCGCGGCAGATTGCGGGCAACACCCGGCAGCAGACGATTGGTGTTGAGCAGATCGCCACCGCAATGAGCGAGCTATCCTCGGCGATGACGGATACCGTCAGCGGCACCCGCCAGATTGAACAGGTCGCGGGCAATCTCACGAATCTATCGAAGCGTTTCTCGGAGCTCGTAGGTAGGTATCAGCTATGAACTTGGCCGGATCGCGCAGCCCGATGAAGGTGTTGATCGTCGAGGACACGAAGACGATCACCAACCTGCTGCAGGTGTACTTGATGGGCTGGGGGCTTCAATTCTTCGACGCGGGCAACGGCGTCCAGGGGTTGGCGAAGGCCCGTGAACTCAAGCCGGATCTCATCATCTCCGACGTGCAGATGCCGGAGATGGACGGCTTCGCGTTGTGCGCGGCGGTGAGGGGCGACCCCTCGCTGCACAGCACGCCCTTCCTGCTGCTGACCTCGCTCAAGGATGAGGCGAGCCGGCAGCGGGGACGGATGGTGGGCGCCAGCGCGTTCCTCAACAAGCCCGTCTCGGTGGACGAGCTGCGCGAGCGGGTGCGCGAGCTGCTGAAGCTGCCCGCCAAGAGCCCGACGGGGCGCTGAGCACGCCAGATGTCCGGTACCGAAGAGAAGGTGGAGATCGACTACTCCGGGCTCATGCGCCGCCTCGACGAGGCGAAGGCGCTGATTGAAGACGCCCAGGTGACTCCGGAGAAGCGCAAGGCCGTGCTGTCCGCACGTGCCCAGGCGCTCGCGGGCTCGCGTGAGGAGGTGCGCCCCGCGGTACTCACGGTGCTCGCCTTCCACGTGGGCGGCGAGCGCTATGCGGTCCCCAT
The DNA here is from genome assembly GCF_034259325.1 of Hyalangium ruber. Taxonomy (NCBI): domain Bacteria; kingdom Pseudomonadati; phylum Myxococcota; class Myxococcia; order Myxococcales; family Archangiaceae; genus Hyalangium; species Hyalangium rubrum. The sequence goes on along the minus strand of NZ_JAXIVS010000001.1, from coordinate 549,279 downwards.
CGAGCAGGTGGACCACGTGCTGGAGTCGCGTGGCCTCTGCGGGCTGCCGGGCGCGCCGCGGCATGTGCTGGGTGCGCTCGTCTCCCGGTCTCGGGTGGTGCCGGTGCTGGACCTCCGCCAGCTGCTGGGGCTGGAGGGCGGCGGCATGTCCGACCTGAGCAAGGTGGTGGTGGTGGACGTGGCGGGAGAGGCCTTCGGCATCGCGGCGGAGATGGTGGATGGGCGCCAGGAGCTGTTGCGCTCCTCGCTCTCGCAGCCGCCGCCGGGCCCCTTCCAGTTTCTCACGCCGGACCGGTTGACGGTGCTCGACGTGGTGCAGCTCGGCATCCCCGCCGCCGAGAGGAGAGGGTAGGCACGGCGCATGGATCCGCAGGTGCTCCGCAGCATCTGGCCGATCTTCTCCGCGGAGACGCGTGAGCAGATCCAGGCCATCGGTTCGAAGTTGATGGGGTTGGAGGAGGATCCGACCGGACGCGATCCGGATCTGCTCCCTTCGCTCAAGCGGCTGGTACACAGCCTGAAGGGCTCCGCGGCGAGTCTGGGCCTCTCGGAGATCGAAGAGATCGTCCACGCCATCGAGGATGGGCTGGCGCGCTTCCGCAGCGAGGACCAGCTGCCGCGCCAGGTGGTAGGGGCGACCCTCACCGGGCTGGACGCCATCGAGAGAGCGCTGACGCGCGGGGACGCGGGCGAGGAGCCCGGAATCGAGGACCTGGCGAAGCTGGTGACGGCGCTGCGCTGGGGCGAGACGGCCCAGGCCGCGCCTCGCGCTGGGGCCGAGCGCTTCCGAAAGGAGGCGCTGGAGGCCCTGGACAAGCTGGAGGCCTCGCTGATCCGCCTCGTCTCTCCGAACGTGGAGGACCGGGCCGGCACGGTGCGCGCGGCGGTGGCGCTGGCGCGCTCGCTGAAGACCGGGGCCGAGTCCGCGAAGGAGGCCCGCGTCGTTCCGCTCGCGGAGCTGACGGCGGTGGGCTTCGCGAAGATGGAGGAGCCGGGGGACGTGGCGAGCATCGCCGCCTCGGACCTGTCCGCCATCCTCGTCGACATGCGGCTCATGCTCGCCGCCGCCGAGCCCGAGGCTCCCGCGGCGCCCCCGGAGCCCAAGGCGCACGCCGAGCCGCCTCCGTCTCCGGTGAAGCAGGCCGCCAAGGCGCTGAAGGCGACTTCCGAGGCGGGTTCGGCCTCGAATTCGGCCTCGAGCGCTTCCAAGGGCGCGGACAAGGGCGTGGACCACGCCATCCGCGTCTCGGTGAAGACGCTGGAGTCGCTAGGGCTCCAGGTGGAGCACCTCATCGCGGGGCGCTCGCAGCAGGCGCGCCGCACCGAGTCCCTGAGGGATCTGCTCGAGAATACCCACGACGCGATCGTGAACCTGGAGCGCTCCTCGTCCCAGCTGTCGCTGGCGGGAGGCAGCCCCGCGCTGGAGTCCCTGCGCACCGGAGTGACGGGCCTGCGCGGCATGCAGAAGAAGCTGGTGGAACTCCTGAAGGACTCCACCCGCGAGGGCGAGCAGCTCAACCTAGTAGCCCAGGTGGTGCGCGACGACCTGCGTGACCTGCGCATGGTGCCCTCCAGCCAGGTGCTCGAGCCGCTGCGGCGCACCGTGCGCGAGGTGAGCTCGCGCCTGGACAAGCAAGTGGAGCTCTACGTCACCGGCGGTGATGTGCGGCTGGACCGGCGCATCCTGGACGCCCTGAAGGATCCGCTGCTGCACCTGGTGCGCAATGCCATCGACCATGGCATCGAGTCGCCAGAGGCGCGTCGCGAGGCGGGCAAGTCCGAGGTGGGCCGGCTCTGGGTCCGCGTGGAGGCCCGTGGCACGCGCATCGCCGTGGTGGTGGAGGATGACGGTAGCGGTCTGTCTCCCGCCAAGGTGCGCGCCACCGCCATCAAGCGCGGCCTGCTGACGGCCGAGTCCGCCGCCAAGCTCACCGACGCCCAGGCGGCGCGGCTCATCTTCCAGCCCGGCTTCTCCACCCGTGACGAGGTGACGGCTACCTCTGGACGCGGCGTGGGCCTGGACGTGGTGCTGGCCACGGCGCAGCGCCTCCAGGGCGCGGTCGATATCGGCTACACGGAAGGGCAGGGCACGCGCTTCACCATCGACCTGCCGCTCACGCTCGCCTCCGCGCTGGGGCTGCTGGTTCGCGTGGGCACCACGGTGGTCGCCATCGCCTCCGACGTCGTCGAGCGCGTGTTCCGGCTGGCGCCAGAGGATGTGGGCACGGTGGCCGGGCGTGTCGTGGCGCGCGTGGATGGCGAGCAGCTCACCTTCCTCTCGCTCTCGGAGGCCATTGGCCTGCCCCGGCTGCCGCTGGCGCTGGAGAACGGGCGGATGCAGCCGGTGATGCTGCTGGCGCTCGGCACCGAGCGCGTGGTGTACGCCATCGACGAGGTGACGGGTCAGCAGGAGATCGTCGTCCGCTCGCTCGGCCAGCACCTGCGCGCCGTGTCGCATCTGGCGGGCGCCGCCGTGCTGGATGACGGTCGCCTGGTGCCCGTGCTCAACGCGCCGGAGCTGCTGCGCGCCGCCTCGCCCAGCACGCGCGGGATTGGCACGGGCAGCGAGGTGCGCCGCCCGCGCATCCTCGTGTGCGACGACGCGCTCACCACCCGCTTCGCGATGAAGTCGCTGCTGGAGATCGCCGGCTACCCGGTGGTCACCGCCGCCGACGGCGAGGAGGCCTGGAGCGTGCTGGAGCGGACGCCCTGCCAGCTCGTGGTCAGCGACTGGCAGATGCCGCGGCTGGACGGCGTGGGGCTGGCGCGACGCATCAAGTCCCACCCGACGCTGCAGCGCACGCCCATCATCCTCGTCACCTCGCTCGACAGCCCCGAGGAGCGGGCCGAGGGCCTCGAGGCCGGCGCGGACGGCTACATCGTCAAGCGCGAGGTGGAGCGCGGCAAGCTGCTCGAGCTCGTCCGGCAGCTCCTGCCCTCGCGCTGAGCCGAGGCGCTCGGAGTCAGAGCGCCTCCACCCGCACCGTGTTGTCGTCCGGCTTGCGGTCGATGAGCTTGTAGAGCGGATCCAGCCCGGCCTTGAAGGGCTGCTGGTCCACCACCACGGTGAAGCTCACGTCCTGGGCCTGCACGCGGTGCCGCTCCAGGTAGAGCGGCTTGCCGTCCTTGTCGAGCACGCCCACGTCCACCCAGTCGTCGAGCGAGAGGTCCTTCTCCTCGCCCAGGCCATTGGCCTCCACCTTGCGCGCCTTGGCCGTGAGCTTCACCTCGAACTTGCCGTCCGGCCGCGCGGTGGAGGTGGCCGTGACGGCTCGGTTCTCGTAGAGGGTGATGCGCTCGAAGAGATCCTCGATGAGGTAGCGCAGGTGCTCGGGCGTCACCGCGCGCAGCTCGGCGATCAGCTCGGGCGAGTGGGTGAAGGGCGGCTGCTGGTACGCCGTCTTCTTGAGGAAGGCCGCGAGCGCCTGGTTCACCTTGTCCTCGCCGACGTAGTCCTGCAGCGCGTACATCACCAGGCTGCCCTTGTTGTAGTGGACGTACGCCTGGTTCTCGACGCGCGCCAGGGGCATCTCCTTGTTGCGCTCGATGGCACGGCTGCGCAGGTACCGGTCCAGCTCATGGCGGAGGAAGCGGCCCATGCGCTCGGCGCCGTACTTGCGCTTCATCACCATGAGGGCCGAGTACTGCGACAGCGTCTCCGACAGGAGCGTGGCGCCCTGCACGTTGCCACCGATGACCTGGTGCGCCCACCACTGGTGCGCCACCTCGTGCGCCGTGACGTAGTAGGGGTAGTCCACGTCCTCCGGATCGTCCGGGTCCACCCGCGCGATGAAGCCGATGCTCTCCGAGTAGGGGATGGTGTTGGGGAACGACTGGGCGAAGGTGGCGTAGCGGGGGAACTCGAGGATGCGCACCTGCCGGTGCTGGTATGGGCTGAAGGCCTGCGTGTAGTAGTCCAGCGAGGCCTTCACCGCGTCCACCATCCGCTCCACGTTGTACTCGTGGCCGGGGTGGTAATAGACCTCGATGGCCACGTCGTTCCACTTGTCGCGCCGCACCTGCCAGCGCGCGGAGAGGAACGAGTAGAAGTTCAGGATGGGGCGGTCCATCTTGTAGTGGAAGTAGCGCCGCCCCCCTTCGGTCCACTCCCGCTCCAGGTAGCCGGGCGCCAGCGCGATCTGATCAGGGCTGGTGCTCACCGTGGCCTCGAACGTCACCCAGTCCGAGTCCGAGGTGATGTACGTGTTCATCCGGGCGTTCAGGTCGTTCACGTCCGCCATGCGCTCCTTGTGGGGCAGGCCCATGCGCTTGCGGATGTCCTCATCGCTGAGCTCGGCGCCTTCCGAGTAGCCCAGGTGTGGCAGCAGGTTGCTGTTGAGGAAGCTGCCGTTCTCCACCACCTCGGTGTTCTGAGCGTCGTTCTTGAAGCCACGCGAGGTGTATTCGAGGTCGAAGTGCAGCTCCGCCTTCGCGCCCGGCGGTAGCGGCTCGGACAGGCGGTAGGTGGAGAGGCCGTGCTTCGCGTCCTGCTCGCTCGGCGCCTCCATGCCTGCCACCGAGAGTCGCTTCACGGTGAGCTCCTTGGTGGCGGGGAGCGCCACGTAGATGGCTTTCACCGGCTGGCCTGAGCGGTTCTCCAGGCCGTAGGTACCCTGGAAGTGGACGCGGGCCTCCTGGGGGTAGAGGTCCGTCTGTACCTTCACCGCGACGATGCGCGGCTGAGGCTCCTTTTCGAGGGCCTTGTACTTTCGCTCGTACTCGGCGAGCTCCTCCTGCTCCTCGCGCTCGGTGGTGAAGCGGTTGAGGCGGTTGGTGTTGTGGAAGATGTAGGTACCCACCAGGGCCAAGGCGAGCAGCGACAGCGCCAGTCCGAAGCGCACTGGGTGGGACAGGCGCGCCCGCACGCTCAGGAGCCGCGAGCGCCGGCCCTCCTCCGTACCGCGCACCCAGCCCAGGTGCGCCACCAGCGCGAGCACCACGGCTGTCAGCGCCCAGTACCCCTGGAACCAGTAGAACGGCCGGAGGAACGGCCCATAGCCGTTCATGTCCGAGTACGTATACGGAGGCGTGCCGCCGAACCGGTACAGGTTGTGCTCGAAGCCGAGCTGCGCGGCGAAGGTGCTCACCATCAGGTAGAGCACCATGACGAAGTGCCCCAGGTACTTGTGGTTGACCACCACGTGGATGAACACGGCGAGCACGCACAACAGCCACAGGTCCAGCAGCCGCATGCCGAACAGCTCTTGCAGATAGAGCCCCAGTTCGAACTGGGTGTAGCCCCGCGTGAGCTGGACGAGCATGCCGCAGGCGAGCACCACGAAGGTGAGCAGCACCTGCACGCCCATCAGCGCCAGCAGCTTGGTGACATAGGGCAGCCAGCCGGGAGTGGGCAGCGTGTCCATCAACCCGCTCATGTGCGCGTCGCGCTCCCGCCAGATGAGCTCGCCCGAGTAGAAGGTGATGATGATGACGTGGAAGAGGGAGAAGGTGCCGCCCACCAGCTCCAGCACCATGTACGTCACCGGCCAGGTGTTCGTGCCGTAGATGCTCCCCAGCGCGCGCGAGCTGATGAGGACGAAGAGCACGCCCGCGAGCACCATCACCACGAAGTAGACGTTCTTCACCGTCTCCTTCAGATCGAGCCACGCCAGTCGGGGCAGCAGCCCCAGGAAGGTGGTGGACCGGAAGTCCCGGGTGGCGGGTGGTGGCACGAGAACGGCCGTGGCGGTCTCGGCCTCGCGGGGCGTCTGCTCCTTCGCGCCCTTCAGATCCAGGGCATGGGTGCGCTGGAAGCGCAGGTAGGTGAAGGCGAGGGCGCCCATGCCGATGGCCAGCCACACGAGCCGGTTGACGAGGAACCAGCCCTCCAGGGGCAGGAGCTGCGTGTTCTTCTCGGCCACCGTCCAGTACTCGCTCGCGAAGCCTTGCGCGGACAGGCCGAAGGGATCCACCAGCGCGGCGATCCACTTGGTGTCCAGCTCGGCCAGCAGGTTGCTGCCGACGAGGTAGCCGATGAAGAGCACCACGCTGGCGACGTAGACGGGGAGGATGCGCCGGGTGAGCGTGGCCAGCGCGAAGAAGAGCGAGCCGGTGATGATCAGGTTGGGCAGCACGCTCAGCAGGTACGGCCGCAGGTAGGCGGCGGGCAGGGTGGGCCCCACCAGATGCTTCTGGAGCCAGGGCATGTGGCTGCCCACGAAGGCGCCCAGTCCCAGGCTGCTGAAGATGACGAGCAGGACGAGGAAGGCCCCCAGGAAGCGGCCGAAGAGATACTGGGCCTTGGAGATGGGCGTGGTGAAGAAGAGGGTATGGGTGCCCGCGGCGAAGTCCTGGTAGACGGCCTGCCCCATCATCGCGCCGGTGATGATGACGCCGGTGTAGCCCAGGAAGGCCATCATCATCCCGAGCGAGTGGGGCGAGTTGGCGAGCACCTTGCCGCCGCCTCCCGCGCTGAAGACGACGCCCTCCCAGGCGCCACCCGCCGCGTTCATCGTGATGAAGCCGAGCGCCAGGTAGACGCCGAAGTAGACCCAGGTGGACAGCATCCCCAGCCGGCGACGCAGCTCGAAGAGGGCGATGGCGAGCATGGCGTGCCTCCTCAGCCCTGGGCCTGGAGCGAGGGGGCCGGCGCGTCCCGCACGTGGCCCTTGATGGTGGCGAAGTAGGCGTCCTCGAGATCTGGCTCCACCGGCTCGAAGCCCGCGCCCGGCGCGCTCTCGCTGTAGACGTGGACGCGGGTGCGCCCCGTCACCAGCCGCGTGGAGATGATCTGATACTGGGATTGGAGCGTGGGCAGCTCCGCCTTCTCCACGAAGCGCCGCCAGATGCGGCCGGACAACTGGGAGATGACGGCCTGGGGCTCACCGGTGAGTAGCACCCGGCCCCCGTTCATCACCGCCATCTGCGCGCACAGCTCGTGGACATCCGAGACGATGTGCGTGGAGAGGATGACGATGACGTCGCGGCCGATCTCCGACAGCAGGTTGTGGAAGCGCACGCGCTCCTCGGGATCCAAGCCCGCGGTGGGTTCGTCCACGATGAGCAGGCGCGGGTTGCCCAGGAGCGCCTGGGCGATGCCGAAGCGCTGGCGCATGCCGCCCGAGAAGCTGCCCAGCGGCTTCTTGCGCGCGGCGTGGAGGTTGGTCTGCTGCAAGAGCGCCGCGACCACCTGCTTGCGCTCCTTCGCGTTCCGGATGCCCTTGAGGGTGGCCAGGTGCTCCAGCAGGTCCTCGGCGGCTACCTTCGGGTAGAGGCCGAAGTCCTGGGGCAGGTAGCCCAGCACCTGGCGGACCGCGTCCTTGTCCCGCAGCACGTTGATCTCGCCCAGGGTGGCGCTGCCGCTGTCGGCCTCCTGGAGCGTGGCCAGGGTGCGCATCAGCGTGGACTTGCCGGCGCCGTTGGGGCCCAGCAGCCCGAACATCCCCGGCTTCACGGTGAGCGTTACGTCCGCGAGCGCCTGCGTCCCGTTGGGATAGCGCTTGGACAGGTTCTGGATTCGCAGCTCCATGATGGGCCTCGGCAAAGCGGGGGCCACATCATTGGAACATCCGCGCGCGTGCGTCCACGCCCGTGTATCAGGTCATCGCCGCGGGCAGTTGCAGGGTCAGCTCGAGGCAAGGCGAGAGCCGTACCGCCAGTGTGCCGCCCAGCTTCTGAACCAGCCCGTCCAAGCGCTGCATCATCCTCGCCGGGAGCGGCTGATCCGAAGTCGTGCTCAGGCTCACTCTCCACATCTTCACGGTCTCCCGGGCCTCGATACCGAGGTCCACCTGAGGAGTCCCCGTGGCGGCCAGGCTTCGGGCTAGGGTCCGGGTCAGCAGGAGCAGCTCGGAGTGGAGTCCACGCACCGGCACGGCGGGTGGGGCGCCCTCGGAGCGCAGGGAGAGGTTCTGGGTGCGCGCGAGTCGCTCGAAGGCTCCGCGCAGCAGCGAGAGCAGATCCTCGGGCGCATCGCCGGCCGCGAGGCGCTGCGAGATGAGCGCGCTCATGTCCTGGGTCGCGCCGTGGATGCGCTCCAGGTAGCGCTCCATGGTGGGGGTGAGCTCGCCCGTCATCCCCTTGCGCATCATGTCCACGTAGCCCTTCATGACGAGCAGGGGCGTCCTGAGATCGTGCGAGGCCCGCGAGCGGTTGCGTTCCCGGTACGCCACGGCCTGCTCCAACTGCCGCAGCTCCCGAGACAGGTGTGCCTGTCGAGCCTGGGCCGCCGCTTCCCGTCTCTGGGTAGCCAACAGGGTGCTCGCGAGGCGGGCGAACTTCGCCAACGCTTCCCGCTCCTCCGGACTGCCGCGCTCCGGCACCACCACCAGGGCCGTCCGTTGATCCGGCGCGTGAATCACTTGGAGCGCGCGTGCCTTGGAGAGAGGGGGCGGCTTCAGCCCCGCCTGCGCCACCCGGTCCCGACCCTCATGGAGGGCGATGCCCAGCGCGCCCGTGAGCCGCAGCGCCTCCTGAAGGAGGGCGTCCATCCCCGCCCGCGCCCCCTTCTGAAGCGCTCGCTCGGCTACCGCCGCGAGTACCCCCTCCACCCCCGATGCCCCGGAAACTCCCTGGGCACGCCGCTCGCTCAACGCTCTGACACGCACGCGCCAAGGAATGGGCACGCACCGAGTGCGGCGCAACACTGCCTACCTGAGGTACCGCGCGACATCAGCCAGGGAACGGAACTTCTCATGAGGTCCGCGCGCTACAGCACTTTTTACCGGCCCTCTGGGGCAGCGGTACTCGCGTTCCCAGCAACTTCAAGGGGTTTGCGCTGGCCGGGCGATTGCTAACACAAGTACGGACGGTGGAAGGGGTTGGATGGGAACTCTCGATTACTACACGGCGCTGGTTCGTCTCGCGCCTGCCGCTGTAGCAAAGAGCGCGGTGCGACGGGTTCAGGGCGCGGCTCGGCAGGCGCTCTATCGCCGCCGGTATCCTGTGGATGAGCTGCGGATCCTGCAGGCCTATGGTGCCGCCTCCGCCACGGAGCTGGCGAGCCGGTTCCTGGAGACGCGCCACACCGGCGCGTGGTGCGAGCCTCAGCAGCGTTCGTCCGTGCTCCAGGCGCTCGCGGCCATCCCTGGCGCGAAGGAAAGGGCGCTCGAGCGGGCACAGACGGCGCTCCGCCAGGAGTTCAATGTCTTCGGTACGTGCGTGGCCTTCGGTGAAGGCAAGCCGGTGGACTGGTCCTTGGATGTGTGGAGCGGCTACCGCTTCCCGCTGGAGCCGGTGGAGCAGCTGAAGCTGCAGCGGCACGGCTCGGATCCGAAGTACGCGTGGGAGCTCGGGCGGCTCGACAGCCTGGTGGCGCTCGCGCAGGGCTACTGGGTGGAGCAGGACGAGGCGGCGCGCTCGCGGTTCGCGCGGGCCTTCGTGCTGCAGGTGATCGACTTCCTCCAGGCCAACCCGACGGGCATGGGCGTGCATTGGACCTGCCCCATGGAGGTGGCGCTGCGTGCGGCCAACGTGGCGCAGGCGCTGGCCATGTTCGCCGAGGCGCCCGAGGTGCAGCGGCCCGAGTTCCTCGTGCCCGTGCTGAGCGCGCTCACCGAGCACACCGCGTGGGTGGAGGCGCACCTGGAGGACCGGGGCGCCGTTCCCAACAACCACCTCGTCTCCAACTTCGTGGGCCTGCTGGTGGTGGGCCTGCTCTTCCCGGAGCTGCCGAACGCGCCGAGCCAGGTGGCGCTCGCGGTGAACGGCCTGCGCGCGCAGATGGAGGCGCAGGTACACGCGGAGGGCACTTCCTTCGAGGGCTCCACGCCCTACCACCGGCTCTCGGTGGAGCTGTTCACCCTGGCCTATGTGGTGGGGCTCGGGGCGGGGACCTCCCTGGGCGACAGCTACACGGAGCGGCTGCGGCGGATGTACGGAGCCGCCCGCGCGTGGTGCTCGGAGCAGGGGCTGGCTCCTCAGGTGGGCGACAATGATTCGGGCCGCGTCTTCCCGCTTCGGGACAGGGCCGACCTGGACCATGGCTACCTGGCGCCGCTGGGTGCCGCGCTCTTCTCGGATGGGAGCCTGGCGGGGGGCGAGTTCCCGGACGAGGCAGCCTGGTTGCTCGGTCTGCCGGGGCTGGAGCGCTTCCAGGCGCTTCCTCCCGCACCTCCGCCGGTTTCGGTGTGCTTCCCCGAGGGAGGCTTCCACGTGCTGCGCGGCGCGGGGGCGGTCGTTACCGTCAGCGCGGGCCCTCAGGGGCAGGGCGGGGTAGGCGGACACAACCACAACGACAAGCTCTCCTTCGAGCTGCACCTGGGCGGCGTACCCGTCATCGTGGATCCCGGCACCGGCACGTACACGCGGGATCCGAACGTGCGCAACGCGTTCCGCGGCACCGCCCTGCACAACACGCTCCAGTTGGATGGCGTGGAGCAGGTACCCATCGTGCCGGAGCGCCTCTTCGCGCTGCCCGAGGCGGCGCGCGCGCGGGTGGAGGTGTTCCAGGCCGGGCCGGAGCTGGATCGACTCTCCGTGCGGCACGATGGCTACCGAAGCCTGCCGGCGCCCGTGGGCGTGGAGCGGACCTTCTACCTGGACAAGCGCGAGCGCGTGCTCTCGGTGACGGATCGGCTCGTGGGTACGGGGACGCATGACGTGGTGGGCCGGCTGCACCTGCCGGACACCCATGTGCGGATGCGGGCTCCCTCGCAAGAAGAGTTGCGGAGGGCCTTGCGCGTACCGGAGGCACCGCGCACCTTCGAACCGCTCGGAATGGAGCTGGGGCCGGCGGGTGCGGCCCGGGCGCTGGTGCTCTTCGCGGTGGGGTTGTCACCGCGGCTGGAGCCATCCCGGTACTCGCCAGGGTACGGGCGCGTGGAGCCGGCGATGGCAGTGGTTTACGGGGTGCAGCTGGTGCCCCCCGCGTGGCTGAGGTGGGTTGTCGTTTTCCTGTGAGTTCAAGGTGGTTGGGCTGGGGCTGACCGTGTGGCGCGGCGCCCCTCTGGGAGGGCAAGAAGATGCGAGTGATGGTGAGCCCGCTGGTCGAGATGATTCGCAAGCGGGAGGCGAAGGTGGGGGTGGTGGGGCTGGGCTACGTGGGACTGCCGCTGGGCATGGCGTTCGCGGAGGCCGGCTTCCCGGTGACGGGTCTCGACATCGACAAGCGCAAGATCGAGAAGATCGGCAAGGGGGAGAGCTACATCAAGCACATCCCCAGCGAGCCGCTGGCGAAGCTCAGCAACGAGGGCAAGCTCAAGGCGACGACGGACTTCGCCAAGGCCACGGAGATGGACTGCATCGTCATCTGCGTGCCCACGCCGCTGACGGCCTCGCGTGAGCCGGACATGACGTACATCATTCAGACGGGCGAGGCGCTGGCCCCGTACGTGCGGCGCAACCAGCTCTTCGTGCTGGAGTCCACCACGTACCCGGGCACCACCGAGGAGGTGCTCAAGCCGCTGCTGGAGAAGAACGGCCTGAAGGCGGGCGTGGACTTCCACCTGGCCTTCAGCCCCGAGCGCGAGGACCCGGGCAACAAGAGCTTCAACACGAAGACCATCCCGAAGATCGTCGGCGGCTTCACCCCGGCGTGCCTCGAGGTGGCGCAGGCGCTGTACTCCAGCGCGCTGAAGGAGACGGTGGCGGTGTCCTCCACGCGCGTGGCGGAGCTCTCCAAGCTGCTGGAGAACATCTTCCGCTGCGTGAACATCGCCATGGTCAACGAGATGAAGATGCTCTGCGACCGGATGAACATCGACGTCTGGGAGGTCATCCAGGCGGCGAGCACCAAGCCGTTCGGCTTCATGCCCTTCTTCCCCGGCCCCGGCCTGGGCGGGCACTGCATCCCGATCGACCCGTTCTACCTGACGTGGAAGGCGCGCGAGTACGAGTTCCACACCAAGTTCATCGAGCTGGCCGGCGAGGTGAACACGCAGATGCCGTACTACGTGGTGCAGCGCACCATGGAGGCGCTCAACAAGCACAAGAAGACGCTGAACGGCGCCAAGGTGCTGTGCCTCGGGGCGGCCTACAAGAAGGACATCGATGACATGCGCGAGAGCCCGAGCCTGCGCGTCATCTCGCTGCTCAATGAGAAGGGCGCCGAGGTCAGCTACCACGATCCGTACGTGCCCAAGCTGGAGAAGGGCCACGGCTTCCACTTCGAGATGAGCTCCGTGCCGCTGTCGCCGGAGACCATCGGCGAGTACGACGCGGTGCTGATCCTCACCGACCACTCCTCCATCGACTACGCGATGGTGGTGCAGAAGGCCCAGTGCGTCATCGACACGCGCAACGCCACGAAGATGGTTGGCCCGGGCCGTGAGAAGGTGACGAAGGCCTAGCCTTCCCGGCTGTCAGCCTCCCAGACGAGGGTCCTCGCCGCTCCCACGTGGGGCGGTGAGGACCTTCGATGCATTGCGGGGTGGTTTGGATACAGTGGGCGCGTGAGACTCCGACTCCTCCCCCTGTTGACCGCCTCCGCCGTCCTCCTGGCCGCCGCGCCGCCAGCCGACCCTCGCCAGTCGCTGCTCGAGGCCATGTCGGCGGAGATGACTCGCAACCAGCAGCAGCTCAAGCTCCAGGGCCATGACGCGCCGTACTTCATGAGCTACCAGCTCAAGGACTACGACCAGTCCGTCATCTCCGCCCGCTACGGCGCGCTCTTCCTCGACGACAATTACCGCAACCGCCAGCTCGCCGTGGATGTGCGCGTGGGCTCGTACGACTTCGACAGCTCGGTGCCCGAGGAGATGGACTTCCTGGTCTCCACCAAGGGCACCAGCTACTTCGCCCGGCCGGAGGGCCCCATCGATGACTCGTCGGTGGCGCTGCGCACCTCGCTGTGGCTGATGACGGACGAGAAGTACAAGTCGGCGCTCGTGCAGTTCCTCAAGAAGAAGGGCGAGGACGTCTACACGGTGGAGGACCCCAAGCGCCCGCCGTCCTTCTCGCGCGAGAAGCCGGGCACGCACGTGCAGCCGCCGGTGGCGTTCCCGTTCGACCGCGAGCGGTGGAAGCGCGTGGCGCGCGAGCTGTCGGCCCAGTTCAACGCCCACCCGGAGATCTTCGACTCGGACGTGCGAGTCACCGCCGACAAGATGGTGCGCGTCTTCGTCTCCACCGAGGGCAGCCGCATCGTGACGGAGGAGACGCTGTACGGGTTGCAGATCACCGCCGTGGCACGGGCGGAGGATGGGCAGTTGCTCGATGACGCGCGCATCTTCTACTCGCCCACCGAGGCGGGCCTGCCGAACGAGAAGGAGATGGCGGAGGCGGCGGGCAAGGTCATCTCGGAGCTGCTGGCGCTGCGCAAGGCGCCGGCGATCGATCCGTACACGGGCCCTGCCATCCTGGCGCCCGAGGCGGCGGGGGTGCTCTTCCACGAGACCATCGGGCACCGGCTCGAGGGACACCGGCAGGGGGATGATCGCGAGGGCAAGACGTTCCGCGGGCAGGAGAACAAGCAGATCCTGCCGCCCTTCATCTCCATGTACGACGATCCGACCCTGCGGGCGCTGAAGGGTGATCCGCTCAACGGCTACTACCTCTTCGATGAGGAGGGCGTGAAGGGGCAGAGGGTGACGCTGGTGGAGAAGGGCGTGCTCAAGAGCTATCTGCTGTCGCGCCAGCCGGTGGAGGGCTTCCTGCAGTCGAACGGACACGGGCGCAGCCAGGGCAACCGTCGGCCGGTGGCCCGCATGGCGAACCTGCTCGTGGAGTCCTCGAAGCAGGTGAGCGACGAGCAGCTCAAGAAGATGCTGATCGAGGAGGCGAAGCGGCAGGGCAAGCCCTACGGGCTCATCATCCGCGACATCACCGGGGGCAATACCAACACCTCGGGTTACGGCTACCAGGCCTTCAAGGGCGTGCCGCGCATGGTGTACCGGGTGGATGTGCGGGACGGGAAGGAGTCCCTGGTGCGCGGGGTGGAGATCGTCGGCACGCCGCTGTCCTCGATCAACCGCATCCTGGCCACGGGTGCCAAGCAGGGCATCTTCAACGGCTTCTGCGGCGCGGAGAGCGGCAACGTGCCGGTGTCCACCGTGTCGCCCGCCGTGCTGCTGCAGGAGATCGAGCTGCAGCGCACGATGGAGGGCAAGGACCGTCCGCCCCTGCTCACCAGCCCCTCGGCGGCCGCGGCTCAGCCGGAGGCGAAGAAGTAGAGAACATCGTCACGGGGGAGGCGGAGGCTGCGTGGGTTGTAGCAGTCGCCCCCCCTTGAAGCCCCGCAGGCGGACGTAGCGGCTGAAGTCCCGAAGGAAGAGCTCGGGCTGCAGCCCCACGATCGACGTGAAGGCCACCGGGAAGTCCGGGCCCTTGCTCATCTCCTGAAGGAGCGCGCGCACCCGGTCCTCACCGTACCGGTTCACCAGGAAGGTGAAGGCGTGGTGGGCCGCGCCATAGGCCACGGGCATCTGGTCGGCGTGCAGCTCTTCGGGCCGCAGTAGAGGCTCCCACGTGGGGTGCTCCGCCATGAGGCGGGCCAGCTGCTCCAGCGTGGGCCAGCGGTAGCCCTGGTTGGCCGTGAACGAGGCCATGCCCTCGCGGAACCACGCGGGGATCTTCTTCTGGCGCCACACCCCCTCGTCCGCCGCCTGTTGGTACATCAGGCTGTGCGTCAGCTCGTGGAGCAGCAGTTCATCCATGTCTCGCTGGCTGCCCGCCAGAGGGGTCCAGCTGCCCGGTGCCTGCACGTCCACGGCGTCGTAGCGCGACCAGGCCCTCAGCCAGCGCAGATCGGTGCGCCGCGCCGCCCGCTCCAGGGAGCGGTGATCCGGGTGGATTCGCACCGTGACGGGCTGCTGGAGCATGCCCCAGCGGGTGAGCAGGGGGCTCGCCCGCTCGATGGCCTCGCGGACCATGGCCGCGCTCTTCGTGTCCTGGGGTGGGTACTCCAGGCGGAAGGCGCCCACCGGCGTCTCCAGCGGCTGTTGCTCCTGGAACATCGCCACTCGGGGGAAGGTACACCCTGTCCCCAGCAGCAATGCGAGCATCGCGGCCCACGTCGCTCGCCTGTGGCTCCTGCCCACCGTCACGCGCACCTCACTCCACGTTCAGCCAGCGCAACACCGTGCGGCCCACGTCCGCCACGGTGGCCAGCGCCTCCACCTCCGGCGCCGGCGGGCCGAAGTAGAGCACGGGGACGGGGTTGAGGGTGTGGCTGCGCGTGGAGAGATCCTCCACGTTGCCGTGATCACTACAAATGAGCACTCGGGCCTCCGGCGGGCGTGTGGCCACCACAGCGCGGGCGAAGGCGTCGAATGTGTCCAGGGCCTCCAGGGCCAGCGGGAAGTCCCGCGCGTGGCCCGCCTCGTCCGCGAGGTAGTGCTCGAAGAAGGTGAAGTCCGCGCCCTCAGCCACCCGCCAGAAGACACGCGCGGCCTCCTCGGGCGTGCGCTGGGGCACCTCGAAGCCTCGGGCGCCCGCCTTCGCTCCGGTGATGTCATGCGTGAGGCCCTCTCCCGCGCGTGCGTCGTCCAGCGTGCGCAGCGGCACGCCTCCCGCAGCGAAGGCCAGGGTGGAGGCGGAGGGCTTCAGCCGCCGCAGCGCCGCTGGTGGCAGGACGAACTCGGGGGGCGTGGCGGAGGCGCGGCGGGGCAGCTTCAGCGCGTCCAGGTACGCCGTCGCGTAGCTGTTGGCGAAGGTCGCCGTGCGTCCGGCGGCCACCAATCGCTTGACCAGGGAGCGCTCGGCGAGCAGCGCGCGCAGGGGCGGGTTGGGGTAGCCCAGCACGTGGCCCTGGATGAGGACCGGGGCGGGGTCGCCGGTGAGGATGGCCGTCTGGTTGGAGGCCGACTGGGGGCGGCCCTCCACGCCGAAGGTGGTGTCTACAGGGGTGTAGCTCCCCCCTTCGGGCAAGGGGTTGCCCGGAGCGTCTCCGAAATGGGAGAGCAGGTGGGCCCTGCTGGCAAGTGGGTTCACCGCCGGGTCCTTCCGGCCTACACCCACACCATCGATGAAGAGGAGCGCGACGCGCACGGTCTCTGACTGTATCCTTGAATTTCGGGACCCCGTCACCATGGCCCTCCAAGGCGACCTCTTCAGTTATCCGCTTCCTGAACTCCTGCAGTGGCTGGACGGCTCCCGCAAGACGGGGACGTTGCAGCTCTCGTGGGAGGCAGGCGAGCGAAAGATCTTCGTTCTCTCCGGCCAGGTCATGGCGACCGCCAGCCGGGGGCTTCGCGAGCGCGTGGCCCGGCTGCTGGAGCTGGCCCGGCTGGCCAAGGGCAGCCGCGTGCTGGCGGCCTTCGATGAGACGCAGCGCACACCCGATGTGGAGCAGGCCTTCTCCACGCATGGGGTGGATGTGCGGTTGGTGCGAGAGATCGGTCGCGAGGAGCTGTTCAGCGCGATGATGGACCTGACCATCGCGGGCCGGGGCTCGTTCCACTGGACGGAGGACGCGGACCGCACCGGCGAGGACTGGGTGCCCTCGGACATGAGCATCCGCGAGCTGCTCTTCGAGTCCTTGCGCTGGGTGGACGAGCACGGGGACGTGGACCAGGCCCTGCCCATCGACGCCATGAGCGTGCGCGCCCTGGGGCCGCCGAGCGCGAGCCAGCCGCTGTTGCACCGGGCCATCCTCACGCTGTGCGCCACCCCGCAGAACCTGGGGCGGCTGCGGCTGTCCATGGGTGTGTCGCGCTCCTCGGTCACCCGGCGCGTCTTCGACCTGCTGCGCCTGAAGCTGGTGGAGGTGGAGGGCGCTCCGCAGGTGGAGGCCGATCCGGTGGCGGAGATGCTGGAGAAGGGCGCGGTGCTGGTGCGCGAGGGGCAGTACGACTCGGCGGGCATCATCTGCGCCTCGCTGCTGGCGAGTGACCCCGCGGACCGGCGGGTGCGCGAGTTCGCGCGCATGGTGCAGCGCGAGCACGTGGCGGCGCTCTACGGGGAGCTGCCTCCGGTGGCGGTGCCGGTGCCGGTCCACGACCCGGAGTCCATGTCGCTGCTCAAGCCCGAGGAGCGGCAGATCGCCGGGCTGGTCAACGGGAGCTGGGACGTGTCCACGCTCGTGCTGGCCGTGCCCGCGCGCGAGCTGGACACCCTGCGCACGCTGGCGAAGCTGGTGCGCATGGGCCTGGTGCAGCTCACCATGCCCCTGCGCTGAGGGGGCTACGCCGACTCGGGCAGCCCCACGGCGTTCAGCCGGGTGAAGACCTGCATCAGGAAGTAGAGCGCGAAGGCCGCGTCGTCCACCCGCAGGGCGTCCACCTTGTTGGAGAGCCCCTGCAGCCGGAGCAGATCCGCGCCGTCCACGCGCAGCAGGAAGCCCTGTTGCGCCAGCGAGCCCTCACCCGCGAAGGCCAGCGCCCGGCGCACCGCGTCCATGCAGGCCGTCACGCACGTGCCGTACTGCGCGCCCGCGAAGGCCGCCTCGGCGGCGCGCGCATGGTCGAACAACAGCCCCGGAGCCAGCGCCGTCGCGGGACCCAGCGCGCGCTGCCCGGAGGGAGCTTGCGCGGGCGTGGGCGGAGGCGTCGCCACCGCTGCATCCATCCGTGGCGCCATCGCCGTGGCGCCCGCCACCGCGGACTGCGGGTGCTGGCGCGGCGTCATCGCGGGCGGTTGGATCGCCGCCATCGTCTGCGAGGGCCGCATCGGCAGGTGCTGGCTCAGCTGCGCCTCCAGCCCGGCGCCTGGCGCCACCGGCGTCGGCGTGGGGCGAGGCGCGGGGACGATGCGCTTGGCCCGCAGATCCTTGATGACCAGCCGGGTGATGGCCTTGAGCGCGTCCAGCACGCCCCGGCCGCTGGTGGCCGCCGTCTCGAACTCGGGCACTCCGCGCGTGTTGATCGCAGCGCGGAGTTGCTCCACTGGCAGTACGTTCTCGATGTCCCGCTTGTTCCACTGGATCACCAGCGGGAAGCGGTCCAGGCGGATGCCCTGCTCGAGCAGGTTCTCCTCCAGGTTCTGGAAGGACTCGCGGTTGGAGTCCAACGCCTCCGGCTGCGAGTCCGCCACGAACACCACGCCGTCGGCCCCCTGCAGCACCAGCTTGCGCGTGGCGTTGTAGAAGACCTGCCCGGGCACGGTGTAGAGCGCCAGCCGCACGGAGCAGTCGTTCACCCGCTCCACCTTCACCGGCAGGAAGTCGAAGAAGAGCGTCCGATCTCCCTCGGTGGCGATGGACATCATCTCGCCGCGGTGCGCCGGTCGGACCGTCTCGTAGATCTTCCGGAGGGTCGTCGTCTTGCCCGACAACCCCGGTCCGTAAAAGACGATTTTGGCGGCCACTTCGCGGGCCAACAGGTTCACGCTGCTCACGGTGTAAGCTTACCTAGAACGACTCGGCGCCTTGCGCCAGTCGCCGACGGCACATTGGTGGGGGTCCCCACCAGGTGCTCGGCCGCCAGTAGGGCGAAACAGGCCGCCTCTTTGGCACCTTCCGGGAAACCTAGGGCGTCCAACGTTCTCACCGGCAGCGGGGCCAGCCGCGCCGAGAACCGCTCCATCAGCGTCGGGTTGCGGCTTCCACCTCCAGAGACGTACACCGCCTCCAAGGACCCGTACCGGGGCAGCACATAGGCCTCGTAGGCCCGGGCCGTGGCCTCCACCGTGAAGGCCAGCGCCGTGGTGATGAGGTCCTCGGGCTTGTTCCGGGGCTGCTCCCACAGCCATGTCACCAGCGCCTCGCCGAAGCCCTCGCGGCCGGCGCTGCGCGGCGGTGGCAGCGCGAAGAATGGGTGGGTGAGCAGCTCCGCCAGGATGGAGGGGATGACCGTGCCCTGCCGGGACAGTTGCCCGTCCAAGTCACACTGGAGCTGACCCTGGGTGATGCGGCGCGCCAACCCGTCCAGCACCATGTTCCCCGGCCCGGTGTCGAAGGCGAGGATGTCGTCCAGCCGGTCTCCCACCACGCTCACGTTGGCGATGCCGCCGATGTTCTGGAACGCCCGCACCGCCCCAGGCTTTCGGAACACCACCCAGTCGAAGTAGGGGACCAGCGGCGCGCCTTGCCCTCCCGCGGCCATGTCCCGTGTGCGGAAATCGCTCACCACGGGGATGCCCGTGCGCTCGGCGATGACGGAGGCCTCGCCGATCTGCAGCGTGGAGGGGGTGGCCGAGAGGCTCGAGGGCAGGTGCGCCACCGTCTGCCCATGCGAGCCGATGATGTCCACGTCTCCGGGGCGCAGGCCCGCGTGGGCGATGACCGCCAGGGCCGCCTCGGCGAAGCGCTCGCCCAGCTCGAAGTTGAGCTCGCACAAGGTGCGCGGGTCGCTGACGGAGAGGACGCGCTGGATGAAGTCTGGCGGGAAGGGGCGCGAGAGGTGGGCCACGAGCTTGAGCTGTGCCTGCGCGCCCGTCTCTTCGATTTGACAGAGCACCGCTTCGACCGCGTCCACGCTCGTTCCGGAGAGCAGCCCTACGCACAGGCGCGAGCGACTGGGATCAGCTTTGATGGGACGCCGGCTCATGCTCCGGAGTGTATGCGCTGTGTCTCACGCTCGCTGGGAACGTTTGCGCGAGGGGGCATTCCTTCGGGCCCCTGGCTTCCTGGCATTGACCAGGGTGCGCAGGGTCTGGGTCCTCAGCTTCCCGCGGACCTCCTTCGGCCCCAACCCCGTGAAGTGCATCGCGACCGCCACCTTCACCGAGCCCTCCGCCGCCTCCAGCAGCCGGCGCGCCTCGGGGGCGGGCAGCTCCGTCAGCTCCGCCACCATCCGCGCCGCGCGGGCCTGGAGCTTCGCGTTCGCAGGCCGCACGTCCACCATCCGCCCCCGGTACACCTTGCCCAGGGACACGAAGGCCGCCGTGGTCAGCGCGTTGAGGATCAGCTTGGTGGCCGTGCCCGCCTTCAAGCGGGTGGAGCCCGCCACCAGCTCGGGCCCCGTCGGCGCCAGGATCAGGATTTCCGCCCGCGCACGCTCTCCAGGCGGGTTGCAGCAGACGAGCACCGTCCGCGCCCCACGCTTCCGCGCCTCCTCCAACGCTCCGAGCACGTAGGGCGTGGACGCGCTGGCGGAGATGCCGCACACCACGTCCTTGGGCCCGGCCCGGAAGCGGCGCACCGCCTTGGCTCCGGCGGATTGATCATCCTCCGCGCCCTCCACGGCGCGGGTCAGCGCCCGGCGGCCTCCGGCGATGTGGGCTTGGACTCGAGAGGGTGGGGTGCCAAAGGTGGGGGGGCACTCGCTCGCGTCGAGCACTCCGAGTCGCCCACTGGTGCCGGCGCCCACGTAGAGCAGCCGGCCTCCGACCCGCAACGCATCCGCTACGGCCCGTGCCGCTTCCGCCAGGGAAGGCAGCGCGGTACGGACCGCTCGGACAGCCGCCAGGTCTTCTTGATGCAACCGACGGACGATCGCCTCGATGGAGAGGAGATCCAGATCATCCGCCAGGGGGTGAAGCCGCTCGGTGGGCGGGAGCGCGAGCGAGCTCGGACGCGACTTTCCCACCCTCGAGCGCCCGCGGCTAAGCGGCCTTCACCACCTTGCCCGCTTTGATGCAGCGGGTGCAGGCCAGAACGCGCTCCGTGCGGCCCTCGACGTTGGCCCGAACCTTCTGGAGGTTCGGCAGGGTCCGACGCTTGGTCTTGTTGTTCGCGTGGGAGACGTTGTTGCCCACCAGCGGCCTCTTCCCACAGATGTCACACTTCCACGCCATGACAGCTAACTCCTTGAAAACAGGGGCGATGTAGTCCTAGGCCCGAAAAGAGCGGCGGAACCTACCAGAAATCACCCGAAAATCCAGCCGATCCGCCGCTATCCCTTGAGGGGATTCTTCTTCTTGAGCATCTCCTGCACGAGCCGCGCGGCGCGCATCCCTGAAAGGAGCTCGCCCTCCAGCCCCAGGCCGGGCAGCACCTCGCGGCCGGCGAGGAGGATGTTCTTCGCCGGCGTGCGCTGCTTCAACCCCGTGATCCCCAGGAAGGCTTCCGCCTCGAAGGAGTAGAGCGGATGGGGCATCAGCCGGCTGCCGCGAACCTCCCCGGCGTCCAGGTAAGGGGCCGAGCGCAGCACCCGCTTCTGCTTGGTGAAGGGCATCAGCGCGTCGAGCTGCTCATCGATGCGGTGGGCCAGGGCCTGCATGTGCTCCTCGCCCAGCTCGCGCACGCTGGCGGGCACGAAGGCTCCGGCGCACACCACGCGCAGCGACTCGTCCTCCTTGCCACTGGGCGTGCGGGCCGGGTGTACCTGGACCATGAGCGGCTGCAGCTCCTTGTCTCCGGTCTCCACCAGGAGCAACTCGCCCATGCCTCGGGGCAGGGCTTCCACCGGCACCACCCAGTTCACCGCGAAGAGGATGGACTTGGTGGAGGAAGAGTCCAGTTGCTCCAGCAGGCCGCGGTGCCGCTTGCGGTCCTTGATCAGCCGCCGGATCGCCCCCGAGTCCGTGGCCGCCACCAGGCACGAGGCCCGGTAGAGCACGTCCGAGCGCAGGAGCTTCACTCCGGCGAAGCGGGGCCCATCAAAGGAGAGCTCCTCGACGATGTAGCTGTCGGAGTTCTCTCGGGTGAGCACGTCGCCGCCCAGCTCGGACAGGCGCCTGACGAGCAGCTCGCGCAGGCCATCGTTGCCGCCCGGGTAGCGTTGGGGCGCCTGGAGCGTCTGGGACAGGGGCCGGGTGAGCGCCAGCGGCGAGGAGGGCTCGTCCAGGAAGGTGAGGAAGGGCAGCAGCCCGCGCAGCAGCGCTCCGGGCGGGGTGTTGTTGGACAGCCGGGGGTGCGTCTCCAGGCCCGGGTGCTGGCCGATCTTCTTCTTCAGGCCCCACGTCTCGAAGAAGCCCTCGGGGGGCAGGTGCGGCTGCTCCTTGAAGAAGGCATCGCTCGCCTCGTGCTGGCTGGCGGTGGCGGTGAGCGCGGAGAAGAGGCCCTCGGCCGTCTCTCCGAACTCGCGCGTCAGCTCCCCCCGGCGGCGGGTGGGGTCGGTGTGCAGGTCCACCCGGTGGCGCGGGAGGATCAGCTGCAGCTCGGGGGTGTGGGGGCGCAGGGCGCGCTGCACCGTGGTGGTGATGCCCAGCTCGGTGAACGCCTCCTCCACCACGGGCATCGTCTTGAGGCCCGGGGCAATGGAGGGGACGTAGGGCAGCACGAAGCCGCCGTGCTCGTAGCCGGTGCCCGTGCCGTCGTGATCAATGAGCAGCACCCGGTGGCTGCGCTTGGCCAGGAGCGCGGCCGCGAGCGCCCCACCGACCTGGCTGCCCATGACGATCACGTCGTAGACGTGCCGGGAGGGACCGGAGGGAACCTGGAGTCTGGCTGCTTGCGTCGCCATGCGCCTCGCACACTACACAACGTCCCCGCTTCTGGCGTCTTTCTGATGAGGGGTGTCGGATAGGAGGAGGGCAGGTCGGAGCTGTCTCAGGCCCCCGCACTCGCGGCGAAGTCCAGCCTCCGCAGGCGATAGTACTGGGCGGGAAGCTGCTCGGGCCCTACGCGCCGCACGCCCGCGTCGGTCATCCCCAGGCGGTGGAGGCAGCGCAGGGAAGCGGTGTTGCCGAAGTCGGCCCCTGCCCAGAGTTCCCGCAGTCCCACCTGCTCGAAGGCGAAGCGGAGCACGGCCTGGGCCGCCTCGGTCGCCAGCCCCCGGCCCCAGAAGGCGGGCAGGAGGCCGTAGAGCAACTCGACGTCCTCGCCACCGTCGATGCAGCGGAGCCCGCAGAAGCCCATGAGCGCTCCCGGACGCTCGGCCAGGAAGAGACCGAACTCCCCGAAGCCCCGCTCTCGGAAGTCCTGCTCGCTCACGGTGACCTGCTCCCGGACGACCTCACGGGCGACGGGCTGATCATCCCAGAGGTAGCGGCGCACCTGCGGCTCGTTCCAGAGGTGGAAGAGCGCCTCTTCGTCACTCGTGTGGAAGGGACGGAGCAGAAGGCGAGCCGTGCGGAGTTCCAGCATGGGGGGATCCTCCGGAGGATGGAGTGGGCTCATTCTCGGTGTGACGTGGGGCTGCGTCGACGGAGGACGCAGCGCGCGTTCGAGCTGAACGAGGCGGGGGATGCCGCGAAGGACTGTGCGGCAACCAAGGCAGAGCTGTGCAAGGAGCAGCAGGACCTCGCGAATGCCGCCGTGAAGAAGGCGGCATCCCTGGGGATCAAGATCCCCGCTTCCGCGTGATGGACTCAGGGGCGCCCGGGGGCGTGAGGGCTTGCCCCGAAGAGCCGGGCCTCGAGGTCCGGAGGCAGTGAGGCGAAGTCCGGGGCCGTCCAGTGAGCGCCGGCCTCGCGCAGCACCTCGGCGGGTGTCGTTGAGGTGATGCCCACCGCGAACATGCCAGCCGCGCGCGCCGCGAGGATGCCGTTCACCGCGTCCTCGAAGACCACGCACATCGCGGGCTCCACCTCGAGTGAGCGCGCCGCCGCGAGGAAGATGTCCGGCGCGGGCTTGCCCCGGGTCACCTCCTCGGCGCCGACGACCCGCCGGAAGATCGAGCGGATGCCGAGCCCATCGAGCACCAGCGTGCGGTTGCCGCTAGGCGCGGCGGTGGCCACGGCGAGGCGGATCTCCGTCTCGCGGATCCGGCCCAGGAACGCCTCGGCCCCACGAATGAGCGCCAGATGCGGCTTGTAGAGCGCCCGGTAGTGGGTCTCCTTCTCCTCCGCCAGCTGGGCCAGCTCCTCCGCGGCCAAGGGGCGGCCGAGGAGGATCGGGAGGATCTCCTCGTTCTTCTTGCCGGCGAACTCGCGCTCGAACCGCTCGGCGGTGGCGTTGAGGCCCAGGCGCTGGGAGAGGGCGACCCACGCCTCGGAGTGGAAACGCATGTTGTCGACGAGAGTCCCGTCCATGTCGAAGATGGCGGCGAGCAGAGGAGAAGGCGCGGTCATGGCCCTGGCTTACCGCGTCTGGTTGCCGGATGGGACCGGGAAGTGCCCGGGAGGCTCCTCGCTCGCCTGGGTGCATGGCAAGGCAGCCGGTCCAGAGCCGCTGCCTTGGGCGTGCCTGTTCGGAAATGTCGGGGGTTTTGCGCCTCAAAAGTCCCGACATTTTCGAACAGCCGTTGCCTTACGGCGGGCTCAACTCCTCGTCACTAAGGATGATGAGCCCCTCGGCGTGGAGCAGGGCGGCGGTCACGCCTCGTCCCGCCACCACCTTGTCATCCACGTGGGTGCCCTGGCTGCCGCATGAAGGGCTGCGCTCCTTGAGCACCGCCACCGTTGCTCCGAAGCGTCGCGCCGCCTCCAGCGCCAGCTCCGCGCCGCGCCGGAACGCCTCCGTCCGGTCCTCGCCCGTACCGGCTACCACCGCACGCGCCCGGCCCGCCAGCACCGCCTCGCCCGTGCCGCCGCTGAGCACCACCGCCGGACGGGGGATGCCCAGCCCAGCCCCCGTCTCCGGGCATACGGGCACGACCTCCTTGCCCTCCAGCGCCTGCATCACCCGGCTCGAGCCCTTGGACTTGCCGTCGTACCGGCACGCCTCGCCCAGCAGACAGGCGCTCACCAGTACCACCCGGGCCTCGCGCAGGGCCGCCAGCCGTTCCTCTCGCGTCATTTGGGGGCTCCCGGGCTGCGGAGGCTCTGATCTCCCACTGCGGCTTGCGCGTCCACCCGCGTGCGCGTGCCCTCCAGCGTCACCTTGCCCGTCACCGCCAGCCGCACGGCCAACGGGTACAGCCGGTGCTCCTCCGCGAGGATCCGCGCGCTCAGGCTCGCCTCGGTGTCATCCGGCAGCACCGGCACCGCCGCCTGCGCGATGATCGGGCCCGTGTCCGTGCCCGCGTCCACGAAGTGGACCGTACACCCGGTGATCTTCACCCCGCGCTCCAGCGCCTGACGCTGTGCGTGCAGCCCCGGGAACGCCGGCAGCAGGGCAGGGTGGATGTTCAGCACCCGCCCCGGAAAGCCCGCCAGGAAGTCCGCGCTCAGCAGGCGCATGAAGCCCGCCAGGCACACCCACTCCACGCCCGAAGCGCGCAGCGTCTCTCCCAGCGCCCGCTCGAAGTCGGCCCGCGAGCCGAAGGCCTTGTGGTCCAGCGCCACCGCGCTTACGCCCGCCTTGCGCGCCCGCTCCAGCCCGAACGCAGTGGGCACGTTGGACACGACGCAGGCCACCTCCGCCGGGAAGTCCGCCTGCGCGCACGCATCCAGCAGCGCCTGCAGGTTGCTGCCACTGCCCGAGACGAGCACTCCCAGCCGGGCCCGTCGCGCCGCGCTCATGGCTCGATGACCGCCGTGGCCTCGCCCTGGCCCTGCTCCACGCGCCCCACCTCCGTGGCCTTCACGCCCCTCGCGTTCAGCGTGCTCAGCGCCTGCGCCACGTCCTCTTTCGCCACCACCGCGATGAGTCCCAGGCCCATGTTGAAGGTGGAGAACATCTCGTCGCGTGCCACTCCGCCCAGCCGGGCGATGAGCTCGAAGATGGGAGGCTTCGTCCACGTCTTCTCGCTCAGCACCGCGCGCGTCCCATCCGGCAGGCAGCGCGGCAGGTTGCCCGGAATCCCGCTGCCGGTGATGTGCGCCATGCCCTTCACCTTCACCGCCTTCATCAGCGCCTGCATGTCCCGCACGTAGATGCGCGTGGGCTCCAGCAGCGCGTCCGCCAGCGGCCGGTCCAGGCCCTCGGGTTTCTCCGTCAGCGACAGCTTCCGGTCATCCAGCAGCACCTTGCGCGCCAGCGAGTAGCCGTTGGAGTGCAGCCCCGAGGAGGGCAGGCCGATGAGCACATCCCCCGGGGCGATGGTCCGCCCATCGATGAGCTCCGAGCGCTCCACCACGCCCACGCAGAAGCCGGCCAGATCGTACTCGCCCCGCGAGTAGAAGCCCGGCATCTCCGCCGTCTCGCCGCCCAGCAGCGTACACCCGGCCTGCTCGCAGCCCAGGGCGATGCCCTTGACCACCTCGGAGGCCGCGTCCACCTCCAGCCGCGAGGTGGCGAAGTAGTCCAGGAAGAACAGGGGCTCGGCACCACAGGTGAGGATGTCGTTCACCGACATGGCCACCAGGTCCACGCCCACCGTGTCGTGCCGCCCCGCGAGGAAGGCCACCTTCAGCTTCGTGCCTACCCCGTCCGTCCCCGCCACCAGCACCGGCTCGCGGTACTTGCCCGGCGGCAGGGCGAACAGGCCGCCAAAGCCACCCACGCCGGCCACCACCTCCGGCCGGACCGTGCGCGCCGCGTAGGGCTTGATCCGCTCGACGAAGGCATCCCCCGCGTCGATGTCCACTCCCGCCTGCTTGTAGGTCGTCACGGGCGGCCTTCTACCGGCAAGCCCCCGCCCTTGTCTCGGCCCCCGAAGCGCGGGTGTCGCGTTTGCGGCTACCATGCCCTCCCCGCCGGATGAAAACGTTCCTTTCCCGCCATCGCTTCGAGGTGCTCGCCCTCGGGCTCGCCTCCCTGTTCTGCGCCTTGCATGCCTGGGTGGAGCGCTCGCCCTCCGTCGGTCTCCAGGTGGGCAGCGGCTCGGGGGACAATGTCATCCTCCGTAGCCTGCACATCTTCGAGGGACGCGCCACGGACCTGCAGTTCCGGATTCGAGGCGTGCGCCCGCCCCACCCGGACGTAGTGGTGGTGGCCGTGGACGAGAAGAGCGTCCAGGACTTTGGCCGCTGGCCGTGGCCGCGCCAGCACGTGGCCCGCGCCCTTGATCAGCTCCGCGAGGCCGGGGTGGGCGCTGTCGGCCTGGACATGACCTTCACTGATGAGGTGCGCGACGAGCGCGCCGATGCATTTGCGGATGCGCTGGAGACGCTCGACAGCGCGCTCGCGCAGACGTCCGAGCCGTCTCCCGCGCTCCTGGCGCTCCGAGAGGAGCTGAAGGGCCGCAGCGTGGACAGCGGAGACGCCGCGCTCGCCGCCGCTCTGGCGCGCACTCCCCAGGTCGTCCAGGGCGTCATCGTCTACCCCGACACGGACCTGGAGCAGTTCGCCCTCCAGGCCCAGGAGCGGGAGCCGATGCTCGCAGGCCACCTGGTGCGTCAGTTTCCCGGGAGCGTGCCGGGCTCCCTCCACGAGGTGGACCCTGACACGCTGCGCGTCTGGCGCGGCCACTCCATCCAGGTGCCGCTGCCGGCGTTCGTCCAGGCCGGCAAGCGCCTGGGCCACTTCAACTTCGCCCCGGACTTCGACGGCGCCGTGCGCCGCGTGCCGGTGTTCGCCCTCTTGGAGGGGCCGCGCGGGCTGCTGCCCATGCTGGAGCTCCAGACCGCGGCGGCCTACTTCGGCGCGGAGGTGCAGCCGGAGTACGACGCCGACCTGCGCCAGCTCACCGGCGCCCGTCTGCGCCGCCCGGACGGATCGCTGCTGCCCCTCTATGTGCCCGTGCCCATCAATGATCCGTTCATCCCCGTCAACTACCCGGGCCCGGCGAAGGTGTTCCCCACGCTGAGCCTGTCAGACGTGGTGGAGGGGCGCTTCGACCCGGCGGCGGTGCGAGGCAAGGCGGTGCTGGTGGGCGTGACGCTGGTGGGCAACTTCGACCAGCGCGTTACCCCCTTCAGCGAGCTGGAGCCCGGCGTCTACGTCCACGCCGCCTTCCTCTCCAACATCCTCTCCCAGGACTTCCTCACCCGGCCCCTCGCCGCGCTGCCGCTGGAGATGCTCTTCATGCTCGGCGCGGCCCTGCTGCTCGCCCGCCTGCTGCCCCGGGTCCGCTTCGCCTGGAAGCTGGGCGCCATGGTGTTGTTGGGCGCCGGCTGGCTCGCGGTGGATCAGCTCCTCTTCTCCCGAGGCATTCAGGTGGCCACGGTGCTGCCGCTGTTGAGCCTCGTCGCCTCGGTGTTCGGTGTCGTCTTCCTCGGCTACTTCTCCGTGGACGCGGAGAAGCAGCGGCTGCGCGAGACCTTCCAGCACTACCTGGACGCCAGCGTGATGGAGCAGGTGATCGAGCACCCCGAGAAGCTCAAGCTCGGCGGCGAGCGCAAGGAGCTCACCGTCCTCTTCTCCGACATCCGCGGCTTCACCACGCTCTCCGAGAGCCTGTCGCCCGAGCAGCTCGTCGGCTTCGTCAACGAGTACCTCACGCCGATGACCGACGTCGTCTTCGAGAACGGGGGCACGCTCGACAAGTACATCGGCGACGCCATCATGGCCTTTTGGGGCGCGCCGGTGGATCAGCCCGACCACGCGCTACGGGCCTGTAGCGCCGCCCTGGGCTTCCTGGAGCGCCTCGGAGAGATGCGCGGGCGCTGGCGCAAGGCCGGCCTGCCCGAGGTGGACATCGGCGTGGGCATCAACAGCGGGCCCATGAACGTGGGCCACATGGGCACCGCCAACCGCTTCAACTACACGGTGATGGGCGACGCGGTGAACCTGGGCTCCCGCCTGGAGGGCCTCAACAAGACGTATGACACCCGGATCATCATCTCCGCGGGCACCTACGCCCAGGTTCAGGGCCACGTCACCGCCCGCCGCCTGGGCGTGGTGCGCGTGGTGGGCAAAAGCGCAGTGACTGACATCTATGAGTTGCGCGCGCTGGGGCGGCCCACCGGCATCAACGCCCGGGCCATCCAGGTCTTCGAGGCGGGGGTGGCGCACTTCATCGGCCGGGACTTCACCGCCGCCGAGGCCTCCTTCCGCGAGGTGCTCACCCTCTGGCCCGAGGACGGCCCCAGCCTCCGCTACCTGGAGGAACTCAACACCCTGCGCTGGAAGCGCCCTGGCCCGGAATGGGATGGGGTGTTCACCGCGACCACGAAGTAGGCCCTCACCCTCGATATTTCGGCCCCGCGAAATTTGACCCGGGGGATGGGGGCTGCTTGACTCGGAATTCAGATGGGCGCCGAGGAAACCCTCTTTCAGCGTTTCGGCAAGGAGTTCCCCAAGGGCACGGTCCTCTTCCAGGAGGGCGAGCCTGGCAAGGACATGTTCGTCGTCCAGGCGGGCCGTATCTCCATTTCCAAGAAGGTCCGGGATGTGGAGAAGGTGCTCGCGGTGCTGGGGCCGGGCGAGTTCTTCGGGGAGATGGCCATCATCTCCAACAAGCCGCGCAATGCCACCGCCGCGGTCACCGAGGACGCCAAGCTCCTGGTCATCGACCCGAAGACGTTCGAGGCGATGATCCGCGGCAACTCCGAGATCGCCGTCCGGATGATCAAGAAGCTGGCCGAGCGGCTCTCCGAGGCGGACGCCCAGATCGAGAATCTGCTGCTGGCCGACCCCGCCAGCCGCGTGGTGCATCAGGTGCTCCAGTTCTGCCAGGCGCGCGGCCGGCCCATGGAAGAGGGCATCGAGGTGGACTTCCCCGTGCGCGAGCTGCCTCGGCAGATCGGCGTGGGAGAGCCCGCCATCCGCCACATGCTCGATCGGCTGGAGCGAGCCGGTCTCATCGAGCGCAGCGGTGACAGACTGACCGTGTATGACACGGCCCGGCTGCACGATTTCCTCCAGTACCTGGAGATGAAGTGGAAGTTCGGAGACCTCTAGTGTGAAGCTGCACGTCCTCGGCTGTCACGGCGGCGAGCTGCCCTCGTGTCGGACCACATGCTTCCTCGTGGATGACGTGCTCGCGCTCGACGCGGGCGCGCTCACGAGTACCCTCACGCTGGAGCAGCTCTGTAAGGTGGACGACATTCTCGTCGGCCACAGCCACTTCGACCACGTCAAGGACCTGCCCCTGCTGGCCGACCTGGTGATCGGCCGGCGTGACACGCCCGTCACCATTCACGCCTCGCGCGAGTGTGCCCGCTCCCTGCGCGAGTACATGTTCAACAACGCGCTGTGGCCGGACTTCACCCGCATTCCCACCAAGAAGGACCCGGTGCTGCGCATCAAGGCGTTCCGCGCCGGCAGCACCTTCCAGGTGGGCCGCTACACGGTGCAGTCGATCCCCGTCAGCCACCCGGTGGAGTCCTGCGCGTTCATCGTCTCCAACGGCCAGTCCTCCCTGGCCATGAGCGGTGACACGGGCCCCACGGAAAAGCTCTGGAAGGCGCTCAACCAGGCCAAGAACCTCAAGGCGCTGCTGCTGGAGACGAGCTTCCCGAACGCGTTGCAGCAGCTGGCGGACCTGTCTGGGCACCTTACGCCCCGCACGCTCCAGTCGGAGCTGACCAAGTTCGAGCGCAACGGCACGGATGTGCTGCTCTACCACCTCAAGCCGGCCTTCGTGAGCCAGCTCAAGCGCGAGCTGGCTGAACTGCCAGTGAACATCCTGGAGCTGGGCGACACCTTCGAGTTTTGAGGGTAGGGGTTGACGGCCGGGGCGAGCCGGACTAACCCCGCGCCCCCATGGCCTGGTTCTCCAAAAAGCCCCGTATTGCCACCCGTCAGGAGCCCGCCGAGGAGCAGCCTTCTCGCATGCAGGGCCTGTGGGCCAAGTGCGAGAGCTGTGACGAGATCATCTACCGGCAGGAGCTCGAGAAGAACTTGATGGTGTGTCCGCACTGCGACCACCACCTCCCGTGGACGGCGCGCTCGCGCCTCGCGGGCCTGCTGGATCCCGACAGCTTCGAGGAGTTCGACAAGGAGCTGGAGCCGTTGGATCCGCTCGGGTTCTCCGACTCGAAGAAGTACAAGGACCGGCTGAAGTCCACGCGCAAGAACCTGGGCGAGAACGACGCCTTCATCTCCGGTGTGGGCCGGATTGAAGGCCACCAGGTGTCGGTGGGCTGCTTCGTGTTCGAGTTCATGGGCGGCTCCATGGGCTCGGTGGTGGGCGAGAAGGTGACGCGCGTGTTCGAGCGCGCCTACGAGCTGAAGTGCTCGGCCCTGCTGTTCTCGGCCTCGGGCGGCGCCCGCATGCAGGAGGGCATCTTCTCCCTCATGCAGATGGCCAAGACGTCGGCGGCCATCGCCCGCTTCCGCACCGGCAACAAGCCCTACATCTCCGTCATGCTGCACCCCACCACGGGTGGCGTGGCGGCCTCGTTCGCGTGGCTGGGCGACATCATCCTCGCCGAGCCCAAGGCGCTCATCGGCTTCGCGGGCCCGCGCGTGATTGAACAGACCATTCGCCAGAAGCTGCCAGAGGGCTTCCAGCGCTCCGAGTTCCTCCTGGATCACGGGATGATCGACGCCATCGTCCCGCGCAAGGATCTGCGCGCGAAGCTGGGGCAGGTGCTGGGGCTGGTGGGCTAGCGCTCGGGCCATGGCGCCTCCGCGCACGCCGCAAGAGGCGCTGGCCTTCCTCGCTGGGCTGAACCCCTCCGGCATCAAGCTGGGGCTGGAGCGGGTACACGCGACCTTGGAGGCCCTGGGCCACCCGGAGCGCCGCTACCGGGTGCTCCACGTGGCGGGCACCAACGGCAAGGGCAGCACCTGCGCCTTCGCCGCCTCCGCCTTGCGCGCCGCCGGGCACAAGGTGGGCCTCTACACCTCGCCGCACCTGGAGCGCGTCAACGAGCGCTTCCAGGTGGATGGCGCCGACATCTCCGATGAGGTGCTGGGGTGCCGCATCCTCGAGGTGCTGGAGCGCTGCCCGGACGCAGCCTCCGCCTCCGGGATGCTCACGTACTTCGAGTTCGGCACCGTGGTGGCGCTCTGGCACTTCGCCCAGGAGGCCGTGGACGTGGCCGTGCTGGAGACGGGGCTCGGCGGGCGCCTGGACGCCACCAACGCCACCCAGCCGCTCGTTACCGCCATCACCCCCATCTCCTTCGATCATATGGAGTACCTGGGGCACACCCTGGGGGCCATCGCCGGAGAGAAGGCGGGCATCCTCAAGCCGGGCGTGCCGGTGGTGGTCAGCCGCCAGGAGCCGGAGGCCCTCGACGCCATCTCCCGCGTGGCGGGGCAGGTGGGGGCGCCTCTGTTGCTGGAGGGGCGGGACTTCCATGTGGAGCCTGATCCCGAGGGCGGGTTCGTCTACCGAGGGCCGGAGCGGACCTTGAGGGGCCTGTCCCTCTCGCTGCGCGGACCCCACCAGACGCAGAACGCGGCGGTGGCGCTCGCCGTTCTCGGACAGCTCGACCAACGAGGCATGGCCGTGCCTCCCGAGGCCGCCATCTCGGGGTTGGCCACCGCGCGCTGGCCCGGGCGCATGGAGCAACTGGGCGAGCGGCCAGCCGTGCTGCTCGACGGAGCCCACAATCCTGGCGGCGTGGCCGTGCTGCTCGCCTCCCTGGACGCCCTGTACCCGGGCCGCCGCATCCACGCCGTCTTTGGCGTGGTGGCCGACAAGGACCGCGCGCCGATGATGCGCGCGCTCTTCCCGCGCTGTGCCTCCGTCCACCTCACGCCTCTGGACACTCCGCGCTCCCTGGCCCCCGAGCGCTACCTCGCGGAGGCGCGTGCTCTGTGTGCGGATGCACGTGCGTATGCCACCTTGGACGAGGCCCTGGCAGGCGCAAGGGCTACAGCGGGAGCGGAAGACGTCCTTTTGTGTACGGGCTCCCTGTTCCTGGTGGGAGCGGCCCGCGCCCGATTGTCACGAAACCTTGGCGCATTGCAGCAGCAGCCGTAAATTCTCGGTATGCGCCTCCCGGACGATTGGAGATCCGCGGCTCCCGGCCCGCGAATGCCTACCGTCGATGAAGTCGACTTCCGGGCGCTGTATCAGAAGACGAAGTACGTGGTGGAGACGGCGGACGGCTGGTCGCTGATGATGACGCGCTACCGGCCGGTGAAGCAGCCCTTCCCGCAGCCGCTGTTCGGCGAAGTGCTGCTGCTGGTCCACGGCTTCTCGCAGAACCGGCACGCGTGGACGAGCGGGCAGTTCGTGAAGAACCTGCTCTTCTTCGGCGTGGACATCCACATCCTGGAGCTGCGCGGGCACGGCAAGAGCTCGGTGGCCTTCCAGCGCGAGCGGGCCGCGCGCTTCCGCCGGCCGCTGCCTCCGGACCTGGACTACGGCTGGGACATCGACAGCTACTTCCTCTACGACCTGCCCGCGGCGGTCTCGGGGGTCAAGCGCATCACCCGGCGCGACCGCATCTTCTACTGCGGGCACTCCATGGGCGGGATGCTGGGCTACGGCTACGCCGGCATCCACGACGACTTCGAGGGCCTCATCACCATCGGCTCGCCGGCGGACCTGGGGCGGGGCTTCTTCCTGCTCAAGGCGCTGGCGATGAGCGCTCCGGCGCTGGCCAGCGCCATCGACATGACGCTGGTGGGGCTCAACACCCAGAGTCGGTTGGGGCACCTGGGCCGCTCGCTGCTGTCGCGCGGGGCCCAGGTGGTGAACAAGGAGCTGGGCAAGCGGCTGGCGCCCCAGGAGGATCACCGCGACACCCAGTTCAAGTACGTGCCCGTGGACACGTGGTTGAAGTACGCCGAGAAGCAGCTCGCCCGCGCCGAGGGACACCCGCTCTACGAGCGGCTCGCCGCGCGCATCAACCGACTGAGCAATCCCGCCCGGGTCAGCGCCCAGGACATCCGCTGGCTGTTGCGCGAGGGCGGCGAGCGCGAGCCGCGCAAGGTGCTGGAGCAGTTCGCCCGGTGGATCCGCCGTGGCGAGATGGTCTGTTACCGCACCGACTATGACTTCAAGCGCGGCTTCTCGAAGATCGCCATCCCCATGGCCATCATCTTCGGGGACCTGGATCCGCTGGCTTCGGTCGAGTCCACCCGGAGCGTGTACCGCGCCGCCAAGAGCGAGTACCTGCTGTGGCGACCGGTGAAGGGCAACAGCCACATCGAGCTGACGATGGGGCATGACATCCGGCAGATCTGTTACGACATCAAGAACCTCATGGAGTACGCGAGGACCCACCGCGCCCAGGCTCGGACGCCGGTGCTGCCGCGCATCCGTTAGGCGCCAGGCGGGCACGCCGGGTGGAAAATTGGAGCCAGGGCGGGCTTGCTCTACATTCACGCCCTCTGCAGAAGGAGCGTGGTTTCGATGAAGGCCCTCGCGCTGTGGGTGCTGGGATGGGTGCTGCTGGCGCCCCTCCACGCGCTCGCGCAGGAGAAGGTGGAGCTCAACACCATCACCGCGGTGAAGGTGAGCGGCACCACGGTGGAGATCACCGGCAGCAAGAAGCCGAACTTCACCACCTTCACCATGCCGGATCCGCCGCGGCTGGTCATCGACATCTCCGAGGCGGTGCTCACCCAGGTGCCGGACGAGCTGGCGGTGAACAACGGCTTCATCACCGGCCTGCGCACGGCGAACTACGGCGCGGAGGGCTCGGCCATCGCCCGGGTGCTCATCGGCTATGTGCGCGAGGTGGAGACGGACATCCAGGTGTCCGGCAGCGTGCTGGTGGTGAAGGTGCTGGACCCGGCGGGGGGCACGCGCGTGGCCCAGGCGCCCACCGAGACCTTCCCGACGGACACGAGCCCCCGGCAGACGGAGATCGCCGCCACTGAGGCGGCCCAGGCCGAGCGCGGCGCCCAGCAGCAGGCGGCGGCGGAGGCGGCCACCACGGCCCAGGCGGGGCGTGAGACCCAGGAGCAGGGTGCGGCCACGGCGAAGCTGTCCGAGGAGGAGCGCCGCAAGCAGGAGGAGGCCGCGCGCGCGGAGGCGACCCAGAAGGTCGAGGGCGAGCGCCGCGCGCGAGAGCTGGCCGCCGCCGAGGAGAAGAAGCGCCAGGAGGACGAGGCGCGCGCCACGCTCGAGGCCAAGAAGCTGGCCGAAGCCGAGGAGAAGAAGCGCAAGGCGGACGAGGCCGAGGCCCGTCGCGTGGCCGCCGCCGAGGAGAAGAAGCGCCAGGAAGAAGAGGCGCGTTCCGAGGCCGAGGCCAAGAAGCTGGCCGAGGCGGAGGAGAAGAAGCGCAAGGCGGACGAAGCCGAGGCCCGCCGCTTGGCCGTTGCCGAGGAGAAGAAGCGCCAGGAGGAAGAGGCGCGGCAGCGCAAGGCGGACGAAGTCGAGGCCCGCCGCGTGGCCGCCGCCGAGGAGAAGAGGCGCCGGGAGGACGAGGCGCGTGCCACGGCCGAGGCCAAGAAGGACGCCGAGGCCGAGGAGAAGCGCCGCAGGGCCGCCGAGGCCGAGGCGGCACGGCTGGCCGTGGTGGATGAGCGCAACCGCCGGGAGGCCACGCGCGTGGCCAACGTCGCGCCCCCGTCGCGCCGCGAGGAGCCCGTGAGCGCTCCGTCCTCCGCGGAGGCGAGCATCTCTGTCCGCCGCAAGACGCTGGAGATCGTCGGCTTCCAGCAGCAGGCGGGTGCCTCTCGCGTTTACATTCGCACCAGCGAGCCGGTGCGCTACAAAGTCTCCGAGGGCCGCAACGAGATCGTCCTCGAGCTGGAGAACACGCAGATCGGCAAGGGCAACAACACCCGTGCGCTCGACACGTCCTTCTTCGATACCGCCGTGGCTCGCGTGGACCCCACCGTGGGGCCGGACCGCTCCGTGCGCGTGTCCATCAAGCTCAAGGCGGATGTGCCCGTGCAGACGCGCCAGGAGGGCAACACCATCTCCCTGGACTTCCCCCGCCCGCCTCGTCCCTGAGCCGGGTGCCCGCTCCGGCGCGCTCGCCGCCGCTGAGACGCAAGGGACATGATGCTCCTCCCGGTGACCGTTGCGCTGCTCGTCTCGGCGCAGATCCCCCTGGCCACGCAGATCCAGTTGCCCACCGGCGAGACGGTCGAGCTGGCGGCCGACTACGTCGTCTACGAGCCGGACCAACAGCTGCTCACCGCCCGGGGCCATACCGAACTGCGCACCGCCGAGGTGGTGCTGCGCGCGGATGAAGTCACGTACGACCAGGGCGCGCAGAAGGCCCGGGCCGCCGGCAAGGTGATGTTCGTCAGCGGCCTGTTCGCCGCGGTGGCGGACGAAGTCGACGTGGACATGAAGTCCAACGAGGCCAACGTCAAGGGTGGCCTCTTCATGCAGAAGCGCGGCGTCACCGAGGAGGCGCTGCGCAGCGCGGAGACCCCCGAGCAGCTCCGGCAGATGGGCGAGACGCCCGTGCTCATCAGCGGCACGCGCATCAAGCGCACCGGACCCAACGG
This sequence comes from Hyalangium ruber, assembly GCF_034259325.1. NCBI lineage: Bacteria > Pseudomonadati > Myxococcota > Myxococcia > Myxococcales > Archangiaceae > Hyalangium > Hyalangium rubrum. The sequence goes on along the minus strand of NZ_JAXIVS010000001.1, from coordinate 513,680 downwards.
CTTCGTGGTGGATGACCTGGCCTTCACCCCGTGCGAGTGCGGCCCCGGTGAGCCCAGCTGGCGCGTGGAGGCCAACGAGGCCTCGGTGGTCATGGGCGAGCGCGCCGTGCTCACCTGGCCGGTCGTCTACGTCCACTCGGTGCCCGTGTTCGCGCTGCCCTGGCTGTACCTGCCCCTGGCCGAGCGGCGCTCCGGCCTGCTCGTGCCGCGCCCCACCTCCTCCGGGCTCAGCGGCTTTGGCATCGAACAGCCCGTCTTCCTCACCCTGGGGCGCAGCTACGACCTCACCTTCACCCCCGGCTACTACACGGGCGGCGGTCAGGAGGACCACAGGCTCTCCGAGGCCGTTACCCGCCGGGAGCCCCGCTTCAACGGCCTGCGCGGGCCGCGCCTGCTCAACGAGTTCCGCTATGTGCCCAGCGAGCGCACCCGCGGCCGGGCGACGCTGGGCCTCGTCTATGACTTGAACCCGCTGCGAGACCCCCGAAGCGGGAACTTCTTCCGAGAGGGTGGGGTGGGGGATGCCCAGGCCCTCGATGTTTCGCGCGGGCTACGGGGAGAGGCCTCCTGGCAGCACGTCCAGGAGATGGGCAGTGGCTTCTACAATCGCATTGACGCCGGCTTCGTCTCGGACGGCTTCTACACGCGCGATCTCACCGCGGACCTCGTCGCCCGAGAGGCCCAGTACCTGCGCAGCACCGGCGTGGTGTACCACCGGGGCGAGGATCACTATGCCGGGCTGGACGTGTCCCTCCGCCAGGACATCCGCTGGGGTTTCCATTTCTTTCGCGATGACCGCGTGCCTGACGCGATCGATGTTCCCGCCGAACAGCGCTCCATCCTCGGTCCCATCACGCTTCAGCGCCTGCCCTCCATCACCTTCGCGCTGCCCGAGCGGCGGATCGCCGGCCGGTGGGCGGCCGCGCTGCGCATGGAGTTCGCCCGCCTGGCGCCGATGACCCGGACCTTTGGAGACGAGGGCGAGGACGGGCTCTTCGATCCCAACCGGGCCCAGGTCATCACCGGCCCGGACGGTCTGCCGCAGGGCGTGCCGGACCCCACCCAGTCCAATGGCATTTTCGACGCCTCGGACCGCGAGGCCCGCAACCGCCTCGACTTCTCACCCCGCCTGTCCACCTCCTTCGGGCTGGGGCCGTTCGTGCGGATGACCCCTTCGCTGGCGCTCCGGCAGGACCTCTATCTCGGCGAGGTCTCCGGGCGCTTCGCGCAGCGCGGCTATCCGCTGGTGGACCTCATGGTGGACTCGGAGCTGGCGCGCACCTACCAGCCTCGCACCACGGGGTATCGCCATACCCTCATCCCCTCCGTGCAGCTGCGGTACGTCCCGGGGGTGTGGGGAGGGGTACCCTCGCCTGGCGCCTCGCCCGATCGCGCGCCGCAGATCTATGACGAGATCGACTCCGCGGTCCCCGTGGGACCCGATGGACGAGGGCAAGGCTTCCTCCACGCGGTGGTAGAGGTGAGCCAGGCCCTCGAAGTCAAAAGGGGAGACCAGCGGAGCGAGGTGTTGCGCCTTCGCTTGGGTCAGGGATTCGACCTGACGCGTCACGCTCCTACCTTCGGCGCGCGTTCCCCAGCGGGGCAGGAAGGACCCGTCCTTCGGGACACCTATGCCCGTCTCAACGCCAGTGCCGGTGTCTTCAATGCCGGAGCCCTGGCACGCTTCGATCCCAATACCTCCAAGATCGCCCAGTTCAGCCTCGATACATGGATTGATAATGGGGAAGGGGAGGCGCTCTATGTCCGTTATGACGACCTGTTGGCAGAGGGTTCGGATCGACTCCGCCGAGGGATTGACGCCCTGGTTGGTCCAGCGGCTGAAAGCCAGGCCCGTGCTCAGTTGCTCGTGACGGGCGTGCGAATGTCGCTCGGAATCGGGCTCGGTCTGCGGTACGAGGCGCTGGTGCAGCCACTCGCTCAGATGCAGTCGCCACTGGCCCAGCAGGTGCTGGGGGTGTCGTACGGTCCGGCGTGTGACTGCTGGCGTATCGAGGGTGTGGCCACGCTGCGCAGAGGCCAGAGTCGTCCTGACTTTGGGCTCAACCTCAGTGTGGCCGGGGTCGGAGCTTTCGGGTCCTAGAAGTTGACGGACAGAGGAATCCCGAGATGCCCCCAGTGGTTGTCTCAAGCCAATTATCTCGCCAGGAGGGCGATATCTTCGTGTCGGAACTCGGAAAACGTATCGGCCAGCGCATCCGCGAGCTTCGCACGCAGCGGCCGGAGCGTTGGACTCAGGAAGAGCTTGCGGAACGGGCTCAAATCAGTGTGTCGTTTCTTTCAATGATCGAGCGAGGGGAGCGCGTCGCCCACGTGGAGACGCTCGCCGCTCTCTCCAATGCCCTGGGCGTAAGCCTGGGTGAGCTGTTCGCAGGTACGGAGCAGTCCCTCGCCCAGACCGAGGATCTGCTCCGGCCGCTGTCGGATTTCGCGCGTGCGCGAGGCCTGACGGCGCGGGATGTAGACCGTCTGCTCGGTGTCGCCCGGGTGATGTTCAACGGGACGCCTGCCTAAGATCGGCGCCGCGGGCCCGCTTACAAGCACCGCGGCGCCGTGGCCTGTCCTTGACTGGACGCAGGGCAGCCCTGGAAGATGGGGAATTGTTGGCTGGGCGTCATCCCCGACGCACGGCCCTGTTCCCTTTCTTTTAAGGAGTGACCTCTGATGCGTCTGGGTCTGGCCTCATGTGTGGTGCTCGCGAGCGCCCTTCTTATGGCGTGCGAGCCCCCGGCCCCCGCAACGCTGGAGTTCGTGGATCAATCTCCCCTTCAGCCGAAGCTGGGAGAGATCACCACGGTGCGCTTCCGGGCGGTCGACAGCCGCGGCATCCCCCAGGCGGGGACCACGGTTATTTTCAGGCTGCAGTCGGAGGTTCCGGGGGTGTTGCTCAACCCCAAGGAAGCCATCACCAATGTGGGTGATGGTGTCGCCTCCACGCAGATCACCGCCACGGGCCGCGTGGCCTCGGTGGTGGTGGTCGCCACCGCGGGCGACAAGGTGGCCCTCAGCCCGGCCGTGAGCTTCGCGGGCGCTGCCGCCAACGCCGAGCAGTTCACCTTCCAGTGCGGCAAGTTCTCGGGCGAGGGCTCGGGCGGTCTGCACGCCATCGGCGCCTACGACGAGACGCGCTACCTGATCGCCGGCGTGAAGGCGAGCTGCATCGCCCACGTGGCCGACCGCAACGGTGACGGCATCGCCGGCGCCCAGGTCTCCTTCATCACCGAGGCGGGCACCATCGGGCCCAGCGCCAGCTCGGTCACCAACGTGATTGGCAACGCGGAGATCCTCTACAAGACGTCCTACCCGCTGCCGGAGGAGACGCAGCCGGGCACCTTCAGCTGGACGACCAACAACGACGCCACGCACACCGGCGAGTACCTGGCCCCGCTGTGGATGCAGCCGTTCTTCTGGACGGAGAACCCGATCCGCGACTACGGCATCCCCATCAACCCGCAGGAGAACCGCCCGGAGCCCCGGCGCGTGGACCCGCTGCGCCCCAACCGCGTGAACAACCCGCGTGACAACCTGGTGGCGATGATCGCCGTCACCACGGGCGAGGAGGGCTACGACGACAACAACAACAACGGCCAGTACGATCCCGGCGAGCCGTTCATCGACCTGACCGAGCCCTTCGTCGACAACAACGACAACGGCACCTGGGACGTGAACGAGCGCTTCGTGGACACCAACGGCAACACCCGCTGGGACGGCAAGAACGGCGTGTTCGACTCCAGCACCCTCATCTGGGTACAGGAGCGCCTGCTGTGGACGGGCTGGCCGCACCCGACCGACCGCACCGAGAGCCCGATCAACCCCACCCCCGTGGTGCGCCAGCTGGACCCCGTGCCGGGCGCGCTCGTCACCATCCTGCACTTCCAGGCCGCCGGCTCCACGTTCCTCCTGGCCGACCCCTGGTACAACCGCATCGCCCAGAACGAGGGCGGCGACGGCTGCTCGGGCGGCGCCATCGGCCCGGTCGTCGTGGAGAACCTGCCCAAGGGCGTGGCCTTCACCTACCCGGCCTTCAACGTGGAGCGCTACCTGTTCCGCGACACGCACGATCCCCAGGGTGACCAGCCCAAGTTCGTGCCGATGATCCCCTTCGAGGTCAACGCTTCCTGCCTCTACACGGCCTCCCAGGAGGGCGGCCACCAGGTGCTGGTGAGCGCTCCGACCATCAAGGGCCAGGTGGAGTAACGCGCAAGGCCATTGACCGGCGGCCTCGCCGTCCGTACCGTCCTCCGCGGCTGATTTCCGAGTCAGTCGGTCGCGGAGGGCGAGTTGAGCCAGCAGCAGAGCAGCAAGACGGCCGAGGCGGGTGCGCGCGAGGGAGACCGACGCCGCACCATCCTTCGTGCCGCCATCGATGTGTTCGCTCGCAAGGGCTACCACGGGTGCCGCATCGCGGACGTGGCGAAAGAGGCGGGCGTGGCCTACGGGCTCGTCTACCACTACTTCAAGAACAAGGACGAGCTGCTCGAGACCGTCTTCGATGCGTGTTGGAGCGGCTTCTTCACGCGCGTGCAGGCGATCTCCGAGGGTGAGGGGACGCTGGCGCAGAAGCTCCAGCGCATCACCGACGTGGTGTTCGAGGCCTTCCGGGTGGATCCCCGGGCGGTCAAGGTGCTGGTGGTCGAGGTGGCGCGTAGCCCCGTGGGCCGGGTGAACCGGCAGACCGCCTTCTCCGACACCCTCAAGCTGTGCTCGGACATGCTCGTGCGGGCCCAGGCCGCGGGCGAGCTGCGCGAGGACGTGGACCCTCGCCTGTCGGCGATGCTGCTCTTCGGCACCATCGAGATGGGCTTCACCTCGCTCGTCATGGGCGTGGTGGACACCAAGGATTCGGACAAGCTGGAGCAGGCCAAGCAGCAGATCGCGAGCTCCTTCCTGCAGGGCGTGCTCACGCAGGAGGCCGTCTCGGAGGTGTCATGGAAGAAGGAACGCGAGAAGTCCGCTACGCGACCCAAGGTCGCCAAGCGCTCGTAACCATCGACCGGCCCCGGGCGCGCAACGCCCTGTCCGCCTCGGTGGTCCAGGAGCTGATGGAGGCCATCTCCCGGGCCGAGGCCGACCCCGAGGCCCGGGTGTTGGTGCTCACCGGCGCCGGGGAGAAGGTGTTCTGCGCGGGCGGAGACCTGGGGCAGATGGGCGAGGGGGGCTTCCTGGGCATGCACGAGGGCCGGCGCGCCTATGCGGCGCTGCTCACGCGCCTCCAGGGTTGCCGCAAGCCCACGGTGGCGCGGGTAAACGGGCACGCGCTGGCCGGAGGGCTGGGCCTGGTGCTGGCGTGTGACCTGGCCGTGGCCGCCGAGTCCGCGGAGTTTGGCACCCCGGAGATCGACGTGGGGCTGTTCCCGATGATGATGATGGCGCTGCTGCAGCGGCACGTGGGCCGCAAGCGCGCGCTGGAGCTCGTCATGACGGGAGACCGGCTGCCCTCGCGCGAGGCGCTGACGCTGGGGCTGGTCAACCGGGTGGTGCCGGCGGCGGAGCTGGACGCGGCCGTGGGCGCGCTGGCCGAGAAGCTCGCCGGCAAGAGTCAGGCGGTGCTGGCCCTGGGCAAGCGGGCCTTCTTCACCGCGGAGGATCTGCCGCTGCCGGCGGCGCTGGAGCTGCTCTCCTCGCAGCTCTCGCTCAACGTGATGGCGGAGGATGCCGCCGAGGGCATCACCGCCTTCCTGGAGAAGCGTCCTCCGAAGTGGAACGACCGCTGAGGCGGACGAGGCCCGCCGTCACGGGCTGGAGGTGAGGGCCGACGCGCCCTCGCCCTGGACGGCGGCGGGCACCGGGGTAGCCGCGGGCTCGCCCGCGGTGGTGGCCAGGCGCGGCTCCGTCGGGGCGAAGAAGTCGAGCTTGAGCAGCGTCAGCCCGTCCACCCAGAGGTCATCCACCTTCACGCCCCAGTGCAGGTGCGGACCGGTGACACGGCCCGTCTTGCCCACCAGGCCCAGCTTCTGGCCCTGCTTCACCTTGGCGCCCTTCTTCACGTCGATCTTCGAGAGGTGGAAGTAGCTGGTGTAGAGCCCGCCGCCGTGGTGGACGATGACGGTGTTGCCCGCGCTGTAGTTCTCGCGCGTCATCACCACCACGCCGTCATTGGCGGCGGTGATGGGGGTGCCCGTGTCGCCGTCGATGTCCACGCCGAAGTGCTGGCTCTGGAGCTTGCCGTTGAAGGAGCGCCGGTCGCCGTAGGGCGCGGTGATGCGATCCTGGCGCGGCCAGGCGAAGTTGCTCTGGAACAGCGGCGCGCGGAAGGACTGGGAGAAGGCGGCGGCGAACGCGGCGCGATCCTCGGCCATACGGGCCTTCACCGACTCGGGCGGCTTGACGTACTTGCCCGCCACCTTGAGCTGGCGCTCGGGGTAGCCCGGCTCCATCACGTCCAGGGTGCCCGCGAGCTCCACCGGGGTGCCCTCGGTCTCGGATTTGCCCACCACCTTCACCTCGGTGGTGCCCACGGGGTGCTCCACGCCGAGCCCGGTGATGGCCTGCCAGACGCCTTCGGCCTGGTAGAAGCGCAGGGCCTTGCCATTGATCGTGCCCGTGGGAGCGCCGCCCAGGCCGCTCACGGTGACGAGCACGGGATCGCCCGGCTTGGCCGTCCCCGGTTGCACGGAGAGGCTCGGGGTGCCGGCCTGGGCGCCGAGGGCCACGAGGCCGAAGGCCAGAAGGGAGAGGCGGGTGAGGGAGAAGGGGGACGAGGTCCGAGAACGGGAGATCGCGGGAGACGCCATTGGGGCGCAGTTGTACACCGGCTTGGTCGCTACTCCGACCCCAAGACGGCAAGGCTCGTTTGGATGGTCGAAGAGCGAACGTCCAAGCGTCAAATGTGGGTGGGTGGCGTTCCGATGGAAGGAGGGGCTGCCTAGCTTCTTGGACGAACTCGCTTCCATCAATGGGGGGATGCTGGATGCCTCGTTCCTATAGCTTCGATCATTTCCAGGTGCCGGCCTCGGAGCCTCGCAGCCGCAGCATGCGGCGCCAGGACAAGCAGCACCTGGCGGACTCGCGCCACTCGCACCCGGAGCAGGACGGGGGCGTCCACTACGGCAAGAGCCACGCGGAGACGGAGGAGATCCTCAAGGCCCGCGCCGCCATGCGCCGCGAGGCCCCAGAGGTCTCGGATGACGTGCTCCCCGAGGAGCCGCCGATCCAGGCCGCGCCTCGCGTGGAGTCGCCCGCGGCCACGCCTCGGCTCAACCGCAACACCCAGCCCATTGGCGCGCTGCCGATGACCGAGGAGCTGCCGCCGCGCGGACGCTTCCAGGACTTGCTGGATGAAGCGTCGCGTCAGCTGGAGGCGATCCAGGGGGGCATCGGCGATGTGACCAAGGCCGCCACGCGCCTGGCCTCGCTGCCGGTCGAGGTGGTGCGGCTGGCCGCCCGTCGCCTGCGTCTCGTCCACGGCTGAGGGCTTGCGGGCGTGGAGCTGACCCTCGTCTCGTACAACATCCACAGCGGCATCGGCACGGACGGGCACTTCGATCTGCAGCGCATCGGAGAGGTGCTCCGGGAGATCGACGCGGACGTCATCGCGCTCCAGGAAGTGGGGGACTTCCGGGGGCAGACGACACGCGAGGATCAACCCGAGCACCTGGCGGATCTGCTGGGCATGCACATGGCCTTCGGGCCGAACGTCGTGCGCCAGGGCCGCCGCTATGGCAACGCCATCCTCACGCGGCTGCCGATCCTCAAGTCGAAGAACTACGACTTGAGCGTGCCCCGCCGCGAGCCTCGCGGCGCGCTGCGGTGCGATCTGGACCTGGGGGCAGGCAAGCAGCTTCACGTCTTCTGCCTGCACCTGGGGCTGTCCATCGGTGAGCGCCGGGCCCAGGAGGAGCTGCTGCTGTCGGCGGACATCCTCCGGGATGCGGTGCGCAAGGATCCGGTGGTGGTGTGCGGCGACTTCAACTACTGGGGCAACAAGCCGGTGCCCTCGCTGGTGCGCCGGGCGATCCACGACGCGGCGCTGGAGCTGCAGTCCCCGGCGCGCACCTACCCCTCGCGGGTGCCCCTGCTGCGGCTGGACCGCATCTTCGTGGACACGGGCGTTCGGCCGCTCTCCATCCGGCCACACCGCTCGGCGCTGGCGGGGGTCGCCTCGGACCATCTGCCCCTGGTGATGCGCTTCGAGGCGCCGGTGCGGGAGGAGTCCCCGGTGGTCTCGGCACCGGTCCAGCTCATCGGCTAGCCTAGGCGCTCCAGCGGCGTTCATTGGCCGACGCTTGCGTCCGCTGGACACTTTCGCCGCGCGATGGGTTGTCGTGGCGGGGACGGGTGCCTAGGTTGGCTCCGTCTGTGGGACAGATGCTGCGCCGGCCGGAGAGCAGATGAACTTGGGGACGGAACAGACGGATCGCGGCATCTCCGCGATCGTCGGACGGATGGCGGATGGATTCAGCCGCCTGGTGTCTCAGCACATCACCCTGGCGCGGATGGAGCTGGCCGAGGATGCGAAGGCCATGGGGCTGGACGTGGCGCGGATCGCCGTGTTCGTGCCCTTCCTGCTGGTGGGCTACTTCTTCATGTGTGGCGCGCTCTCGGTGGCGCTCGCCCCGTGGCTGGGCTACGCCGGCGGGCTGGCGCTGGTGGGGGCCCTCAACCTCGTGGGAGGCATCGTCGGCATCCTGACGGCGCTGTCCCGCATCAAGGCTCGGCAGGTCATGAATGACAGCGCCGAGGAACTTTCGCGCAGCATGGCGGCGCTCACCACGCCGAACGCCATCGCCGCGCCGCCGCAGCCCCGGAACGTGCTCAAGGAGCCCCCTCATGCCCAGTAATGGACAACCCAAGGCCGAGCCTCGTACCCCCGCCGCCGTGCGCGCGGAGATCGAGCGCACCCGCGCGGAGCTGGCCACCTCGGTCAGCGCCCTGCGCCACGAAGTCGCCCAGGCCACCGACTGGCGCGCCTGGGTCCACAAGCGCCCGCTGCTGTGCGTGAGCGCGGCCTTCATGGTCGGCTTTCTGATCGCTCAGCGCCGTTGATCGACCCTTCCTTCACCCAACCAACGTATTTCCCAACCGATAGGAGATGGCCTCGATGGAGATGAATCCGCAGCAGATCCAGGACCGGGCGCGTGAGATCCAGGAGCGTATCGTCCCTCAGATTGAGGAGGCGCGGCGCAACCTGGTGGATCTGAACAGCCGCGCGGTGAGCTTCATCCGCGCCAACCCGGGCACCTGCCTCATCGGCGCCGTGGCCGTGGGCTTCCTCATCGGCAAGATCGCCGCGCGCCGCTAACCCCTTCCTTCGGTCAAACGAGAGACAACCATGGCGAATTATCAGGGCATTCCGAACAACGGCTCGCAGGCCAGCGGCGAGGACGCCGGCTTCGGCCAGCGCGTGGATCAGATCGGCTCGGAAGCGGCGGAGCTGTGGGGCAACGCGCGCAGCGCGGTGAGCGACCTGGGCCAGACGCTGGACATCAAGGGCCGCGTGGATCGCCACCCGTACGGCATGGTGGCGGCCGCGCTCGGCGTGGGCTACGTGCTGGGCGGTGGGCTCTTCACCCCGCTGACGGCGCGCATCCTCCGGCTCGGCGTGCGCCTGGCGGCGCTGCCCTTTGTCAAGGACGAGCTGGTCGGCATGGCCGAGGCGGCGCTCCAGGGTTACCAGGCCGGTGTCGGCAGCCAGAGTGGCGCCGGCGGCCAGACGGGTGCCTCGGGCATCGGAACCTCGCCCCGGACGGGCGGTCCTGGCAACATCAGCTGATCCGTCGCACGCGCACCACAACTTCCCCTCGTAACCCGGAGACCTTCCGCATGTTCAGTACCCGCGACATTCGAGACCTCAAGAAGATGGACAAGGACGATCTGCTCAGCCTGATCGGCCTCGAGACCCGTAAGGGCGCCACCGACCAGCTGCTGCCCGCGCTGGGCGCTTTCACGGTGGGTGTGCTCCTGGGCGTGGGCGTCGGGCTGATGCTCGCTCCCAAGCCTGGCAACGAGCTGCGCAATGATCTGCGCAACCGCATCCAGGGCGGCCAGGACGCGCTCACGGGCGCGGGCACCTCGCGCACGAGCGAGAACGTCTCGCGCAACGTCTGATTCGCCGGGCCACGGGCCGGCATCCTTCGGGCCTCTCTCGGGCGCGGCTTTCGCGCTCGGGCAGAGGCCCGTTGCTTTGCGGGGCGGAGAGGGCGCTACGCGGGCGGGGAGGGGAGTTCCGGGAGCCGGGTGGGCTTGCGGTGGTGCTCGTGATCGTAGAAGCACTCGGGGCCCAGGTGCGCGATGAGCTGGCGCTCACGCGCGGTGGCTTCGGACGTGCCGGCCTGAGCGGGCAGCGCGTAGGGTTGGATCAGGACGGTGTCGTCTCCGAGCTCCTGCCGGGTCTCCGAGGGGAGGGAGGCGAGGCGCTCGCCAAAGAGGCGAACGAAGGGAGGACCGAGGAAGTTACGCCAGGTGAGCCCCACCAGCCCTTCGCTGTAGTCGCGCACGGTGTAGACCTCTGTCGCGGCCAAGCCATCGGGGTCTGGCACGAGGCGCCACTTCTTGCGCTCGTAGTCCGCATCCAGTCCGGCCTGCGCCAGGGGTGAGCCGACGAGCCGCATGAGCGTGAGGACTTGCTGCAGGTGGTTGGACCTCCAGGCGGCTTTCGAGGCCTCCGCAGCGGAGGTGGCCCAGATGAGCTTGCCTGTGTAGGGAGGGTCGATGGGCTTTGCTGGATACAGAATGAGGTAGTCACGATCCGTGCGGGTCGTGACGGTGAGATTGCTTTTCCGCTCGTACAGGTTCACGAGCGCGTCGAAGTCGATGCGGTCAGGATCGAGACGGCCATCGAGAGAGGCCTGCCCGTATTTCATGGGCCGGAACCAGCGGTACGTTTCGAAGGCCCGCTGGAGGATTTCGCGAACCACCGCGCCCGATGGAACACCCGGCGGAAAGGTGATGTAGGTCGTGACGTGCTTCATCGGGCCTGATCAGAGAGGGAAGGAACGTACCGTCGCTTGCCCACGTTCTTCCATTTCACGCAATCGCTTGATGAGGGGGGAAGTCAATCGTGTCGAGCTTTCAGGATGTTTTTTGGAGCGAATCCAGAGTTCGATGGAACCCCCATGCTCGGTCACATAGTCGAGCATGGCTTGAAGGTTCCCCGTGAGCGCCAGCTCCTGACGTCCCTTTACCTCGATGAAATGATAGGGCTGGCCCCACACCAGCTCTCCAGGGGTGGGGTTGCTGGAGACCGCATCCGGGATGAAGCCGCGCTCCGTACCCCCAGGCGGCGGCATCATCAGCGCCCGGTTCTTTTCGTGCCCTCGGGCCTGGAGTACCGACTGCTCGAATGCGGTGCCCTTCTCCTTGTTCTTGAGGATGGTCTCGTACTGCTTGCGCCAGCTCCCGTCGATGTCGAAGCGGAAGCGGGGGTACCGGTCCGGATGGCGGAACTGGTAGTCCACCCACGCCTGCGCCATGTGCTCGGCGCTGCCCGGCTCCAGGCGGATTCCCGCCTCTCCCAGTCGCGAGCCCACCAGCGGCACCTTGCCTCCGCGTCGCAATGCCTCCGCGGCTTCACGCAGGGGAGCCTCCAGCCCCGCCGCCACCCGCCGCAGGAAGGCCACGTCTTCCTCGCTCAGTCGCTGGCCCCGGGCTGCCTGGCGCACCAGCGTCTCCACCTGGGCCGCTTCAGCCGGACTGAGGTGGGAGGCCACCCGCTGCAACACCCGCACCTCGTCCAGGCTCCGGCCCGTCAGCAGCGCAGCCCGCTCCAGCAGCTCCCCTCCACCCGAAAGCGCTCGTCCCGGCACGAAAGGCACCAGCACGCCCACCGCGCACAACAGCCGCTCGTTCGCGTCCAACTCGCGGCCCGTCACGCTGTAGCCCACCAGCAGGCCGGCGGCGTCCGTTACCTCGCCCACGACGGGCAACATGCCGTACAGCAACTCCACCACCAGCTCCTCGGGAGGAGGTCGGTGGTCCTCCGGGGGCGTGTAGTCCAGGTGCGGCGGGGCATACCGTCCCAGCTCCAGCGCCGTGGCCAGGGCACCGCGCCGCGCCAGCAGGTAGAGCGCTACCTCGCTGGGACTCTTACGCACGAAGTCTTCGTCCCTCGTGTGGGTCAACGCCCAGTCCAACACCGCTCCGGTGAGCGCGTCCTGGGACTGGGTGCGCAGCGGATGTTCCGTCAGCAGGTGCCTGGGAGCCACCCGCCGCACTCGCTCTCGGGCCACCTCCGCCCAGCGTCGCTCACCCCACTGGAAGAACTCCTCCAGCTTCGCATCCACCGCTGCCTGGCGCTCCGCTTCATGGCGGTCCTGAAGCTCCCGGGCCACCTTGAACTCCCGGTACACCTCTTCCGGCGTGCGACGCCGCAGCTCCCGGTCGCTCTGGCGCAGCGTCCATAACTGCATCTCCCACAGCACCCGTCGCTCTCGCCTTCTGGGCTCCTCCGCTACCTTGGAGCGCTGCACTTGCTCCTCTCGCTCGCGCAGGAACTCCAGATAGGTCCCCAGCACGGATCTGCCGGGTGTCTTTGCTCCAGAGGTGCCTTCGTTCGGCAGCGTGAGCGCGTCCCTCCTCTGCTGGAGCGTGCGCATCTGCCTCCGGTGGGCCCGTAGCTGCCCGCAGCCCGCGATGAAGCCGCAGCCGTCATCGTACCGGGAGCCCCCCGCGCAGCCCGCTCCCCAGAGGCTCAGCAGCACGAGCGCTATCCGTCGAAGCGTTCGCAGTGTCATGACGCCACGTTACGCAGGCGCGTGCGCGACACTGGAGAACCCAGGGGGTCTCGGGGGTAGACTCCGGGGCATGGCCAAGGACAAGACCTCGAAGCGCCGCTCGGGGTCGGGGAGCAAGTCGAAGTCCGAGACCCGGGCGCCGAAGAAGTCCCCGGCTTCCTCGGGTGGCGTCGTCACCTCCGGACGCAAGAGGACCGTTCCGGGCCCACGCGCCGAGAAGGCGGGGGCATCCGAACAGCCTCAGGCCGGTGAGAGTGATCGCCGGGACACCCCGCGCGATCTGCCCGCCGTCACCGAGGCGCCCACCACGCCGGGCAGCCAGGGACCTCAAGCGCTCCTGGCCCGGATGCGCACCCTGGAGACCCTGGAGACCGCGTACGAGGCCTGGCTGGAGCTGAAGCTGGAGCATGCCGCCGCCCGGTCGCGCTTCCGCGAGGAGCGCGAGCGGCTGGATCAACAGGGCTCCTTCCTCATCGGCGCCGTGCGCGCCGCCGGCGTCGAGCCCAAGCCGAGCACGGACACGGCGCTTGTGCCCGCCTCCCCGGCCGACGGATTCCTGCGCCAGGCCGAGGGGCGCATCTCCCAGTCCCGAGCGGAGCTCGAGCGCAAGGCGGCGGAGTCCGAGGCCCTCTATCAGGAGGCCTTCGGAGAGCTTCGCGCCACCCTGACCGATCGCGTCCGCCGCTACCTCTCGGCCTCGCGCCCCAGCCTCCAACTGCTCCTGCGCAAGGTGGGGGCCACGCGCTCCATCCTCCATATCGCCCGCGTGGGCAGTGATGAGGCCGTGCTGCTCTGTTTCCTGCTCTGTGGCCGGATCCCCTCCCGCTACGGCTTCCTCTTCGATGACTCCACCGAGGACGTCTCGCTGCCGCCCGCGCCCCTCTATGCCGATGAGGGCGTCACCGAGGCGGAGGTTCGTCCCAGCGCCACCGCGCTCGAGGCCCGCGTGCGCGCGCCCAGCCAGGTGCTGCCCCTCAAGGGCTTCCTGCCACTCTTCGTGCCCCGCCCGGAAGGCGGCGAGGACTTCTTCCGGCTGCTGCAGCGCGGGCCGGTGATGGAGGTCGAGGTCGCCGAGGGCTCGGAGTTCCGCAACATCCTCTCGCGCGAGGAGGCAGAGCGTTTCGCGGGCCACCTGCTGCGCCTCAAGCTCGAGGAGAAGATCGAGCTGGAGATCGAAGCAGGGTAGGCGCCGAGCCCGGCTGCTGGCGATCGCCTGCCTGCCGCCCGCGCCCCTCCAGCGTGAGGTCAGCCAGCCACTCGCCGTGACGCCCCTCCAGCCCGCACGCTCCCGGAGGGGCGTCCGCACGATTGCCCCCAACGGCCCCTCGTTGCTGCCCCTTGTCGCGATTGGAACCTTTGACAAGGAGATCTCCACGAGGAGGGAACCGGGTCATGCCGCAGAAGGCCCTAGAGCCCTCGGTCCCATCGCTGGCGATCGAGGACAACACCGAGGCGCCCACCTGGGTGTTTCTGAAGACCATGGCGGCGCTCGCCCCCATGGGGTTGGTCTTCGTGGACCCGCGGCTCCGGATCCTTCACCTCAACGCGACCCTGGCGGGCTACACCGGTATTCCCATCGAGGCTCACCTGGGGCGCGAGGTGAAGGAGGTCATGCCGGACCTCTGGTGCCTGCTGGAATCCCATTACCGCCAGGTCCTGAAGGAGGTGCGGCCGCTCGTCGACCTGGAGTTCCTGGCGGAGATGCCCAAGGCGCCCGGGGTTCGCCGCAACTGGCGCGTCAACTTCTACCCGATACACGACAGGGCAGGGGCCCTGTGTGGAATAGGCACGGTCATCACGGATGTGACCGAGCAGAAGCAGGCGGACGAGGCCCTCAAGGCAAGCGAGCGGCGCTACCGCTCCCTCGTGGAGGCAACGGCCCAGACGGTATGGACGCTCAACGTCCAGGGGGAAATCACCGAGCCTGCTTCGAGTTGGCAGGCCTTCACGGGCCAGACCCAGGCGGAGCAGCGGGGCCAGGGGTGGCTCGCCGCCATCCATCCGGAGGACAAGCCTCGGGTGGTGGCCGAGTGGACCGCTGCCCAGCAGCGGCGCGAGCCCTATCAAGGGGAGTTCCAGCTTCAGCACCATCGCACCCTGTACCGCGACGTCAGCGTCCGCTGTGTCCCGGTCTTCCATGACGATGGCTCCGTGCTCGAGTGGATTGGCGTGGCCGAGGACATCTCCTCCCGCAAGCAGGTCGAGCGGTCGCTGCAGAGGACCACCCAGGCGCTCCGGCTGAGTGAAGAGCACTACCGTACCTTCATCAATCAGAGCACCGAGGGCATCTGGCGCATGGAGCTGACCCCGCCCATCGCCGTGGACCTGCCCGAGGACGAACAGATCGAAGCCATGCTCCGCAGGGGCTACCTCGCCGAGGGCAATGCCGCGATGGCGAGGATGCATGGCCTCCATTCCCCCTCTGCCCTGGTGGGACGCAGGTTGGATCAGGTCTTCGTCCGCACCCGCCCGGCGGACGTCGGGTTCCTGCGAGCCTTCATCCGCAGCGGGTACCGGTTGGAGAACGCGGCCTCGAATGAGCAGGGGCGTGACGGCAAGCTGAAGATGTTCCTCTGCAGCCTGGTCGGGGTGGTGGAGGAGGGCTGTCTCGTTCGTGCGTGGGGAACCCAGCGGGATGTGACGGAGCAGAGCCTCGCCCAGCAGGAGCTGGAGTTCAGCAAGGAGGAGGCCCGCCGGAGCGAGCAGCAGCTGCGCAACATCACCGACGCCCTTCCGGCCCTGGTGAGCTACATCGATCGAGACGAGCGCGTGCTCTTCTGCAATCAGGTTCACGAGACGTGGTTCGGTGTCCCTCCGGAGCAACTCCTGGGCAAGACGGTGCGCGAGATCTTCCGGGAGCGCTATGTGACCGTGAAGGACTGGACCCGCAAGGCTCTCGACGGCGAGACCGTTCGCTACGACACCTCCTACCAGAGGAAGGACGGACAGCGGGTCTGTGTGCAATGCACGTATTCGCCCATTCGCGACGCCCACGGAGAAGTGCAGGGCTTCGTGGCCCACGTCCACGACATCACCGACCGCAAGCAGGCAGAGGCGGAGGTGGAGGCCGAGCGCGCGCGCCTCCAGGACATCCTCATGAGCACGCCTGCCTCCATCAGCATCCTGAGTGGTCCGGAGCAGGTCTTCACCCTGGTCAATCCCATCTTCAGGCGCTTGTCGCATGACAGGGAGCTGCTGGGGCGTTCGCTGGAAGAGGTGTTCTCCGCGACGGGCTCCAACTCCTTCTCCGAGATGGTTCGCCGCGCCTACGAGACGGGAGAACCCATCGTCACCACGGAGGTCGCCTTCAGGGCCAGCCCCCGCCCAGGGACGCAGGAGGAGCGCTTCTTCGACGTCCGCTACCAGCCGTTGCGCGACGCTCAGGGACATGTGGACTCCGTCATGAGCTTCGCGATCGACGTGACCGACAAGGTGCGGACGCGCCAGAAGCTGGAGGAGTGGGCCCACCACCTCGCCAGCCAGGAGGAGTGGCTGCGCTCGGTCCTCGATTTCATGCCCGTCGCGCTGCTGCTGCTGGAGCCGGGGACGGGCCGTGTCCTCTTCGCCAACCAGATCGCCCACCGGATGGCGGGAGGCACCTTCCCCATGGGCGTTCCCACGGAGGAATACGACCGCTTCTACGAGCTGCTGCGCGAGGATGGCACGCCCATGCCCCTCGAGCAGGTGCCGGGGGTTCGCGCCGCGCGGGGAGAGCGCGTCCAGGGAGCGGGGGTGATCTGGAAGACGCCCTCGGGGCGCCACTTCCTCCTCATCGACTCAACGATGATTCCCGCCTCCCATGGTCACCCGGCCACGGCCCTGCTGGTTCTTCAGGACGTGACCCAGCTCAAGCAGATGCAGGCCCAGCTCCAGGCGGCGGTGCGGCTGCGCGACGAGTTCCTCACCGTGGCCTCCCATGAGCTGAAGACCCCCCTGACGCCGCTGCAGATGCGGCTCCACGCGCTGATGCGGGACTCCACGGCCGAGCTGTCGTCCGAGGAGCTCCGCGAGCGGGTGCGCAAGGCGGCGGAGAGCTCGTCCGCGCAGGTCCGCAAGCTCGTCGAGCTCATCAACGATCTGCTCGACGTCGG
Organism: Hyalangium ruber; assembly: GCF_034259325.1. NCBI lineage: Bacteria > Pseudomonadati > Myxococcota > Myxococcia > Myxococcales > Archangiaceae > Hyalangium > Hyalangium rubrum. The sequence goes on along the minus strand of NZ_JAXIVS010000001.1, from coordinate 496,900 downwards.
CAGGCTGACGGAGGGCCGGCTGTCGCTGAGCCTCGAGCCCCTGGACCTGGCCGCCGTCGTGCGCGAGGTGGCCAGGCGCTTCGAGCCTCAGGCCCGCCGCGCCCAGTGCCCCCTCATCGTTCAGGCTCCGGAGGCCGTGGTGGGCGCCTGGGATAGTTCGCGCCTCGAGCAGGTCGTCGCCAACCTGCTCTCCAATGCCATCAAGTACGGGCCTGGCAGGCCGGTGGTGATGCGCGTGGAGCGCCGCGAGGGCCGGGCCCTGCTCAGCGTGGTGGACGAGGGCATCGGCATCGCGCCCGAGAAGCTGGGGCGGGTCTTCGAGAAGTTCGAGCGCGCCGTCTCCCCCCTCAACTACGGAGGGCTGGGCCTGGGGCTCTACATCAGCCGGCAGATCGTCCTGGCCCTGGGAGGCACCATCCAGGTGGAGAGCCAGCCGGGGAGGGGGAGCACCTTCACCATCGAGCTCCCCCTGCTGGGCGCCCACCCCTCGCATGAGGTGGCCGCCAGCGCGGCCTCCCTCGGCTCCGAGGAGTGAGGACGCGCGGCTACTGCGTGCGCACCACGCCCACGTCCGCCGTGCCCGTGAGGATGGCGCTGCCCAGGAAGAGGTTGCTGGACTCGGGGCCGCCCGTGCGCACCGCCTGGAAGGTGACGAGGTACGTCTGCTGCGGATCGGGGAAGGCCGTGCCGGGGATGCTGACGGTCTTCTCCTTCCACTCCGCGGGGAACGCCACGAGCTTGATGAAGTCGAGCGGCGCCGTGGGCACGTTACTGTAGGTGGGCTGTCCCTGCTGGCCGCTGGCGCTCACCGGCACCACGGTGACGAAGCCGATGGTGCGGTCCTGGTTGGAGGGCGGATCAGCGCGATCGAAGGACAGCGGCGTGTTGGCGGAGATGCGCACCACGCCCGAGGCCGGGTGCAGCGCGGCAATGCGCTCCTGCGCGGGCGAGTTCTCCACCACCCCCACATAGCGCTCGCCCGAGCGCTCGGCGGTGAAGGTGTAGGTGGCTCCAGACTGGTAGGTCAGCTTCTCGTCGGTGTTGCTCGAGCGGCTGTAGGCGCCCGCTCCGTCGCTGCTGAGCGAGACGGCCTGGCCGTTCTTGGGCTGCACGGAGACGGTGGCGCCCGTGAGGCCCGAGGGCGTGGAGTTCTCATCCTCGCGCGTGCCCAGGAACAGGAAGGCCACCGTCTGTCCCGGAATCGTCACGGTCGACTGGCCCCCGTCCAGCTGAAAGCCGCCATCCAGGCCCGCCGCGGCCTCGGGAGACAGCGGCACATCCGGGGTGGACAGCAGCGTGCCCACCATCACCGTCTCCGCGGAGATCTGGTCGACGGTCTTCCCCAGGTCGCATGCCAGGGGAACGAGGAAGCAGGTAGCAAGAGCAGAGAGAAGCAGAAGGCGTTTCATCGAATGGAAGTCCTTACCGACAAGGGGCCGGCCCGGCGGAGGAGCATAGCAGTCCGCAGGGGCGGGACCGCGCTGCTCGCGCTATCCTCGCGCCCCCGTGCAAAACCCTCCCGTCCAGTCCTCCGGCCGCCGCTTCCTCAAGCGGCTGGGGTTCGCGCTCCTCCAGGCCATCGTCTTCGGCGCCGTGTTCGGCGGGCTCATGTACGCCCGCGTCCCGCGCACGCAGCTCGAGGTGGAGGGCGCACCCCAGGCCATCCGCGCCCGCCTGGCCGAGTGGATCGAGAGCCCCGAGCGCATCACCTATGACTTCCGCGTCCGCATCCTCGGCGAGCGGCTCCAGCGCCAGCGCGCACGCGAGGCCAAGGCTCCCGATCGGGTGGTGATGGTGACGGTGGATGACGACACCCTGGCCAACGCCCGCGAGAGTGACCATCCCGGCCTGCCGTCCTACCCCTGGCCGCGCGAGATCATCGGCGGCATGACGCGCCGGCTGGTGCAGGAGGGCGCCTCGCTCGTCTTGCTCGATATGGTGTTCCCGGAGCTCAGCCCGCGCGAGTGCTCCACGCGGCAGCTCGCCGCCGAGGGCACCTCCGACGACACGGCCTTCCGCGAGCTGCTCAACCAGGAGCCGGGCCGCACGGTGATGGCCTTCTCCTGGAGCGTGCCTCGCGCCAGCCTGCCCCCGTTCCGGCTGTGGCCGTACCGCGTGCGGCTGGGCATCCACCCCGGACAGCCCCAGGCGCGCGCTCAGGCCCAGACGGTGCTCTCCTCGCAGCGGCCGGCCTTCCTCATCCCCGTTGGCAACAAGGTGGAGGTGTGGGCCGGCGTGGAGGACGAGCGCGAGGGGCAGGTCCTCAGCGCGCAGTTCGGCACGGGCGCGGGGGTGGTGCAGGAGCGCCGCGCCGCCGACGACGCGTGGCGCGTCACCCCGTTGGACCTCTTCGTCTCACTGGCCGAGGTGGAGGTGGAGGGACTGGACCCCACCCGCCTGTTGCAGGTGCGCACCCTCCAGCACCCGGTGGTGCCGCTGCTGGGGCCCCAGAGCCTCTATGGCGCGGTGAGCGGCTTCCCGGATCCGGATGGCGTCAACCGCGGCATGCTCCACCTCGTCAGCTACACGCCGCGCGAGGGCGAGCACCACGTGCTGCCCTCCATGCCGCTGGCCGCGGCGATGAAGGCGGCGGGCACCCGCAAGCTGCGCTACGCCAACGGTCGGCTCCAGGTGGGCGATGCCTACTCCGTCCCCATGGACGAGACGGGCTTCAGCCTCACGCGCTGGGACGCCGGGGACGCGGGGCGCTCGCCGGGCGCCTCGGTGATTCGCTACGTGCGCGCCTGGAACGTCCTGATCAACCTCTTCGACGTGCTCGAGGATCGCCCGCCGCGTTCGGACCATGACCTCGAGGGCCGCACCGTCATCCTCACCAACACCTCCACCTACGCCACGGACTACAAGCCCACGCCCATCGGCAAGGCGACGCCCGGTGGCGCCGTCATCGCCCAGGCGCTGGACAACATCCTCCTGTCCCAGGGCATCACTCGCGCCCCTCCGAAGGTGGATCTGTTCGCGACGGTGATGATGGCCTTCGTGGGCGCCGCCATCGCCCTCATCTTCAGCCGCAACTTCCGCTCCGCCTTCGGCGCCTTCATCTACTTCTCCAGCGGCGCGCTGGCGGGCGTGGGCTACCTCGTGGCGGCCGTCTACGTCTTCGTGCAGGACCAGATGTGGATCGCCGTGGCCGCGCCGCTGCTGGCCATGGTGGGCACCTTCCTGCTGACCACCATCTACGCGGTGCGCACCGAGCGGGAGATCCGCGACTTCGTCAACCACGCGCTCGGTCGCTACGTGAGTCCCGAGGTGGCCCGGCTCGTCACCCGAGACCTCACCTTGCTGGTGCGCCCCGAGCGCCGGCAGATGTCCGTGTACTTCTCCGACATCGAGGGCTTCACCCGGCTCTCGGAGCAGATGGAGCCCGAGCGGCTCGTCCAGTTCCTCAACGAGTACCTCACCGTCATGACCATGGCGGTGCGCTCCTCGGGCGGACAGGTGGACAAGTACATCGGCGACGCGGTGATGGCCTTCTGGGGCGCTCCCGTGCGCACCGACCGCCACGCGCACCTGGCCTGCGAGGCCGCGCTGAAGATGCGCGCGGTGCTGGTGGAGCGCCAGCCGCACTGGGAGAAGACCTACGGCCACCGCATCCAGTTCCGCGCCGGCATCAACAGCGGCGAGGTGGTGGTGGGCGACATGGGCAGCGACCTGAAGTCCAACTACACGGTCATGGGCGACGCTGTGAACCTGGCCTCCCGGCTGGAGGGCGCCAACAAGGCCTATGGCACCTATATGTTGGTGGGCGAGAACACCGCCCAGCTCGCCCGTGACGCCTACGTCTTCCGCGAGGTGGACCGGGTGCTCGTGAAGGGCAAGACGGTGGCCACCCGCATCCACGAGCTGCTCGGGCGCCACGGGGAGATTGCCCCGCGCATGCAGGAGCAACTCGCGGTGTACGAGCAGGCGCTGACGTCCTACCATCAGCGGCGCTTCGACGAGGCGCTCGCGCTGTTCGAGCGCGGTACCTCGGAGTATCAGGACCCCGTGGCGGCAGTTTATGCGGGCCGGTGCCGCCGCTTCCTCGTCACCGCTCCGGCGGAGGACTGGGATGGGGTCTACGCACTGGAGGAGAAGTGATGTTGCCACTCGCGATGACGCTGGGCTTCACGCTGGCCACGGGCGGTGCCGTGAAGCTCGAGCCGCGCACGGTGACCAAGTCGAGCGTCTACCTCGTGAAGTCCCCCAGCTTCCTGTCCCCCCGCGTGTCGCGCGCCGTGCTGCGCGGCGAGCAGGTGCAGGTGGAGCTGCCCGGCCGGGGAAGCTGGTTCGCCGCCCAGGTGGGCGAGGAGCGCGGCTACATCCACGTCACCTACCTCAGCGACAGGCCCGGCGCCTTCAAGGTGACGGGGCAGGCGCTGCAGGGTGAGAGCCTGGTGAACGGCAACTACAACCTCGCGGTGGGAGGCTTCACCGAGGGTGCCGTGAGCGTCTACCGAGGCCAGCACCCGGACGTGGAGGCGGGCTTCCGCCGCCTGGAGGCCTTCATGCCCGCCGAGCCCGGCACGCGCTCGGCCATGCCAGACCCCCAGGCCACCTCGGCGTTCGTCGCCGCGGGCGGCCTGCGCGAGCCGGGAGGTGAGCCGTGAGCTGGCGGCGCGTGGGCGCGGTGGCGGTGCTCGGCGGGATGCTCGGTGCCTGCCATGCGACGGATCGGCCTGCCTTCATCGCCCAGGTGGAGAAGGGCATGGAGGACAATCGGCGGCAGATGAACCGTGACGTGGCCGCGCGCAAGGCGAGCCTCGGCACGCTGACGGCCTCGCTCACCGGCTGCCCCATGGAGCGGCGCCAGGCGTACGAGATGGACGCGGAGCAGGAGTACGCCCTGGGCCGGGCGGTGGCCGCGCGCCAGCTCGCCACGCTCGGGGTGGAGCCGCTGCCCGCCACCGACCCCCTCGCGCGGTACGTGGACCAGGTGGGCCAGTACCTCACGCTGGTGGCGGAGGCAGTGGGCAACTCCAGCGCGCCGGACCGCGCCCACCGCCCCGAGCGCATTCTGGAGAACCGCCCGTGGCCGCTGGCGGGCTACCGCTTCCTGGTGCTGCCCATGGACGAGGCGCGCGCCACGGGGAGCCCCAGCGGCACGGTGATGATCTCCACGGGTTTCCTGCGCAAGCTCCAGAGCGAGGAGGAGCTGGCGGCGGTGCTCGCGCACGAGGTGGCCCACGTGCAGCGTGGCCACGGCGTGGAGGTGCTCAAGGCCTTCATGTGCCACCAGACGGCGCGCCAGGAGTCCTCGGCCGCGCTCCGGGCCTTCGGCCAGCGCATCGAGAGCAACGCCCGGGCGAGCACGGGCGGCAGCGCGCTGCGCAGCTCCAAGGACTCGACGGTGCTCGGCGAGCTGCTGGGCGGCGCGGCGGAAGGGGCGGCCTCGCTGTACCGAGAGGGCTTCCCCAAGGACTTCGAGCTGGAGGCGGACCGCATCAGCGTGAGGCTCCTCGCGGCGGCGGGCTATGACCCGCGCGCGGTCACCTGGCTGCTGCAGCGCATGTCCACCGAGGCCCCTGCGAAGCACGCCTGGGTCCGCACCCATCCGAAGTTCGAGGAGCGGATGGAGACGGTGGGCGAGCGCCTCAAAACGATGGGAGCCGAGCAGCCTCATCCTCCGCAGGAGGCCGTGGCCCAGCGCACGAAGCGCTTCCAGGCGGCCATGGAGCCGCTGAAGGCCCCTCCGGCCGGACAGCAGGCCTCGCGCTGAACAGGGGCGAGCGGGAGCTACTCCTGCTCGTCCGGATCCCCGAAGAACTCGCGCACGGGCTGGTCCTGGGCGATGTGCTCGGCGACCACCCGGCGCATCTTCTCGGGCGTCATGCGCGAGTAGTACACCTCGCCGGGCCAGCCCATGAGCTGGTAGTCCTCACCGGAGAGCGGATCTCGCTTGCGGCCCGTGTCCTCGCGGATGACGACGTTGGGGCCCATGTGGCAGAAGCCATAGCAGCCCCCCCGGTACGCCTCGCAGCGGGGCGCCGCGCCGTGCCGGGCAAGCTCCTCCTTCGCCGCGGCGAACACGGCGTCGGATCCGTTGCCCTTGCAGTCCATGCCTTTGCACACGGACAGGCGGTAGCGCTTCATTCGCGCAACCCTACGGAGTTTGCGCGGGCCTGGGAAGGGCAGGCCCCGCGCGCTCCTTGTTTCTCACTCGCTCAGAAAGCGAGCTACTTGAGCGCCGGAGCGCCCGGCGAGTGGGAGTCGCCCGCGGCCAGCTTCTTGGTGTCGTGGCCGTGGCCCACCTGCGGCGTCTTGAGCTGCACCAGGCCCTCGCCAATGCGCGTGTGGGCCTCCTTGTGTACGTGGTGCGGCTCCTCGGAGCCCTCGCGCTTGTTCCACGGATCCGACGGGTGCGAGACCGGCGCGCCCTTGAGCAGCTTGGGGATGTCGTAGACGAAGCCCTGCCGGTTGTACTCCGGCTTGGTGTGCTCGTTGGTGTCCATGCGGATGGCGTCCTTCGGGCACGCCTCCACGCACAGGCCGCAGACGATGCAGCGCAGCTGGTCGATGACGAACTGGGTGGGGTACTTCTCGATGACGCGCGACTCGCCGTTCGCGTCCACGTGCTCGTACTCACCGGCCTCGATGTAGATGCACTGGGCCGGGCAGATGGTGGCGCACATGTAGCAAGCCACGCAGCGCGGCTTGCCGTCATCTCGAGGAACCAGGCGGTGGAGCCCTCGGTAGCCAGCAGGGTAGGGGACCCGCTCCTCGGGGTACTCCACGGTGGTGACGAGGCTGGTGCCCGTGCGGTCCAGCACCTCTTCCCGCGTGTCGCGCGTGCCGAAGAGGTTGCGCAGGAAGTGGCGGGTGTTGATCGCCAGTCCCTTGAGCAGCTCGGGGAGATAGGACCGCTCGCGGATGTCCGTGCGGGGGTCGTGGCTTGCCTTGTAGGCCATGGGATTCCTTGGTTCGCTTTCTCAGGAAGCCTAGTGAGTGGAGGTGGAGTGCGCACCTGCGTGCGCGCCCGCCGGGGCATGCCCGCCCAGGTTGCTCGTGGCGTGACCGTGCGCCGGAAGCGCGGCGTGGCCGTGAGCCCCCGCCGGCAGCCCGTGCCCGTGGTCGTCGTGACCGGAGCCCAGCGCGCCGTGGCCGTGGCCGTGGCCGCCGCCATGGCCGTGCGACTCCACCGCGCCGCCCTTCGAGGAGAGCGTGAGGGCGATCAGCACGCCGATCTGCAGCAGGCCGAAGAGCGCCAGGTAGCGCAGCGACGGATCCCACAGCACCAGCGCGCCGCTGACGAACACGTTCACCAGGCCCGCGGGCAGCAGCATCTTCCAGCCCAGCGTCTGGATCTGATCGTAGCGGAAGCGCGGGAACGTCCAGCGGATGAGCAGCTGCAGGTAGCAGAGCAGCAGCACCTTGATCCAGAAGAAGGTCCCCAGCGCCGTGGCGTACACCAGCGGGTAGTCGCGCAGCTGGGTGGCCAACCACTCGCCGCCGAAGGGCAGGTGGTAGCCGCCGAAGAAGAGCGCTGCCACCACGCCGGAGAGCACCACCACTTCGACGAACTCCGAGATCATGAACAGGCCGAACTGCATGCCCGAGTACTCGACGAAGTAGCCGATGATCTCCGACTCACCCTCGGGCACGTCGAACGGGGCGCGCTTGGTCTCGGCGAACGCCGCGGCGAAGAAGAGGATGAAGCCCAGCGGCTGCAGGAGGATGCCCCAGGCGGGAAGGCCCAGGTCGAACCCGCCGCCCACGCCCGACCACTGCCACAGGTAGCGCGCCTGGCCCGAGGACTGGCCGGCCTGCACGCCCGCCTGGGCGACCGGCTCGGAGGCCAGGTTGCCGACGATGGTGGGCAGCTGCACCGAGGCGAAGGCGAGCATGATGCCCACCAGCGACAGGCCGAGCGCCACCTCGTAGGAGATCATCTGCGAGGAGGCGCGCACGCCGCCCAGCAGGGCGAACTTGTTGTTGGAGGCCCAGCCGGCCAGCGCCGTGCCGTACACCGCCAGCGAGGCGATGGCGAACAGGTAGAGCAGGCCGAAGTCCGGCGTGGCCACCACCATGTCCACCTTGGCGTCCCACAGCTGCACGCTGGGGCCGGCGGGCACGATGGCGAACAGGGCGAACGCCGGCGCGAAGGCCAGCAGGGGCCCCAGGTTGAAGAGGAACCGGTTGGCCTTCTCCGGAACGAAGGCCTCCTTGGTCAGCATCTTCACGGAGTCGGCCAGCACGAAGGGCAGGCCCGCCAGGTCCATGTTGCGCAGCACCGGCAGGTTGATGCGCGCGCGGTTCGGGCCGATGCGGTCCTGCATCAGCGCGCTCCACTTGCGCTCGGCCAGCGTGAGCAGCGTGGCGATGATCATCACGAAGACGAGCATCAGGAAGATGATGTTCGTCAGCCGGCTGGCCCCGACGAAGAGGTAGTTCTCCGCGAGCGCGCCAACGGCGTAAGCGGAGAGCACCCCGCCGGCGAGCAGGAAGATGATGAGGCCGATGGCGAAGAGAACGGTGAGGACGCGCTTCATTTAGATTCCTCGCACGCGGGGAGCACCGAACTCGCGGTACCCCGGGGGACGACCGTCGGCGCCGGTGGGCAGCGGGTTGATGCCCGGCTTCTCCCGGTCCGGCGGGGACGCCTGATCCCAGTTGAACGAAGCAAGCTCGGCCACCTGCGGGGCCAGCTCACGGAAGACCTCACGCGCGGACGTCCACGCCACCGGGTTGCCCATGGCGCGGCTGAGCTCCGCCACCCAGCGCCAGTGCGACACCGCGTCTCCCTTGGCGGGGTACGCCTTGCGGAAGCGCTGAACGATGCCCTCGGCCTGGACGAAGGTGCCCTCGTCCTCCACGTGGGTGGCCGCCGGCAGCAGCACCGTGGCCTGCGCGGTGACGGGCGACTCGTTGAAGGCCTGCGCCACGAAGACCTCGGCGGCGGCGACGGCCTGAGCGAAGGCCTCCGCGTCACCCGGCACCTCGGTGCCGATGGCGTAGAGCGCCTTCACCTTGCCGTTGTGCAGCGCGGGCGCCAGCTCCTCGAAGGGCTTGAGCGTCAGGCCCAGCCCCTTGGCGATGAACTCCAGGCCCTTGCGGTTGGGGTTCTTGTCCGCCGTCATGAGGTAGTGGTCCGCAGCGCCCTGCGGCCGACCGCCCACGTAGACCGCCTTGGCGCCCAGCATGTTCTTGGCGAAGGACAGGCCCGCCAGCAGGTCCTCGTTGGAGGCCAGCGGCGAGGCCAGCACGGCCAGCTGCGCGGTGTTGGCCACCGGCTGCAGCGCCTGGGCCGCGGCCTTGGCCGCCTCCTGGCGGGTGAGCTCGGGACGGGCCACGTCCTTGCCCTGGGTGGCGCGCCGGCCCACGGAGGCGCTCAGCACGCGGCCCAGGTTCAGGTACTTGTACGAGAGCCGGCCCTGGTCACACATCCAGCTCTTGTTGATCTGCTCGTTCTCGCGCGGGCGGTAGCGGTAGGTGTCCTGCGACATCCAGTCCACGGAGATGTTGCAGCCGCGCGAGCAGCCGGTGCAGACGGACGGGGTGGCCGACAGGAACCACGCGCGCGCCTTGAAGCGGAAGTCGCGGCTGAGCAGCGCGCCCACCGGGCACACGTCCACGGTGTTGAGCGAGTAGTTGCTGTTCAGCTCGTTGCCGGGGAACACGTCGATGCGCTCGTGGCTGCCGCGCCCGAAGACGCCCAGCTGCGGCTCCTTCGGAATCTCGTTCATGAAGCGCACGCAGCGGGTGCAGATGATGCAGCGCTCCTGATCGAGCACCACGTGGGGCCCCAGCACCTTGCGCTTGTTCTTCAGGGCCTTGCCGCCCTCCAGGCGCGAGGGGCGGTAGTCGTACTTCATGTAGTAGTCCTGCAGCTTGCACTCACCGGCCTGGTCGCAGATGGAGCAGTCGACCGGGTGGTTGAGCAGCAGGAACTCCATCACCGCGCGCTGCTGCTCCTTCACCTTGGGCGTGGTGGTCTTCACCACCTGGCCCTCGGCCAGCGGCGTCTGGCACGCCGGCACCAGCTTGGGCGCGTTGGAGGCCTCGATGAGGCAGATGCGGCAGTTGGCCGCGATGGAGAGGCGCGGGTGGTAGCAGTAATAGGGAATGTCCGAGCCGACCTCGCGGGCCGCCTCGATCATGTTCGTCCCCGGCTTGGCCACCACTTCCTTGCCGTCGATGGTGCAGGTGACGAAGCCCGGGTTCTTCGGCGGCGGCGGCTTCGGCGGGCCACCGGCGGGCGGGGGCGGCTTCGGCGGAGTGGTGCTGCTGTGGGCCACCGGCGGGTTGTCCACCTTGGGGCCCGCGGGCGGGTTGGAGGGCTCGGGGCCGATCTTCGCCGCGGGGGTGTCGGTGGGCGCGCCCTTGGGGGGCGGCTGCGCGTCACCGGTCGGCTTCTTGGTGTCGTTGTCGCTCACTGCTCGACCTCGCCGCCGATCATGTTGATCGTGTCAAAGGTGGGAATGAGGTCCGCCAGCATCTTGCCCTCGATGATGTGGGGCACCGCGGACAGGATGGGGAAACCCGGGGCGCGCACGTGGACCTTGTACGGACGGCCGCGCCCGTCGCTCACCAGGTACCAGCCCAGCTCTCCGTTGGAGGCCTCGGTGCAGTCGTAGACCTCACCGGGCGGCACCTGGATGCCCTCCATGACGAGCTTGAAGTGGCTCATCACGCCTTCGATGGTGCCGTACACCTCGGGCTTGGGCGGCAGGGCGATGCGCCAGTCGTCCACGATGATGGGGCCGGCGGGCATCTGCTGCAGGGCCTGGCGGATGATGCTGGTGGACTGACGCATCTCCTCCAGCCGCATGATGTAGCGATCGTAGTTGTCGCCGTGCTCGCCCACCGGCACGTCGAAGTTCAGCCGATCGTAGACCCAGTAGGGCTTCACCTTGCGCACGTCGTAGTCCACGCCGGAGGCGCGCAGGCACGGGCCGGTGTAGCCGAAGTCGATGGCGTCCTCGGCGCTGAGGATGCCGGTGCCCTTCATGCGGTCCACGAAGATGCGGTTGCGCATCAGCAGACCTTCCACCTCGACCAGCAGCTCGGTGATCTTGTCCAGCGACTTGAGGACCTTCTCGCTCCAACCGGTGGGCAGATCGCGGTTGAGGCCGCCCACGCGGCCGTAGCTGGTGGTCAGGCGCGCGCCCGTCAGCTCCGTCACGCGGTCGGTGATGAGCTCGCGGGCCTCGAGCGCCAGGAGGAACGGCGCGAAGCCGCCCAGCTCCAGGCCCGTGGCGCCCACGCACGTGAGGTGATCGTGCATGCGGTGCAGCTCGGAGCCGATGACGCGGATGTACTGGGCGCGCTCGGGGATCTCCAGGCCGATGAGCTTCTCAACAGCGTTGAGAAACCCAAAGTTGTTCATCATCGCCGAGTTGTAGTTGAGCCGGTCCGTATAGGGCAGGCACTGCGTCCAGGTGACGTTCTCGCAGCTCTTCTGGAAGCCTCGGTGGAGGAAGCCGATCTCCGGATCCGCCTTGACGATCGTCTCGCCCTCGAGCTCCACGCGCATGCGCACGGTGCCGTGCATGGCCGGGTGCGAGGGGCCCATGTTGATGTACATCCGCTTCGTCTGGAGGTGCGTCTCCAGCTCCGACTCGTGGGCGTACGCGTCGGTGTCCGGGTTGGGGGCTTCGGGCTGGGGAGCGTGGGGCTTGGAGGGTTCCGACATTGCAGTCCTCAGTGAAGTCCTCAGGCGTGGCCGCTGGTGCCGGGGCCGCGGAAGATGTCCTTGATGGGGCGCTCGGGGATGAGCGGCTGCCGGTCGCGCATGGCGTAGTCCTTGCGCAGCGGGTGGCCCTGGAACTCCTCATAGAGGAGGATGCGCCGCAGGTCCGGGTGGCCCTCGAAGCGGATGCCGTAGAAGTCGAAGGCGAGTCGCTCCCACCAGTTGGCGCCCTTGTAGAGGGGCGTCAGCGAGGGCACCACCGGGTTCGACTCGGTGACGCGCACCTTCAGCCGGACGTGCTCCTTCCGGGTGAGCGAGTAGAGGAAGTAGACGACCTCGAAGCGCGGGTCGTTCTCGGCCAGGTGCAGCCGATCCACGGCATCCACCGAGCCGAAGAGCTTGAAGTTCAGCTCCGGGTCAGTCTTCAGGAACGCCGCCACCTTTGGCAGGTGCTGCGCATGGATGACAGCCCAGGCACCGCCGGCCCGGTCGACGTAGCGCTCCGCGACCGCCTCCGGAAGGTGGGCGGAGACCCTGTCCAACGCGAATGTGCTCAAGGGGGACCCAATGGGAGAAGAATCGGCGGCGTTATAAGGACGCCTCGCCGGGGGCGTCAACGTAAAACCCCCAACCGTGTAGCGCACTTACGCGCGCTAGAAGCACGGATGCACCCCGGGTCCAAACGCACCGGGAGTGGGGGTCCTGGGAGCAGAGGCCCCCTGGTGTTGACCGGGATACCTCCTTCCCCGGTATCCTTTCCATGAAATGAGGAAGTCCTTGAATTACTTCTTTCGGCGCGGGGGGCCGGGCAGATGAGTGCCCAGGCGCTGGGACGGCTGTCGCGCGGGCCCCATCCCGTCCTCTTCCAGCTGCTCTACGAGCCGGGGTTCGCCCAGGATCGCCAGCACGTGCTGCCGCACCTGCTGCGGATCGATGCCGCACATGTCGTGATGTTGGCGCACACCCGCATTCTCCCCAAGGAGACGGCGGCGCAACTGCTGGCGGTGAACCGGGAGCTGGCGGCGCGGCTCGCCGCTGGGGAGTCGCTGTTCGAGCCCCCACCCGTACACCGGGGGCTCTACCTCCTCTATGAGAGCGAGTACATCCAGCGGCTGGGCGGGGAAGTCGGAGGCGCGGCGCATGTGGCTCGCAGCCGGAACGACATCAACGCCACGGTCACTCGCATGCGGCTGCGCGAGGGGCTGCGGGAGGTGCTGGGCGAGGGGCTGCGGCTGGCCGAGGCGCTGCACACGGTGGCGCGCGAGCACTCGCGGACGCTGATGAGCGGCTTTACCCACCAGCAGCCCGCCCAGCCGAGCACCTTCGGCCACTATCTGGCGGGCGTGCTCTCGGAGCTGACGCGCTCGCTGGGGTGGTTGTCGGACACCTGGCCCGGGCTCAACCGCTGCCCCATGGGAGCCGCCGCGGGCGTGGGCACCCACTTCCCCATTGATACGGCTCGGGTGGCGCGGCTGCTCGGCTTCGATGCGCCGGTGGGCAACTCGGTGGACGCGGTGGGCTCGCGCGACTTCGCGGTTCAGGTGCTCAGCGGGCTGTCCCTGCTGGGCACCCTGCTCACGCGCCTGGCCGCCGATCTTCAGTCCTGGGCCAGCACGGCCTATGGCTTCCTCGGCTGGCCGGACGAGCTGGTGAGCACCAGCTCCATCATGCCGCAGAAGCGCAACGCCTTCGTCCTGGAGAACATCCGCGGTCAGGCCACCAAGGCCACCGGCTATCTGATGAACGCGTTGATGGGGCTCAAGAGCGCCCCGTTCACCAACAGCGTCGAGGTCAGCTCCGAGGTGAGCTCCGCGCTGTGGCCGGCCCTGGGCTGCTCGCGCACGGCGCTCACGCTCTCCACGCTGTTGATCTCCCAGGTTCAGGTGAACGCCCCCGCCATGCGCCAGTTCCTGGTGGGCGAGGACACCGTCATGACGGCGCTGGCGGATCACCTGGTGGCCCGCCACGGGCTGGCCTTCCGCTCCGCGCACGAGGTGGTCAGCAAGCTGGCCAGCCGCAAGGTCGAGCCGGATTTGACGCCCGCCACGGCGCGCGCGCTGCTGGAGCCGCTGCTGCGCGAGGTGCTCGGGCGCCCCATCGCGCTCGAGGAGGCGGAGCTGGCGCCCCTGTTGGATCCCGAGGGTTGCATGCGCGCCGCCGCCCATGGCGGGGGGCCTGCTCCCGAGGCCGTGCAAGCACACTTGGAGTCACTCGGAGGCGAGCACGCGCGGTTGCGTGAACGTCTGGCCGGGTGGCAGTCGCAGCTCGGGTCTGCGGACGCCGCGCTGGAAACCGAAAGCGCCGCGTTTCGTTGAAGCTCTCACCCCCCTGGGTACCCTCATGCTCAAGGTCTCGTCCGTCCTGGAATTGATGAAGAACACGCCCCTCGTAGCCCTGAAGGGCCGCGAGGCATCGCGCCCGCGCGCGAGCCTGTGGGCCAAGCTCGAGCTGTCCTTGCCCGGAGCGATGAAGGATCGCGTGGCGCTCAAGGCCGTCGAGGACGCGGAGGCCAGCGGTCGGCTCAAGCCCGGAGGCCTCATCGTGGAGAGCACCTCGGGCACCATGGGCGAGGGGCTCGCGCGCGTGGCCTCGCTCAAGGGCTACGAGCTGATCATCATCACGGATCCGCGCTTGGATCAGTCGTCGGTCAACAAGCTGCGCGCGCTCGGGGCGCGGGTGGACATCGTCGACAACTACCACCCCACGGGCGGGTGGCAGCAGTCGCGCCTGGAGCGGCTGCGCGAGGTGTTGCGCGCCAACCCCGGGGCCTTCTGGCCGCGCCAGTACGACACGCCCTCCAACCCCGAGGCCTACACGTCCGCGGTGGCCACGGAGCTGCTGGAGGCGTTCGGCCCGCGCCTGGGCGCGCTGGTGGGCACGGTGGGCAGCGGCGGCTCGCTGTCGGGCACCGCGGCGGGGCTGCGGAAGCTGTTGCCGGGGCTGCGCGTCGTCGCGGTGGACGCGGTGGGCTCGGTCCAGTTCAACCAGCCCAACCGCCCGCGCCTGCAGAGCGGCCACAGCAACAGCATCATCGCCGGCAACATCAACTACCGCGCCATCGATGAGGTGCATTGGCTGTCGGATGGTGAGGCGTTCGGGGGCTGCTGGGAGCTGGCCCGCCGCGAGGGCATCTTCGGTGGAGGCTCCTCCGGGGCGGCCTACGTCGCGGCGAGCTGGGTGGCCGAGCAGCTCGAGCCGGACCAGCACGTGGTGATCATCATGCCGGACCGGGGCGATCGCTACGGGGAGACCATCTACTCGGAGAGCTTCCTGACCCAGAAGGGCATCGCGGGCGTGCAGGCGGCGGCCCAGCCCATGCGCATCCGCTACGGGGTGGATGTGGCCGAGCGGTGGAGCTATGCGCCCCTGCCGCATGACGGCTCGGTGCCCTACTACGCGTCCACGGTGAAGCGCAGTGTGGACTTGATGCGCGAGTTGGGGTTGGAGTGAGCGGCATGGCCCACGTCGCCTTCGTCGAGAGCAACACCACCGGCACAGGGCGGCTCGTGGTGGAGCGGCTGCTGGCCCGGGGAGACAGGGTGAGCTTCATCACCCATCGGGCGGAGCGCTACCCGTTCCTGCAGCCGCCCCGGCCGCCGAACCTGCACGTCATCACCGCCGACACGAATGACGTGGAGGCGCTGGCGCGGTGCGTGGAGGGGCTCGTGCGCGAGGGGCCCGTGGATGCGCTGCTGACCTTCTCCACCTTCTATGTGCCCACAGTGGCCACGGTGGCGGCCCGCTGCGGGCTGCGCTACCTGCAGCCACGCGCGGCCCATGCCTGTCACCACAAGCACCAGGCGCGCGCCGTGCTGCGCGAGGCGGGGCTGCCGGGGCCGGACTTCCACGTCCTCTCCTCCGAGGAGGAGGCGCGGCACGTGGCGGGGCGGATTCGCTACCCCTGCGTCGTCAAGCCGCCGGCCGAGAGCAGCAGCGCCGGCGTGCGCCGCGTGGAGTCCGCCGACGAGCTGCTCTCCCACTTCCGGGCCCTGCATGGCCGCGCGGTGAACGAGCGCGGGCAGGCGCTCTCCGGCGAGGTGCTGGTGGAGAGCCTGCTGGAGGGCCCCGAGTTCAGCGTGGAGACGATGACGCTCGCGGACGGCTCCACGCGCGTGCTGGGCGTCACCCGCAAGTACCTGTCCCCGCCGCCGCACTTCGTGGAGATGGGGCATGACTTCCCCGCGCCGCTGCCCGAGGCCGAGCGCCAGGCGCTGGAGCAGGCCGTGCTCGCGGCGCTTCGGGCCGTGGGCTTCGACTTCGGGCCGGCCCATACGGAGATCCGTCTTACGCCCACTGGCCCGGTGGTGGTGGAGATCAACCCCCGGCTGGCGGGCGGGATGATCCCCGAGCTGGTGCGTTACGCCACGGGTGTGGACCCGCTGGCCGCCACGCTGGAGCTGGCGATGGGCCAGCCGGTGGACCTGACGCCCACGCGCCGCGAGGTGGCTGCCATCCGCTTCATCACCGCCGAGGTCGCCGGCCAGTTGGTGCGCGTAGAGGGACTCGAAGAGGCCCGGCGTCTGCCCGGGGTTCAGCTCGCCGTGGTGGAGAAGGCCCTGGGCGCGAGCATCCGTCCTCCCGAGAGCGGCATGGATCGGCTTGGCTACGTCATCGCCAGCGGGCCCGTGCGCGAGCAGGTGATCGCCTCGCTGGACGAGGCCCTGGGGCGCATCCGTCTCGTGGTCTCCTGAGCGATGGGCGTGCCCGCCCATGCCGGCTAAGGTGCGCGCCTCGATGAGACAGGTGCTTGGACTGCTCTGGGGCGGGTGGTTGCTGGGGGGCACGGTGGCCGCCGCACAGGAGCCACCAGCCCAAGCGCCCCAGCTTCGCGCGGTGCGGCGCACCTCTTCGGTGAAGCTGGACGGGAAGCTGGATGAGGCCGCCTGGCAGGACGCCCCCGTCTACAGCGAGTTCCGCCAGAGCTTTCCCAACCCGGACACCGCTCCCGGTCAGCGGACCGAGGTGCGCATCCTCCATGATGACGACAGCATCCTCTTCGGCATCATCGCCTATGACACCGAGCCAGCCCTCATCGACCGGCGGCTCGGACGCCGGGATGTGCCGCCCAACTCGGATCTGGTGACGGTCTTCATCGATCCTCGACGCGAGGGGCGCACCGGCCATGCCTTCAGCGTCACCGCCGCGGGCGTGCTCAAGGACAGCCTCATCGTCGAGGACAACCAGTTCGTCGATGACTGGGACGCCGTCTGGGAGGGGGCCGCGGCTCAGCGTCCGGATGGTTGGTCCGCCGAGCTGCGCATCCCCCTGGCGCTGCTGCGCCTGCGAGATACCCCGGTGCAGACGTGGGGCCTGGGCGTGCGCAGGCAGGTGGCGCGCACCCAGGAGATCATCGACTCGACCTTCGTGCCGCTGGGCGCCAATGCGCTGCTGTCCCGTCTGGGGGCCCTCACCGACTTCTCCACGCCGATCCACCCGCAGGTGCTCGAGCTGAGCCCCTATGTGGCCACGCGCCTCATCCGCAGGCCGCAGTTCTCCGATGAGGCCCGGCCCAAGCCTCGGCTGTCGCTGCCCTCGGCGGACGTGGGGCTGGACCTGCGCTGGTCCCCCAGCCGCAGCCTGGACGTGGTGGGGGCTCTCAACCCGGACTTCAGCCAGCTGGAGGCCGATCAGCTCCTGGTCAACCTCAGCAACTTCGAGGTCTTCTTCCCCGAGCGGCGCCCCTTCTTCACCCAGGGTATGGAGCTCTTCCACCCGGTGATGAACAACGAGGGGCGCACCCGGCAGCTCCTCTTCTACTCGCGGCGCATCGGCCTGGACACGCCCATCCTCGGCGCGGTGAAGGTGACCGGCTCGGTGGGGGACAACGTTGTCTTCGGCGTCCTCGACTCGCTGGTGGCGGGCGTGGCCGATCCGCTGAAGCAGGAGGCCTTGAGCCGGGGCGAGTCGCCGGATGAGGAGAACCCCAACCGCGACCTGTACTTCCACCCTCGGCGTCCGCTGCACCTGGGGTTAGGGGAGGAGCTGCCGGCCGAGGAGCCCATCACTCGGAACTTCCTGGCAGCCGTGGGGCGCGGGCGCTTCGGTGGCATTGCCTCGGTGGGGCTGTCCTTCGCGTCGTCCTCGCCCTTCGCGTCGCAGGCCTGTCCCTCCGAGGGCCCCTCGACTCCCGAGGAGGTCTCGCGCTGCCGCCCCACCGGCGGGCATGCCGCCGCGCTCGACTGGACGGTGGGCACCGCTTCTGGAGAGTGGCGCGTGCTGGGGCAGCTCACGGGCTCGCAGGTGACGGGAGGCAGTCCGGATGGAGATCCGCTGCCCGATGGCACCCTGTTGCGCGCGGGGGATCGCGGCCTGGGCACTTTTGTGCGCGCGGGCCTGCTGGGCGGTGAGCCCTTCCGCTTCTCCGTGGGCCACACCTATGCCTCGCCCCGCTTGGAGCTCAACCGCACCGGCTACCTCCAGGCGCAGAACGAGCAGACGGCGGACGTACAGCTCGGGTTCGTCCAGAGCGCGGGCGTCGGGCCCTTCGAGGCGCTCGAGTCGCAGCTCACCCTATTCACGCGGTGGACCACGGACGGGCGCGAAGTGCCGCTGGCCACCCGCGCCATCAACACCTTGGACGTGACGCTGCCGGGCTACCACGCGCTCTCCTTCACCTCGGGCTATGAGACGAAGCGCCAGGACGTGCGGGAGATCTCGGGCACTGGCATCCCCGTGGAGCTGCCTTCGCACCTGTACCTCGCGCTTACCGGCAGCTCGGATCCCCGGCGCGGGGTGGTGGTGGGGTTCGACAGCTTCTACGAGCGCTTTTTCTCGCGCGGGCCCAGTCCCTCGCAGGGCGGTGCTGGCGCGGAGCTGTCCCTCACGGTGACGGCGCACCCCCAGCTGGAGTCCTTCCTGGCGGTGAGCCTCAGCCGCCCCGCCGAGGGCTCGCGCTACCTCGAAACGCTGGGGGAGGGGCGCTTTCTCTTCGGAGAGCTGGAGCCACAGTACTTCTCCCTCACCCTGCGCCAGCTCTGGGTCATCACCCCTCGGCTGACGTTGCAGGGGTATGGCCAGCTCTTCCACGGCTCGGTGCGGGCGAGCGCCTTCTACGAGGCCACGCCCGAGCCGGGCCAGTCCGTGCGACTGGCGGACCTGGTGCGCACCGAGCCGGAGCTGGATCCGGACTTCGACTTCTCGGGCGTCAACCTCAACCTGGTGCTGCGCTGGGAGTACCGGCCAGGGGCCAGTTTCTACGCCGTCTACTCGCGCACCCAGAACGGCCTGCCCACCGACGCGGGCGAGCTGTCGCTGAGCCCCCGCGTGCTGCCCGATGGGCGGCTGTGGCAGGGGCCGGCCACCGACCTCTTCATGCTCAAGTTCTCCTACTGGTGGGACGCCTGAGCCTCAGTCCAGGCGCCAGCGCATCCACCGGGAGACGCCCACGAAGCTCAGGGCCGTGACGACGGCCAGCACCGCCACGTCCAGCAGGAAGCGGGAGCCCGTCTGCCCATCCAGCGCCAGCCGCAGCGCCTCGGCCGCGTAGGTGGGGGGCAGCACCTGGCCTAGCAACTGGAGCGGTCGAGGCAGCGACTCCATGGGGATGAACACGGGCGCGGCCAGCAGCAGCACGGAGATGATGGCGTTGGTGATCGTCACCACCAGGTCCAGATCGCGGATGAGCGAGCCCAGCGCCATTCCCAGCGCGGAGAAGGACAGCGCGCTGAGCGGCACCAGCACCGCCAGCCAGGGGCTGATCTCCAGCCGGATACCGTACAGCAGCCAGCCCGCGAGGATGGGCGTGAGGATGCCGGGGAAGATGATGAGCACCCGGGAGAGGATGATGGAGGAGACGAAGGAGCTCTGGTTGATGGGCAGCGAGGCGTAATAGATGAGCCGCCCGTCCTGCCGCATGAGGCCCACGCGCTGCGCGGTGGTGAGCAGGCCTTCGGTGGCCACGGAGAACACCGCCGCCCCGCTCACGATGTAGAGCAGGCTCGTCCGGTCCTCCAGGCCGCTGCCGATACGCGACAGGCCGAACACCATCGCCACCGGCATGAGGATCGAGAAGACGGTGTTCCACACCCAGGTGTGGCGCACCTCCAGCAGGTGCTCCAGGAACAGGTACTTGAGCGCCACCGCGAAGCGCCGCCAGGACGGGGTGGTGGGCCCAGGCGGTGGCGCCGGAACGGGAGGCAGGGACTCGGGCGCGGCGGGCGTCTCGGCGCGGGTGCGGTCCAGCTCCAGGTAGACCTCTTCCAGCGAGGGGCGGGCCAGGCGCAGGCTCTCGACTCGCTCTCCCAGCTCCTGGAGCACGGCCGCGCTCGTGGGGCCGGAGCGCTCCGGGGCGAGCTGGAGGCGGTAGTGCTGGGGACGCACCTCGCTCAGCGCGCCATAGGCCGCGAGCCGCTCCTGCTCCTCGGCGGTGAGCCGGGCATCTTCCTTGAGCTGGAGCTCCAGCCGCAGGCGCCCGCCCGCCTGGTGCTTGATCTCCTCGGGCGTGCCCAGGGCGATGATGCGGCCCTTGTCCATCACCGCCAGCCGCTGGATGACCTGCTCGGCCTCGAGCACGTTGTGCGTCACCAGCAGGCAGGTGACCCCCTGCTCCCGGTTGAGCCGCTGGATGTAGTCCCAGACGAGTCGGCGGCGGTGCGGATCCAGCTCGTTGGTGGGCTCGTCCAGCACCAGCAGGCGGGGCCGCCCCATCAGCGCCATGCCGAAGCCCACCAGCCTCGCCATGCCGCCGCTCAGCAGGTTGACGAACTGGTTGCGGTAGTCGCCCAGGCCCAGCTCCTCGATGAGCTGTTTCGCCTGGAGGATGGCGTCCTGCTCACCCTGGCCTCGCAACCGGCCGGTGTAGTGCAGCGCGCGCTCCACCTCGACGTAGTTCAGCGCCAGCCCGCCCTGTGGCAGGAAGCCGATCAGCTCCTTGGCGGCCTGCGGATCGCGCACCACGTCCACGTGCTCCAACTGGAGGTGCCCGGAGGTGGGCGGCAGCAGTCCCATGAGCTGCATCACCAGCGTCGTCTTGCCCGCCCCGTTGGGCCCGAGCAGCCCGAAGATCTCGCCACGGCGGATGTCGAAGGACAGCCGATCATTGGCCACCACCGGCTCCTGGCGCGCGCCACGGGCGGGGTAGCGCTTCACCAGCTCTCGCACCACCACCGCGGGGGGAGCGAGCCCGGCCGAAGGCAGGGGAGTGGGAGCCTGGGTGGGCCGCGAACGCGCCTCTTCCGCGATGGCGCTCATAGGGTTTCCGTCTTGGTCACGACCGTCGTGTCCGTGAAGCCGTAGCCGTAGGGGGCGGGCATCAGCTGGGGTGGGCGCTTCAGCCCGTCCGGCAGGGTGGGCAGTTCGAGCGACACGGCGCCGATGCGCAGGCTCCCCGGGTTCGTGCCCCGGAGCCGGAGGGTGAGGGGCACGCCCTCGGGAGGCACCTGCCAGAGGTCCAGCGAGAAGCCCTCGGCGCCAGGCACCAGGGCCTCGGCCGGGACGGGACGGCCCCACACCGTCGCGCCCAGCACCTGGACCGGAGCAGCGAGCTTCACCTGCAGTAGCGCCGCTCCCGGAGGCGGCTCCAGGTGCAGCGTGAGTTCGCGCACCTCTCCATCTTGACGCTCCGAGTCGCGGCGTACGCGGGGGGCCTCCAACGCCAGGGGCGGCACCTCGTGGTGGAGCAGCTCTTCGTCCACCCAGGGCAGTGCCTCCTGGAAGCGGCGCGAGCCAGGAGCGTCCCCCAGCAGCTTCAGGGGCCATTCGCCGTCCACCCGCGCGTCGGCGAGCCAGTAGGCCTTGTGCTGATCCTCGTCCTGCCAGAAGGCGAGGCCATCGGGCCAGGGGTGCTCCGTCGAGGCGCCCACGTGTACCGAGCCCAGCAGCAACAGCACGGCTCCGGCCAGTCCGCTGCCGGCGGCGAAGGGGCGCCAGCGCGCCTGGGCGAGCCAGGAGAACGCTGGCTGCAACAGGCCGAAGAGGAGGACGGCGGGCAGCACCGCGACGCCCACCAGCGTCAACCCGAGCGCGGTGGCCAGCGGGTAGAACGTCGAGGTGGCGATGAGGAGCGCGCCTCCGCCGCACGCGACACGCAGCAGCCAGCCACCCCAGGTGTCACGGCTCGCCTTGGCCCAGGTCCAGGCCAGGGGGGCGGTGAGCAGCAGCAGCCAGGCGAAGAGGTAGCTGCCGCCCGGGAGCAGCCCGGCCGAGGCCAGCGTCAACAGCAGCCAGGGCCACCGGGCTCCCAGCACCCGCTCCTCCTCCTGAAGGCGGCTGGCTCCTATCCGCCAGGAGAGCCCGAAGAGGGCGAGCGTCAGCAGGCCCAGGCCCGCGAGGAACAGCGTGGCCTGATGGGCGTGGTGGTGGGGGAAGGCCTCCAGGCCCGTGAGGGCGCGCAGGGCGAGCCACACCCCGGAGGTGAGCGCCACCGCCACCACGCCGGTGCCCAGCATGAGGCCGGCCGCCAGCGCCACGTTTCCCAGCCGCACCCGACGGGCGCGCACCGCCGCGCTCAGGACGAGAACCTCCGCCACGGCCAGTAGCAGCGCGAAGGGCAGGGCCCACGTCTGGGGGTAACGGAACATCACCGAGCCGACGGGGTTGAAGAAGATGGCCGCCGTGTCTTTGTCAGCGGGGGGCAGGGGCTCGTTCGCCAGCACGCGCACCAGGGCGAGCATGTTCTCCCCGTGGTGCTGGAGGCTCCCACGGTCGAGCGTCTCCAGGCTGTCTCGCCGCGTGTGGTAGTCGAGGAAGCCGTCGATGAAGGCGAAGTTCATCACCGCGCGTCCGGCGCGCCGGAAGACGGTGAGGTCCGTGTCATTGGGCAGGTAGTGGTAGATGGCACTGGCCAGCGAGTTGCCGATGGGGTGGGGCGCGGTCTCCAGGAAGCGCTGGACCAGCCACCCATCGGGAGTGCTCGTCTCGAACAGGATCGACGGGCCGCCCGAGCCACGCGCCTCGAAGTTGAGGGCCACCGTCACATTCTTGAAGAGAGGGTGTTCGCGGAACGCCTCGGCGCCGAGCAGGCCCACCTCCTCCGCATCGGTGAAGAGGAAGAGGACGTCCTGCGCCAGGGGAGGGCCCGCGCGCAGGGCCCGTAGCGTCTCCAGCATCGCAGCCACCGCGGCGCCATTGTCCGCCGCTCCAGGCCCGGTGGGCACCGAGTCATAGTGCCCCGCTACGAGGATGGCCCGGCTGCTGTCGGTGCCGGGCAGGCGCGCGAGGACGTTGGACACGGTGGCGGCGGTGGCCTGCCCAGGCCCATCCGCGCGCACCACCTGCGTCTGCTGCACCTCGGGAGTGACCCCGAGCGCGGTGAGACGGGCGAGCAGCTCCTCGCGCACCTGACGCAGGCGTGCGGAGCCCACGGGTCGGGGCTCGGCGGCTACCCAGCGCAGGTGCTCGTCCGCGCGCGCGGCGGAGAACTCCGTGGGCGGAGCATCGAGTCCCCGCGCGGGAGGCGGGCGGTGGGTGGCCACCGCGAGCACCACCGCCGCCAGCAGGTGTACCACCAGGCTGCCGCGCCGCACGCTACCCACGAGGAGGGAGGAAGAGGTCATGGGCTTCAGCTCAGGCCGCCGTCGCGGGCCGGGCGTCGGGCTCGGTCAGCGGGGCTGGCTGCTTCGCGGGCAGCGCTTGGTAGAGGAACAGCGCGGGGTAGAGGAGGAAGAGGTGCCAGAAGGACACCTTCATCGTCAGGCCGACCCCCACGTGGAACAGAATGGCCATCAGCGCCATCGGCCGGGGGACACGGCCCAGCAGCAGCGTCGCGGGAAGGAAACCGAACTCCAGCACGCCGGCGTAGAGGTTGAAGGCGGTGAAGAGCTCGGGCACTCGCGTCAGCTGCATGCCGAACTCCGT
The DNA here is from genome assembly GCF_034259325.1 of Hyalangium ruber. NCBI lineage: Bacteria > Pseudomonadati > Myxococcota > Myxococcia > Myxococcales > Archangiaceae > Hyalangium > Hyalangium rubrum. Next base: position 473,481 of record NZ_JAXIVS010000001.1, on the reverse strand, counting down.
GCCGACCTGCGCCGTCTGGATGAGCGGCGTCTGGCCGAGGATGAACCACACGAAGCCGCTGTTGAGCACCTTGGAGAGGCCGGCCTGGAAGTAGAGCACCGCGATGTAGAGCTGCATGAAGGCCATGCCGAAGGAGGCCAGCTGCCGCTCGCTCAGCTCGGAGCCGGGCGCCGTGGAGCGCCGCCGGGCATCCAGCGACCAGCGCGCCCCGGCTGGGCAGAAGCAGAGCGCCCACAGGAAGAAGTTGAGGTGCGTGTTGTAGACCCACGTGGGCCGGCTGAAGCAGGCGACGTAGTAGTTCCACACCGCGAAGAGCACCGAGAAGGCGATCGCCGCCGCCCGGGTGCGGTAGCCGAGCGTGAACAGGATGCCGGCCACCACGGTGGCGCCCTCCAGCACCCACAGCCCTGTGCGGTCCAGCGGGGGGACGAAGGCGAAGAGCGGGCTGGGCGAGTAGAGCAGCTCGCGCGTGTCCAGGAGGAAGCGGTGGTAGGGCTCGAGCACCACGTAGGCGACGGTGACGAGCCCCAGGGCGATGCGCATCAGCGCCAGCCGCGTGAGGGGCTCGTTCTGCTCGAAGAGGGCGCGGTGGACGTGCGCGCGCAGGCGGTGCGTGAGGCTCATGGCGAAGGCGTGCCGCTCTCGCGGTAGGAATAGAGGAGGCGCGTGCCCTCCGGCGGCAGGGGCTCTCCGTAGCGGTACTTGCGGTAGTCCAGTTGATCGACGGTGACGTCGAGCCCCACGAAGCGCGCGCCGGGCGAGGGCTGGGCCGCGGGGTAGAACTCATCGAACTCGGGCCAGGGCTCGCCGTTGGTCCACTTCAGGATGAGCTGGGCGAAGCGCTCCTGCCGGTCGTGCAGGTCTCCCTCGGGCAGGTAGATGCGGGCCATCACATCCACGGCCACCCAGTAGTCCAGTGGGACGGCGTTCCAGACGTAGACCTCCGTCTTCTTCCCGGTGTCCTCGTGGAGCACCACCCGCATCACCTCCTGGTCCCAGGAGGCGACGTAGTTGAAGAAGGCGTTGTCGGCGAAGGGCCAGTTGGACTCGCGCAGCGCCACCGTGTGGAAGAACTGGATGAGCATGAAGGCGGTGAGCAGCGCCACCAGCGCGCCCTTCACCTTCGGGCTCAGGCCGGCTCCCGTCTGGGTGCCGCCGCTCATGCGGCCTCCTGCCCGCTCGGAGACGGCGGGGCCCGCAGGGCGATGATGCGCTTCTCCATGCCCCGGATGGTGCGCTCGCGCAGCAGATCCTTGAGCGCGACACTCACTCCGAATGCTTCATTCACCTTCGCCAGCAGCTGGATGGCCCGGATGGAGTGGCCGCCCAGCTCGAAGAAGTCGTCCGTGATGCCGATGCGCTCCAGCTCCAGCACCTTGCACCAGAGGCCCGCGAGCCGGTGCTGCAGCTCGGTCTGCGGAGGCACATGCTCGTGGTGTACGGGGCCGAGCGGCAGCTCCGGCAGCGCGCGCTCATCCACCTTGCCGCTCTCGGTGAGAGGCAGGGTGGGCAGGAAGCGGTAGTGCTCGGGGATCATGTACTCGGGGAGGAACTCGCGCAGGCCCAGGCGCAGCGCCTGTCCGTCCACGGGGCTCCAGGTGTATTCCTCCGGGGGCGAGTGCGGGTGCTCCATCCACACGCTCGGATCGTGGTACTCGCCCACGCCCGCCTCCACGTCGATGCGCACCGGCAGCAGCGCCTCGCGCACGGGGTGGTTCCCGGAGGCGGTGAAGCTCTGCCCGGACCAGCGCTGCCAGTCCGCCAGGGGGGCGACGACGTGCTGCGAGCGCGGCTCCACGCGGAGGATTCGCGCACCGAGCCGCTCGTGGGTGCGCAGCCAGTTGTCGCGCAGCAGCCCGTCCTCGCGCCGCTGGTGGCAGTACACCTCCAGATCCAGCTCCGGGTGCTCCACCTTGCCCACCGGCCGCACCGCCACCACCAGCCGCTCCAGCTTGTGGACGTGGCCGAGGTTCTTCAGCGCGCGCAGCATGAGGGCGCTCAGGCCCTGGCCGTGGACCCCCTGCGCCACCACCACGGTGAGCATCAGCAGGGTGTTGGGCCGGGCCTCGCGTCCGGAGTGCGAGAAAGCCCGCTCCAGCGCCTCATCCCAACCCCGGGGCAGGCCCTCGGGAGAGCCGTCCCAGGCGAAGGGGATGGCGTTGCCGACGCCCACCACGGCGCCCTGCTCGTTCACGAGGGCGAGCTGGTAGTCGGGGAACTCGGTGGCCAGGCGCGGCCACAGCTCGCGCACGGCGCGGTTGGCCAGGAAGTACTCCGGCCAGCTGTCGGCGTGCAGCGCATCCATGGGCCGCCGCAGCTCGGGGCGCTGGGCCAGGGTGTAGAGGCGGTGGGCGGTGTCTCCGCGCAGGCGGCTGAAGCGCTCGCGCAGCTCCACGTAGGCCACCAGCGTGTCGCCCCCGCCAGGAAGTGGCTGGTGCCGCACCACGCCGCGCGCCACGGGCGGCAGCGCGGTGAGCCGGCTCTCCACTTCCTCCAGCTCCACGCGGTTGCCGCGCACCTTCACTTGTTTGTCCACGCGCGCCACGAAGTGCAGCGTGCCTTCGTCCGAGTACCGCCCCAGGTCGCCCGTGCGGTACATGCGCGAGCCCGGCACGGTGGCGTACGGATCCGGGATGAACTGGAGCGCCGTGCGCACCGGATCCCCCGAATAGCCGCGGGCCAGGCCCGGAGAGCTGACGAACAGCTCGCCCTTCACCCCTGGCGGCACGGGCTGCAGGTGCTCGTCGAGCACCCGTACCTGGGTGTTGGCCAGCGGCCGACCGATGGGGACGATCTCCGCGTCCACGGGCTCGGCGCAGTCGAAGCGCGTGGCGTCCACCGTCACCTCGGTGGGCCCGTAGTGGTTGACCAGCCGGCACGGGAACGTGGCGCGGAAGCGATCACGCAGCTCGCGCGTGAGGTAGGCCCCGCCGCAGATCACCACGCGGAGCGAGGGCAGGGGAGGCAGCCCGCCCGCGCGCTGGGCCTTCACGAGCGCGTCGAGCATCAGCGGCACCGTCTGGAACACCGTTACGCCGTGGCGCGCCACCCGTGCCGCCAGCCGCTCGGGAGACTTGCCCTCGCCCGCTTGTGGCAGCACCACCCGCGCGCCCACCGAGAGCGGCCAGAAGAGATCCAGGATCGAGGCGTCGAAGTCGAACGGGGTGATGAACAGCACCGCGTCCTTGGCGCCCAGGTCGTAGTCCCGCTGGGTGGAGTCCAGCAGGTTGTGCAGGCCTCGGTGAGCGATCTCGATGCCCTTGGGCGTGCCCGTCGTTCCGGACGTATAAAGGATGTAGGCGAGCTGGTCCGCCAGCACCTCGCGCGCGGGTGTACCCGTCGGGAGCTTCGCCACCTCCGCCGCGTGTACCTCCATGCGCACCACGCCCTCGCGCCCCTGGAGCACCGGGGCGTCGAGCGCGCCGTGGGTGAGCAGCAGTCTCGCGCCGGAGCGCTCGAAGACGTGGGCCTGCCGCTCCGCCGGGTGATCCGGATGGAGCGGTACATAGGTGGCCCCAGCCTTGAGCACCGCGAGCATGGCGGTGACCATCTCCACCGAGGGCTCGAACAGCAGCGCCACCCGCTCCTCGGCGCGCACGCCGCGAGCGATCAGCCAGTGCGCCCAGCGGTCCGAGGTCTCCTCGAGCTGACGGTAGGTGACCTGGCCGTGCTCGGACTCCAGCGCCACCGCGTCCGGGGTGCGCCGGGCCTGCGCGGACAGGCGCGTGTGGATTCCGCCCGGCTCCGGGGCCAGGGGCAGCTCCGGGCCCGCGAGGCGCCGCAGCGCCTGTTGCCCGTCCTGTTCGGACAGCATCCGGTAGGCCCACAGCGGCTTGCCGGGCTCGCGTACCACCTGGTCGGTCAGCGAGAAGAACTGCTCCAGCATCCGCTCCGCGCTCGCGCGCAGGAACAGGTCCTTGTTGTAGTTGAGCTGCACCAGCGTGTCTTCGCCGAGCTGGTCGACGACGTAGGTGAGATCGAAGCGCGCGTTCTGGAACTCGGGAGATTCGAAGTTCGTGAAGCGCAGCGCCAGCTCCCCGAAGGACAGCTGGGACATGAGCCGCGTCTTGTTGTTCTGCACCCCGTACATCACCGAGAACAGTCGGTTGCGCGACAGGTCCAGCTGGGGGTTGACCTCCTGGATGGCCAGGACGCTCGGGTACAGGTGGTTCTCGTACGCGTCGATCGAGGCCTCGCGCGTGTACTGGAGCAGCTCCAGGAAGCTCAGCTCCCGCTCCAGCCGGCAGCGCATGGGCATGGCGGTGGCGAACAGGCCAAGCATGGGCTCCATCGCCGCGTCGTCCCGGTTGGCGATGGGCGTGCCGATGACGAAGTCCCGCTGCCGCGACAGCCGGTGCAGCTGAAGGTTGAGCACCGCCAGGTAGAAGATGAACGGGGTGACGTTGTGCTCGGCCAGGAAGGGCGCCAGACGCGCCATCGTGGCGGCCGGGACCTGGCTGGAGACGGTGTCTCCGTTGAAGGTCTGCAGGTGCGGGCGCGGGAAGTCCGTGGGCAGATCCAGCGCCGGAGGCACCGGGGTGAGCTGTTTCAGCCAGTACTGGCGCTGCGGCTCCAGCCGCCCGCTGGCCAGGGCGCCCTGGAGCCAGTGCGCATAGTCCGTGTACTCGACCTTCAGCTCGGGCAGCTCCGGCTCACGGCCGCTCGTATAGGCGCGGTACAGCTCGGCGAGCTCGCGCGCCATGTTCATCGTCGACACCTCGTCCCAGACGATGTGGTGGGTGACGAAGACGAACTGGAAGCGCTTGCCGGGGAACTCCAGCAGCTTCAGCCGGAAGACGGGGGCGCGCTTGAGGTCGAACGGCGCGTTGTTCAGCTCGGAGACGCGGCGCTCCAGCTCCGCGTCGACTTGCTCCTCGGGCACGTGCCGGCAGTCGACGTAGATGTCCTCCCGGGTGATGTCGAGCCGGGGCAGCACGCGCTGCACGGGCTTGCCATCCACGTAGCCGAACCAGGTGCGCAGCGCGGAGTGGCGGGCGATCAGCGTCTGCCAGGCGCGCACGAAGGCCGCCACATCCACCTCGCCCACGAGCTGCACGTCGCTGACGTTGACGTTGTAGAGCGCGCTCTGCGGCTCCAGCTCGAACATGTACCACTCGGGCAGCTGCACCGTGGACAGCGGGGCGTGCTCCTGGGGCGGCAGGCGCACCAGCGGGTGCTCCAGGAAGAGCGCGCTGCCAGGGCGATTGCTGCGCGCGTCGATGCGCCCGGCCACCTGCGCCACCGTGGGGCCCTCGAAGACCTCGCGGATGCTCAGCTCCACGCCCAGCGCGGTGCGCAGCCGGGAGATGAGCTGGATGGCGGCGAGGGAGTGGCCTCCCAGATCGAAGAAGTTGTCGTCCGCACCCACCCGGTTCACCCCGAGCAGCTCCTGCCAGAGCGCGGCCACCTGTTGCTCCGTGGGCGTGCTCGGCGCGAGGTAGGCGCGGGCGGGCGCGGCCTGATCACCGGAAGGGGCGGGCAGGGCCTTGCGGTCCACCTTGCCGTTGAGCGTCAGCGGCAGCGCCTCCAACTGCACGAAGGCCGACGGCACCATGGCCGTCGAGAGCTGGGCCTTGAGGAACTCGGCCAGCTCGTGCGGCGCGGCGGGCGGCTGCCCCTCGCGCGGGGTGACGTAGGCGACGAGCCGCTTCTCCTGCCCGCCATCCTGGCGCGCCAGCACCACGCAGGTGCCCACCCCGAGGTGCTTGCGCAGCGCGGATTCGATCTCGCCGATCTCAATCCGGATGCCTCGGATCTTCACCTGGTGATCGCTGCGGCCGAGGAACTCGATCGTGCCGTCGTTGCGGTAGCGCACCACGTCACCGGTGCGGTACAGGCGCGCCCCCGGCTCGGTGGAGAACGGATCCGGTACGTAGATGGTGGCCGTGCGGCCGGGATCTCCCAGGTAGCCACGGCCCACGCCCACGCCGCCCACGCACAGCTCGCCGATGACGCCCACCGGTACCGGGCGCTGCCACGGATCCAGCACGTAGATGCGCAGGTTGGGCAGGGTGCCGTTGATGGGCATCCACGGGTAGCGCGTGGGCGGCGACACCAGCATCTTGTAGTGGGTGACGTCGTCCGAGCACTCGGTGGGCCCGTAGGCGTTCACCATGGGGATGTGCGGGTAGAGCTGGAACCAGCGCACGCACAGATCCGAAGGCAGCGCCTCGCCATTGAGGAAGAACCAGCGCAGCGCGGACAGGTCATACGAGGCCTTGCGCGCCTCCAGCTCCTCCACGATGAGCTTCATGTGGGAGGGCACCGTCTCCAGCAGCGTGACGCCGTCCTGTGCCATCTGCCGCAGCAGCTGCACGGGCTCCCAGGCCTTCTCGTCCCGGAAGACGGCGGTACACCCACCGACCAGCAGCGCGCACAGGAACTGCCAGATGGAGACGTCGAAGCTCTGCACCGCCACCTGTGCCACCACATCCTGGGGGCCGAGGGCCAGGTCGTCCACCTTGGCCAGCAGGTGGTTCTTCATGCCCCGGTGCTCGATCATCGCGCCCTTGGGCAGGCCCGTGGAGCCCGAGGTGAAGATGACGTAGGCGAGCCCCTTCGGATCCACCCGGTGCTCTGGATTGCGCGTGGGATGGCCGGCGCCCAGCAGCGCCGCCACGTCCAGCACCGGGCTCGCTGGGGTTAGCTCGGTCGCTCGGGCCAGGTACTTCTGCTCGGTGAGCACCCACCCGCAGCCGCTCTGCTGGACGATGGTGGCCAGGCGCGGGTTCGGCAGCGCCGGATCGAGCGGCACGTACACCGCGCCCGCCTTGAGGATGCCCAGCAGGCTGATGAGGTACTCGTTGCCGCGATCCTGCAGCACGCCGACGATGCGCTCGGGCCCGGCTCCCTGGGCCTGGAGGGCGTGCGCCACCTGGTTGGCTCGGGCGTTGAGCTCGGCGTAGGTGAGCGCCTGGCCCTCGCACACCACGGCGCGAGCCTCGGGCGTGCGCGCCACCTGGGCCTCGAACAGCTCGCAGAACAGGCCTTCCTGTTCCGAGGGCCGCTGCGTCTGGTTCCAATCGACCACGAGCTGCTGCTGCTCGGGGGCGGTGAGCAGGGGCAGGGCGGACAGCCGCGTCTGCGGCTGGGTAACGGCGCCGGAGAGCAGCACCTCGAAGTGGCCCACCATCCGCGCGATCGTCTCCGCGTCGAACAGGTGCGCGTCGTACTCGACCGTACCCTTCAGGCCGTGCGCGCCTTCCTCCATCGTGAAGAGCAGATCGAACTTCGCCGTGCCCGTCTCCAGGTCGGCCAGCTCCAGCGCCACGCCCGGCAGTTGCAGGGCCTGATCCGGCGAGGGCTGCAGCTCGAACATCACCTGGAACAGGGGGCTGCGCGTCAAATCCCGCTCGGGCTGCACGGCCTCGACGACGCGATCGAAAGGCGTGTCCTGGTGGGCATAGGCCTCCACCGTACCCTTGCGCACGCGCTCCAGCAGCTCGGTGAAAGGCACGTCTCCCGTCAGGTCCGTGCGCAGCGCCAGCGTGTTGACGAAGAAGCCGATGAGCCCCTCGAGCTCCGGCCGGTTGCGGTTGGCCACACTGGTGCCCACCACGATGTCGTCCTGCCGGGTGTAGCGCCACAGCAGGGCCTTGAAGCCCGCCAGCAACGTCATGAACAGCGTGGCCCCGCGCCGCCGGCCCAGCGCGCGAAGCCCCTCGGTCAGCTCGCGCGACAGCCGCAGGTGGTGGCGTGCTCCGCGCGAGCCCTGGGCTCCGCGCGGCCGGTCCGTCTTCAGGTCCAGCGGCTCCACGCCCGAGAGCCGCTGCTTCCAGAAGCGCAGGTGCTTCTCGAGCGCCTCGCCCTGCAGCCACTTCCGCTGCCAGGCGGCATAGTCCACGTACTGGATGGGCAGCGGCTTGAGCGGCGAGGGCCGCCCCTGGCTGAAGGCTCCGTACAGCGCCGCCAGCTCCTTGAAGAACACCCCCACCGACCAGCCATCCGAGGCGATGTGGTGCATGGTGAGCAGCAGCACGTGCTCGGTGGGGCTCAGGCGCAGGAGCTGCGCGCGCATCAGCGGGCCCTGGGCCAGGTCGAAGCCTCGCCGCGCCTCCTGGCCACCCAGTCGCTGCACCTCGTGCTCGCGCGCCTCGGGCTCCAGGTTCGACAGGTCCACTACCGGAAGGGGGAGCTGCGCGGTGGGGGCGATGAGCTGCATCGGCACCCCCTGCTCCAGGGTGAAGGTGCTGCGCAGGGCCTCGTGGCGGGCGATGATCTCGTTGAGGCTGCGCTCGAGGGCCGCCACGTCCAGGCGCCCCCGCATGCGCAGCGCGCCCGAGACGTTGTAGAGCGGGCTGCCAGGCTCGAACTGATCCAGCACCCACAGTCGCTGTTGCCCGAAGGAGAGGGGGAAGCTCGTCCGTTTCCGCTTGGCGGGTGGGGCGGTCTGCTCCCCTGGCCGAGGGTCCTGGCCCTGCCGCGGCTGCGCCTCGTTCCCGTCTCGTCGCTGAGTCATTTCGGGGCGGCATCCTCCCTACCGGCCTTTCCCTCGTCAACGCGCCCCGAGTGTTTGGAGACCGAGGAGGCAAGGCTAGGCAGCCTTGGGAGGGGCCGCTATCATCCCGCGCCGCCTCAACCCCTCTGACAGACGCCGCCGCGGGGCTCCAGTTCCGGGTGTCCGCCGCTTTGCCTGTGCGCCATCACCCCATGTCCAACGCCTCGCCCGCCTCGCTTCGAGCTGCCCCTGCCACGCCCTCCACGCTGATCGCGCTCGCGCGAGAGCGGGCGGCCCGTTCCCCCGAGGGGCTGCTGTACACCTTCCTGGAGGAGGGGAGCTGGGAGGAACAGCGGCTCACCTACGGCGAGCTGGATCGGCGGGCGCGGGCCATCGCGGGTCGCCTGCAGGCCGAGGGGGCGGCCGGTGAGCGCGCGGTGCTGCTCTATCCGCCGGGGCTCGACTACATCACCGCCTTCTTCGGGTGTCTCTACGCTGGGGTGGTTGCGGTGCCGGCCTATCCGCCGGATCCGACGCGGTTGCAGCGCATGTTGCCCCGGTTGCAGGCGATCGCCTCGGACGCGGGGGCGCGCTACGTGCTCACCAACTCCTTCATCGCCTCCATGGCCGAGGGCCTCTTCGAGCAGGCGCCGGACATGCGCGCCATGCGCTGGCTGGCCACGGACGCGCTGGAGGCGGGCGTGGAGGACAGCTGGCGCGAGCCCGCGGTCCGCCGCGAGGACCTGGCCTTCCTGCAGTACACCTCGGGCTCCACCGGGACGCCCAAGGGGGTGATGCTCAGCCACGGGCACCTGCTGCACAACTCGGAGCTCATCGCCCGCGCCTTCGAGACGAGCGAGGAGTCCGTGGGCGTCATCTGGCTGCCGCCCTACCACGACATGGGGCTCATCGGCGGCATCCTCCAGCCGCTGTACCGGGGCTTCCCGGTGGTGTTGATGTCGCCGCTGGACTTCCTGTCACGGCCGGTGCGCTGGGTGCAGGCCATCTCCCGCTACGGCGCCACGGTGAGCGGCGGGCCGAACTTCGCCTTCGACTTGTGCGTGCGGAAGTCCACCGCCGAGGAGCGCGCCGCGCTGGACCTGCGCCAGTGGCGGCTGGCCTTCAGTGGCGCCGAGCCGGTGAGCTCCGCCACCGTCGAGCGCTTCTGCGAGGCCTTCGGCGCCGCCGGCTTCCGCCGCCAGGCCTTCTACCCGTGCTACGGGCTGGCCGAGGCGACCCTGCTGGTGAGTGGTGGGGAGCTGAGCGAGGAGCCCGTCTCGCGCACCTTCGACGCCGAGGCGCTCGGGCACCGCCGGGCGGAGTCGGCGCGGGAAGGGGAGGGCCGGTTGCTGGTGGGCTGTGGCCGGGCGCGCGAGGGCCTGGAGGTGGCCATCGTTCACCCAGAGCGGCAGACGCCCTGCGCGCCGGGTGAAGTGGGGGAGATCTGGATCGCCGGAGGCAGCGTGGCGGCGGGCTACTGGCGCCGTCCGGAGGAGACGCAGCGCCAGTTCCAGGCGCGGCTGCCGGAGGGCAGCGGGCCCTACCTGCGTTCGGGGGATCTGGGCTTCCTCGACGGGCGCGAGCTCTACATCGCCGGCCGACTCAAGGATCTGATCATCATTCGCGGGCGCAACCACTACCCGCAGGACCTCGAGCGCACGGTGGAGCGCAGCCACGCCGCGCTGCGCCCGGGCTGCTGCGCGGCCTTCTCCGTGACGGAGGGGGATGAGGAGCGGCTGGTGGTGGTGCAGGAGGTGGATGTCCGCCGCGCCCCGGATTTGGAGGAGGTGGCCGGAGCCATCCGCAGCGCCGTGCAGGCGGAGCACGAGCTGCACGCGCACGCCGTCGTCCTGCTCGGGCCCGGCGCCATTCCGAAGACGACGAGCGGGAAGATCCAGCGCCATGCCAGCCGCCAGGGCTTCCTGGAGGGGACGCTGGAGGAACTGAGCCGCAGCACCTTCCGTCCGGTGTCCGCCTCCGCGCCGGTACGCAGCGTGAGCGCCGCGCAGGTGCGCGAGGCGAGCGGCCCCGAGCGCGTGGAGCGGTTGGCTGCCCACCTGCGGGGTCTGGTGGCGCGAGCGCTCGAGGTTCCCGAGGAGGGGGTGGAGCTGGAGCGGCCCGTTCACAGCTTCGGCCTCGACTCGCTCATGGCGGTGGAGGTGGTACACGCGCTCGAGCACGGGCTGGGGCTCGTCGTGCCGATGACGGGCCTGCTGGCGGAGAGCTCGCTGCGTCAGCTCGCCGAGCGGCTCTCACCTCAGATCGACGCGCCCGCGGCGGCTGTGTCGGGCGCGCTGTCGCAGCCCACGCGCGTCATGTCTCACGGGCAGGAGGCCCTCTGGTTCCTCCAGCAGGTGGCTCCCGAGAGCGCTGCCTATAACGTCTCCTGCGCGGCGCGGATCCTCGCCGCTGTGGATGTGGGCGCGCTGCGTGCCGCTTTCGAGGCGCTGGTGCGGCGCCACCCCGTGCTGAGGACCGTCTACCCGGTGCGTGGCGGAATGCCCGCGCCCGAGGTGCGAGAGGAGCCCGTGAGCTTCGAGCTCGTGGACGCTGCCGGTCTCGGGGATGCCGCGTTGGAGCAGCGCGTCTCGGAGGAGGTGCACCGCCCGTTTGACCTGGCGCGTGGGCCCATCTTCCGCGTCCGGCTCTTCTCGCGTGCGCCGGGAGAGCATGTGCTGCTGCTGGTGGTGCATCACATCGCCGCGGATCTCTGGTCCATGGTGCTGCTGCTGTCCGAGCTGCGCCAGCTCTACCCGGCCTTGCGCGCGGGGCAGCCGTCACCGTTGCCGCCGTCTTCCCGTTCGTATGGAGACTTCGTCGCGTGGCAGGAGCGGCTCCTGGCCAGCGAGCAGGGGGAGAAGCAGCACGCGTACTGGCGCCAGCAGCTCTCCGGGCCCCTGCCCGTGCTCGCGGTGCCGTTCGACAAGCCCGCGCCGACGGTGCTCGGCTCCGCTGGTGCAGGCGTGCGCTTCCGCTTGAGCGCGGAGCTCACCGGCGGCCTCAAGGCGCTGGCGCGCGCGGAGGGCACCACGCTCTACACGGTGCTGCTCGGAGCGTTCCAACTGCTCCTGTCGCGGCTGAGCGGACAGCCGGAGGTGTTGGTGGGCAGCCCGGTGGCGGGCCGTGCGCGGGCCGGTTTCGAGCCGGTGGTGGGTTACTTCGTCAACCCGCTGGTGTTGCGCGCGGACCTCTCGGGTGTGCCCTCGTTCCGGGACTTCCTCGGGCAGGTGCGCCGGCGGGTGCTCGACGCGCTCGATCACCCGGACTTTCCCTTCTACCTGCTGGCCAAGGAACTCCAGGCCCACCGTGAGCCGGGCCGCTCACCGGTGGTGCAGGCCATGTTCGTCCTCCAGCGCCCGCATGCGCGCGGCGAGGAGGAACTCGCGGGCTTCGTGCTGGGCGAGCCGGGGGCCACCCTGCCTCTGGGTGAGCTGTCCCTGGAGTCCTTCCCCCTCACTCCGCGCACGGCGCCCTTCGAGCTGAGCCTGATGATGGTGGAGGCCGACGGCGGGCTCTCCGGCCAGTTCCAATACAGCACCGAGTTGTTCGAGCCCGCGCGCCTGGAGGCGATGGCGCGGCAGTGGGAGACGCTGCTGACGCAGGTGGCAGCGCGGCCGGGTGAGCGCGTCGATCGGCTGAAGCTGATGCGGCCTGCGGAAGGGGAAGAGGTGCTGGCGCAGGGCCGTGGCGCGCCGCGCGACTACCCCCGAGAGGCCAGCATCGGCGAGGTGTTCGCACAGCAGGCGCGGGCCACGCCCCAGGCTGTCGCGCTGGTGTGTGGGAAGGAGCGGGTGAGCTACGCCGAGTTGGACGCGCGGGCCAACGGGCTGGCGCACTGGCTGCGCGAGCGGGGAGTCGGGCCCGAGGACGTCGTGGGCCTGGCCGTGGAGCGGAGCGTAGAGCTGGTGGTGGGGATGCTGGGCGCGCTGAAGGTGGGCGCGGCCTACATGCCCCTGGATCTCGGGCTGCCGCGCGAGCGGCTGCGCTTCATGCTGGGGGAGACGCGTCCGCGCCTCGTGCTGGCGCCGGCGGCGCGCCTGGGCGAGCTGGAGGGACTGCCAGCGGTCGCGGTGGAGGAGGTGTGTCGGCTGAGCGCGGCGGAACCCCCGCGCGTGGCGGTACACGCGGAGAGCGTGGCGAACATCCTGTTCACCTCGGGCTCCACGGGGCGCCCCAAGGGCGTGGCCGTGACCCACCGGGGCGTGCTCCACCTGGCGTTCAACCACTACGCGAGCCTGTCCCCGCGCGAGGTGATGCTGCAGTTGAACACCCCGCTGTTCGACGCCTCCACCATGGAGACGTGGGGCCCGCTGCTCAATGGGGCCCGGGTGGTGGTGAGCCCGCCGGGCGTCGCCTCGCTGGAGGAGCTGAGCCGCCTCATCGCCTCCGAGGGCGTGACCACGGTGCTGATGACCGCGGCGCTCTTGCGCCAGATGGTGGACCACCAGCTCGAGGGCCTGCGCCCGCTGCGGCAGGTGATGGCGGGCGGTGACGCGATGCCGCCCGCGCACGCTCGACGGCTGCTGGACGCGCTGCCGGATACCACGCTCATCAATGTGTACGGACCCACGGAGAACGCGTGCATCACCAGCAGCTACACGCTGCCGCGCGACTCGGATCCGCGGCGCACCGTGCCGCTCGGGGCTCCGCTGGATGACACGGATGTGTACGTGCTGGACGGGAACCTGGAGCCGGTGCCGCCGGGTGTGGTGGGCGAGCTGTACACGGGTGGGGACGGGCTGGCGCGCGGGTACGTGGGGCGACCGGAGCTGACGGCCGAGCGCTTCGTGCCGCACCCGTTCTCCCAGAAGCCCGGAGCCCGGCTGTACCGTACGGGCGATCTGGCCCGCTACCGCCTGGACGGCAACCTGGAGTTCCTGGGCCGCGCGGACGCGCAGGTGAAGGTACGCGGCTACCGCATCGAGCTGGAGGAGATCGAAGCGGTGCTGGCCGAGCACCCCGCGGTGAAGGAAGCGGCGGTGCTGGTGCAGGGCGCGACGGTGGAGGACAAGCGACTGGTGGCCTTCGTCGTGGCCCGGCAGGGAGGATCACCGCAGCCGCAGGAGCTGCGTGCGCACCTGGGGCGGTTGCTGCCCGAGTACATGGTGCCCTCCGCCTTCGTCTCGCTGGAGGCGTTGCCGCTCAATTCCAACGGCAAGCTCGATCGCAAGGCGTTGCTGTCTCTCGCGCCCCAGCAGATGTCGCAGCGCACGGAGTACGTGGCCCCGCGCACGCCCACCGAGGAGCGGCTCGCCGAGGTGCTGGCGGAGGTGCTCTCCGTCCCTCGGGTGGGCGTCCATGACGACTTCTTCGCGCTGGGCGGGCACTCGTTGATGGCCACTCGCGCGGCGGCCCGTATCCACGAGGTGCTCGGTGTGAGCCTGCCCATCCGGGCCTTCTTCGAGGCACCCACCCTCGAGAAGCTGGCCGAGCGCCTTGCCTCGGCCTCGGCTCCCGCCGCCCAGCCCACCATCCAACGGGTGTCGCGCACCGCGCACCGCATGAAGCTCTCCCAGCTTGCTCCGACCGCGCCCGCTCCGGGGCGTGACGATGAGCCCAACCCCTGAGATTCGCCCCAGCCCTCTCGCCATGACACAGCGCCCGGCCGTGGACTCGCAGCAGCAGCAGCAATTCGATCCGGATGAAGTCTTCGTCTTCCCGATGTCCTTCGGGCAGCGGCGGCTGTGGCTGGCCGAGCAGCTCTCTCCCGGCAGCGCCGTGTACCACCTGCCGGTGGCCATCCGGTTGACGGGCCCGCTCCAGGCCTCCGCGCTGGAGCAGGCGCTGCGGCACATCGTCGAGCGCCACGAGACGCTGCGCACCACCTTTGCCACGGTGGAGGACCAGCCGGTCCAGGTCATCCACCCCGCGCGCGAGCACACGCTGGAGCGCGAGGACCTGAGCACGCTGCCCGCCGCCGAGCGGGAGCGCGCCCTCGAGGCGCTGGCGGAGCGCGAGGGGCTGCGCCCCTTCGAGCTGGGCCGGGGTCCGCTGCTGCGCACCCGTCTGGTTCGCTTGTCGGACACCGAGCACGTGCTGCTGCTGGCGATGCACCACCTCATCGCCGATGGGTGGTCCGCGCTGGTGCTGGTGCGCGAGCTGGGCGCGCTCTACGGAGCGCTCGCCCGGGGACAGGCGCCGACCCTGCCCGAGCTGCCCATCCAGTACGCGGACTTCACCGCGTGGCAGGCGGAGCGGCTTACGGGGGAGGCGCTGGAGAAGCTGGTGGGGTACTGGCGCCAGCGGCTGACCGGTAGCCCCGCGCTGCTCGCGCTGCCGACGGATCTTCCCCGCCCGGCGGTGCGCGGCCACCTGGGAGCCAGCCAGCCGGTGGCGTTGCCCAAGCGGTTGATCGAGGCGCTCCGGGTCTTGGCCCGCGAGGAGGGCTGCTCTCTCTATATGGTGTTGCTGGCCGCCTTCCAGACGCTGCTCTACCGCCAGTCGGGGCAGAGCGACATCGTGGTCGGCAGCCCCATGGCCCACCGTCAGGCGCCGGGCACCGAGGGGCTCATCGGCTACTTCGTGGACATGCTGCCCCTGCGGGTAGACCTGTCCGGCAACCCCACCTTCCGCGCGCTGCTGCGGCGCGTGCGGGAGGTGGCGCTGGAGGCCTACTCGCACCAGGAACTGCCGCTGGAGAAGGTGCTGGAGGCGGTGGCGCCCCGGCGCGGCGCCGGCCACACGCCGCTGTTCCAGGCCATCCTCGCGCTCACCGAGGCCGCGGGCGAGCAGCTCTCCCTGGCGGGGCTCGACATCCGCATCTCCGAGCTCGACACCCGCACGGCCAAGTTCGATCTCAGTCTGCTGTTGGAGGAAGGACGCGAGGGCATTCGCGGCCGGCTGGAGTACAGCACGGAGCTGTTCGCGTCCTGGCGCATGGAGGCGCTGGTCCAACAGTGGGTGGCGCTGCTCGAGGACGCGGCTGCGCGGCCGGACGCGCGGATCGATCGGCTCCAGATGATGGGAGCCGAGGAGCGGCAGCGGGTGCTCGCGCTGGGGCGCGGCGCGGCGAGCCCGTATCCTCGGGAGGCCACGCTGGGGCAGTTGTTCGAGCAGCAGGCGCGCGCCACGCCGGATGCGGTGGCGGTGGAGTTCGGCGAGGAGCGGGTGAGCTACGCGGAGCTGGACGCGCGGGCCAACGCCCTGGCGCACCGGCTACGCGAGCGCGGGGTAGGGCCGGAGGTGGTGGTGGCGCTCGCTGCGCAGCGCTCGGTGGAGTTCGTGGTGGGGATGCTCGGCATCCTCAAGGCGGGGGGCGCCTACCTGCCGGTGGATCCGGCCACGCCGGAGCGGCGGCTGCGCTTCATGCTGGAGGAGGCCGGGGCGCGCGGGGTGCTCGCCCAGCGGCGTTGGCTTGAGCGGCTGCCGGAGGTGAGCGCTCCGGTGTGGGTGCTGGAGGACGAGGCGCGAGAGCGTCGCGCGGAGGCTCCCGCCCGGGCGGACGGTGCCGAGCACCTGGCCTACGTCATGTTCACCTCGGGCTCCACGGGGAAGCCCAAGGGCGTGGCGGTCAACCACCGTGGCGTCATCCGGCTCGTACGCGGCTCGGACTGCCTGGAGTTCTCGTCCTCCGAGCGCATCCTCCTGTTCTCGGCGGTCGCCTTCGACGCGTCCACCTTGGAGATCTGGGGCGCACTGCTCAATGGCGGGACGCTGGTCGTCGCGCCCCCGCACCTGCTCGGCTTCTCGGAGCTGGCCGCGCTGCTGGAGCGCGCGCGCATCTCCACCCTCTGGCTCACCGCCGGGCTCTTCCACCAGATGGTGGACGCGCACCCGGAGGCCCTGGTCGGGGTGCGCCAGCTGATCGCGGGCGGTGACGCGCTGTCGCCGCCGCACGTGAAGCGGCTGCTGGAGCTGCGGCGCGGCGGCGCGCTCATCAATGGCTACGGGCCCACGGAGAACACCACCTTCACCAGTTGCCATCGGATGGAGCCCGGCGCGAGCGTCGGCGCCTCGGTGCCGCTCGGCAGGCCCATCGCCCAGACGGACCTCTTCATCCTGGACGGCAACCTGGAGCCGGTGCCGCTGGGCGTGGTGGGCGAGCTGTACACGAGCGGAGACGGGCTGGCGCGTGGGTACGTGGGACGGCCGGAGCTGACGGCCGAGCGCTTCGTGCCGCACCCGTTCTCCCAGAAGCCCGGGGACCGGCTGTACCGCACGGGGGACCTGGCGCGCCTGCGGCCCGACGGCGTAGTGGAGTTCTTCGGCCGCGCCGATACCCAGGTGAAGCTGCGTGGCTTCCGCATCGAGACGGGCGAGATCGAAGCGGTGCTCTGCCAGCACCCGGCGGTGAAGGAGGCCGTGGTCGGAGTGCGCGGGGCAGGGGAGGACAAGCGGCTGGTGGCCTACTTCACCTCGGAGGCCCGGCCCGCTCCGGACGCGGCGGTGCTCAAGGCGTGGCTCGCGTCGCAGTTGCCCGAGTACATGGTGCCCACGGCCTTCGTGGGCCTGGAGGCGCTGCCGCTCAACGCCAGCGGCAAGGTGGACCGGGCCGCGCTGCCCGAGCCCACGGGGGTGGTGCTACAGGGGGAACGGGTGGCTCCCCGCACACCGGTGGAGGAGCGGCTGGCGGAGCTGTGGCGCGCCCTCCTGGGCATCCAGGAAGTGGGCGTCCACGACAACTTCTTCGAGCTGGGAGGCCACTCGCTGCTGGCCACGCAGCTCGGCTCCCGCATCCGCCAGGTCTTCTCGGTGGAGTTGCCCCTGCGGGCCCTCTTCGAGGCGCCCACCATCGCCGAGCAGGCCGCGCGCGTGCAGGTCTCCAGCCCTGAGGCTTCGGGCCCCGCGCTGCCGCCGCTCGTCCCCGTGTCGCGCGAGCAGGATCTGCCGCCGTCCTTCGCCCAGCAGCGCCTGTGGTTGTTGGATCAACTCGATCCAGGCAGCCCGCTCTACAACATCGCCGGCGCGGTGCGGATGAGCGGTCGGCTGGATGTGGAGGCGCTCACGCTCAGCCTGGGCGGGGTGGTGGCACGCCATGAGGCGCTGCGCACCAGCTTCGTCTCACGCGCGGGAGAGCCCTTCCTGAAGCTCCACCCGCCCATGCCCCTGCCGCTGGTCACGCGAGACTTGAGCGCACTGCCCGAGGCGGAGCGGCTCGCGGAGGCCCGGCGCCAGGCAGCCGAGTGGGCCCAGCTCCCGTTCGATCTCTCGCGCCCGCCGCTGCTGCGTGCCCTGCTGCTGCGGCTCGGGGCGGAGGAGCACCGGCTGGTGCTCTCGGTACACCACATCGTGTCCGACGGTTGGTCCCTGGGCGTGCTGATCCAGGAGGTGGCCACCCTCTATGGGGCCGTCCTCTCCGGGCAGCCGGCGGCGCTGGCCCCGCTGCCGTTCCAGTACGCGGACTTTGCCCAGTGGCAGCGCTCCTGGCTCCAGGGAGAGCGGCTCCAGCAGCTGCTGGCCTACTGGAAGCAGCAGCTCATCGGGGCTCCGGACGCGACGGACCTGCCGCTGGATCGGCCTCGCCCGGCGGTGCAGTCCTTCAAGGGCGAGCTGCTCCTGTTCACCCTGTCGCCGCGTCTCACCGATTCCCTCCGGGCGCTCAGCCAGCGCCAGGGCGCCACGCTGTTCATGACGCTCTTCTCGGCGTTCAACGTCCTGCTGTCCCGCTACACGGGCCAGGAGGACCTGGTGGTCGGCACGACGATCGCCCACCGCACGCGCGCCGAGCTGGAGGGCCTCATCGGCTTCTTCGTCAACACGTTGGCCATCCGCACGGACCTGTCGGGCGCGCCGCGCTTCGTGGACCTGCTGGGGCGGGTGAAGCAGACGCTGCTGGCGGCCTACGCGCACCAGGACGCGCCCTTCGATCAGGTGGTGGACGCCCTGCAGCCCGTGCGCGACCTGAGCCGCACGCCGCTCTTCCAGGTGATGTTCGATCTCATCAACACGCCCCGGCGCGAGCTGGCCCTGCCGGAGCTGACCCTGCGCGCCGAGCAGGCGGAGACAGGCACCTCCAAGTTCGACTTCAGCGTGCAGATGGAGGAAGTGGACGGCGGCCTGCTGGGCACCGTGGAGTACAACACCGAGCTGTTCGAGCGCGGCACCATGGAGCGCATGGTGAGGCACTTCGAGCACGTGCTGGAGGAGTTGCTCGCCACGCCTGAGGCGCCGGTGGCTCACCTCTCACTGCTCACTCCTCAGGAGTGGAACCAGCAGATCATCGAGTGGAACCGCACCGAGCACGAGTGGGAGTCGCTGGAGCCCTTCCCGGTGCTCTTCGAGCGTCAGGTGGACCGGACGCCGGAAGCCATCGCCGTCACCTGCGCCGGCCGGGCACTCACCTACGCCCAGCTGGATGGCCTGGCCAACCGCGTGGCCCACGTGCTGCGCGCGCGGGGCGTCGGCCCCGAGGACATCGTCGCCGTCCTGCAGGAGCGGGACATCGAATACCTCGTCTGCATGCTGGGCATCTTCAAGGCGGGCGCGGCCTACGTGCCGCTGGACCCGGTGGTGCCCAAGCCGCGCCTGGCCTCCATCGTGGAGCAGAGCCGCTGTCGCCTGGTGCTGACGGAGGCGCGCTACCGGGAGCTGGCACAGGCGCTCCAGCCGGACGGAGTGCTAGACATCCGCGAGGTGCTGCAGGCCGGGCCCGCTGAGCGGCTGCCGTGCCTCATCAGCGGGCGCCACATGGCGTACCTGCTGTTCACCTCGGGCTCCACCGGCACCCCCAAGGGGGCCATGCTGGAGCACGAGGGAATGCTCAACCACGCGCTGGCCATGGCGCGGCAGATGGATGTCACCGCCGCTGATGGCATGGCGCAGAGCGCGCGCCAGAGCTTCGATGTGTCCGTGTGGCAGTTCCTGGCCACCCTGCTGGCGGGAGGGCGCATCTGCATCCTCCAGGACCACGTCGTCCTGGATCCGGACCTGTTGCTGGAGCGCATCGTCTCCGACCGGGTCACCCTCATCGAGCTGGTGCCCACGCAGTTGAACATGCTGCTGGGCTCGATCGAGGCCCAGGGCGCGCAGGCGCGCGTCGCCTCGGTGCTGCGGTGGATGGTCTCCACTGGCGAGGCGCTGATGCCGGAGCTGGCCAGCCGCTGGTTCCGCAGCTTCCCGAACCTGCCGCTGCTCAACGCCTACGGGCCCACCGAGTGCTCGGACGACGTCACCTGCAACAAGGTGTACGAGCCGCCCGCGCGCACCTGGGCGGCGGTGCCCATCCACGGCACCCTGGAGAACCTGCGCGTCTACGTACTCGACGCGGGGCTGCGACCGCTGCCCATCGGCGCGGCGGGTGAGCTGTGCATCGGAGGCCTGGGCGTGGGCCGTGGCTACATGGCCGATCCGGCGAAGACGGCCAACGTCTTCGTGCCGGACCCCTTCAGCGAAGAGCCCGGCATGCGCCTGTACCGCACGGGAGATCGGGTGCGCTACCTGCCCAACGGGGCCATCGAGTACCTGGGCCGGGTGGATCATCAGGTGAAGATCCGCGGGGTGCGCATCGAGACGGGAGAGATCGAGAGCGTGCTCGCCACGCATCCTCGCGTCCACGAGTGCGTGGTGATGGCGCGCACGGACACGCCGGGAGAGAAGCAGCTGGTGGGCTACGTGTCGCCCCGCGGAGAGGGCGTGCCGGACGAGCGCGAGCTGCGACGCTTCCTGAAGGATCGGCTGCCCCCGCAGATGGTGCCCGCGGCGATCGTCATCCTCGAGGCGCTGCCGCTGCTGCCCAACGGCAAGGTGAACCGCCGCGCGCTGCCGGCCCCCACGGGAGAGCGCTCCAGGCTGGTGGGCTCGGTAGCCCCCCGCACTCCTGTGGAGCAGAAGCTGGCCGCCATCTGGGCGCAGGTGCTGCGCCTGGAGAGCGTGGGCGTGGAGGACAACTTCTTCGAGCTGGGCGGCCACTCGCTGATGGCCACCCAGGTCATCTCGCGGGCGCGCGAGGCGCTGGGCGTGGAGCTGCCGGTGCGCTCCCTCTTCGAGAGCCCCACCGTGGCGGGGCTCGCCCAGCGCGCGCAGCAGTTGCTGTCCCAGGGCGGGCCGGTGGGTGTACCTCCCCCGGTGACGCCCGTGCCCCGCGAGGGCACGCTGCCGCTCTCGTACGCGCAGGTACGGCTCTGGGTGCTGGAGCAGTTCGAGCCGGGCAGCGCCGTCTACAACATCCCCGGCGCGCTGCGCATGCGCGGGCAGCTGGACGTGGACGCGCTCGAGCGCAGCTTCAACGAAATCCTCGCCCGCCACGAGTCCCTGCGGTGCGTCTTCCGCGAGGAGCAGGGCGCGCCGGTCCAGGTGGTCATCCCCTCGCTCCACCTGCCGCTGCCGGTGGTGGAGCTGTCCGATCTGGACGCCGAGGTGCGGGAGCAGGAGGTGCAGCGGCTGGGCACGGAGGAGGCCCAGCGCGGCTTCGAGCTCTCCCAGGGCCCGCTGGTGCGTGCGCGGCTCTTGCGCCTGGGGCCCACCGAGCACGTGCTGCTGCTCACGATGCACCACATCGTCTCGGATGGCTGGTCGGTGGGCGTGTTCCTCAAGGAACTGGGGGCGCTGTACGAGGCCTTCAGCCAGGGCAAGCCCTCGCCGCTGCCGCCGCTGCCCATCCAGTACATGGACTACGCCGTGTGGCAGCGGAAGTGGCTGCAGGGCGAGACGCTGGACACGTTGATGCGCTTCTGGAAGCAGCGGCTCACAGGCGTGGAGCCGTTGGACCTGAAGACGGACAGGCCCCGCAGCGCGGCGCAGGGGGCCAACGGCATGCAGCGCTCGTCCCGGCTCTCGCGCGAGCTGACCGAGGGGCTGCGCGCGTTGAGCCAGAAGCGGGGAGCCACGCTGTTCATGACGCTGCTGGCGGGCTTCAAGGTGCTCCTGTGGCGCTACACCCGACAGGAGGACCTCACGGTGGGTACGCCCGTGGCCAACCGCAACCGGGCGGAGGTGGAGGGGCTCATCGGCTTCTTCATCAACACGCTGGTGCTGCGCAACGAGGTGTCCGGCGAAGAGCCCTTCACCGAGCTGCTGGACCGGGTGCGCCTCGGCACGGTGGAGGCCTACGCCCACCAGGAGGCACCGTTCGACCGCGTCGTCGAGGCGGTGCAGCCCGAGCGCGACCTGACTCGGACGCCGCTCTTCCAGGTGATGTTCGAGCTGCAGAACATCCCGGACGAGACCCACGGCGTGCGCCTGCCCGGCCTGGAGTTGGTGGCGCAGGAGCTAGGCACGGGGACGGCGAAGTTCGATCTGATGTTCACCCTGAGCGAGGCGCCCGAGGGGCTCACCGTCGGCGTGGAGTACGACGCGGACCTGTTCGATGCGGAGACGATCGAGCGGATGGTGCGGCACTTCGAGGTGCTGCTGTCGGGCATCGTCGCCCGGCCCGAGGTGCGGCTGTCCGACTTGCCGCTGTTGCGCGAGGCCGAGGAGCACGCGCTGAGGGCATCCTGGGCCCGGCCGGAGCGTGACACCGGGCTGGAGCGCTTCCCCGAGCTCCAGATGGCTGCCCGCAAGCAGGGGGTGGCGCCTCGGGCGTACGTGCTCGATGCGTGGCTGCGGCCCGTGCCTCCGGGTGTGCCCGGAGAGCTGTGCCTGGGAGGGTGGCCCGCGGGAGCCAGCGTCGGCTCCGAGGACGCGGCGCGCACGGCGGACACCTTCGTGCCGGATCCGCTCTCGACGGAGCCCGAGGCGCGCATGGTGCGCACGGGCGAGCTGGTGCGCGAAGGGCCTCAGGGGGAGCTCGAGTTCCTGGGCAAGGTCCAGCCGCCAGCGCGGCGGCGCAGCAGCCGGCTCGACATCGGCGAGGGCGAGGCGCTGCTGCGGGAGCACCCGGCGGTGGCTGACTGCGTGCTGGTGTCCCGAACGGTGGGCCTGGAGCAGCACATCGTGGCCTACGTGGTGGGCCGCGAGGGCCAGCCGAAGCCGAGCCCGGAGGCGCTGGAGGGCTACCTGGCCAGCCGCCTCCCCCGGGAGCGGGTGCCGGCCAGCTACATGCTGCTGGACACGTTGCCGCGCACTCCCGACGGCAAGGTGGATCGCACGGCGCTGCCCGTGCCCGAGGGCGAGCTGGACGACGGGTACACCGCGCCGAGGACTCCCACCGAGGAGCGCCTGGCCACGCTGTGGCAGGAGCTGTTGGGCGTGTCGCGCGTCGGCGTCTACGACAACTTCTTCGATCTCGGCGGACACTCGCTGGTGGCGGTGCAGATCCTCTCGCGCATCCGCAAGGAGTTCCAGGCGGAGCTGCCAGTGACGTCGCTCTTCGAGGACGCCACGGTGGCGGGGCTCGCGGCCCGGCTGGAGGCCGCTGGACAAAGTGGGCCGGAGTTTGAGCCGCCGCCGCTGGTGGCCATCTCCCGCTACGAGGAGTGATCGTGCCCGGGGGGGGACCCATCGAAGAGGGCAGGAGGCCGTTACTGGCCCGCGCCGCCGCATGGCTTCGCGGTGGGCGGGCGGAGGCCACGCGAGATCGGGCCCGCCGGGCATGGACCTGCTTCACGGGGCTGTACGCGTACGAGCCGCGCCTGCTGAGCTGGGCACGGGAGGTGCCTGGAGCGGAGCGCCTGTACCTGCTCCTCACCTTCAGCGACGCCTTCCTGCGCCGCTACAGCGGCCACGAGGTCGTCCTCTTCAACGACACGGAGTTCCTCTACTACTGGCTGCCCGGCGCGAAGCCGAACGCGACGGGATACGTGAAGCCGGGGCGCTATGCGCTGCTGCTCCACACCCGGACGGAGGGGCGCCGGCTGCGGCTGGAGCTGGAGAAGAGCGAGGACGGAGCCTTTACCGCGCACGAACTGGAACTCACCTCCGAGACGAGCCTGCCGGGGCATACGTCGTTGCAGCCGCGCTCGCTCGACTATGGCCAGTACTTCGTGCCCGAGCTGGAGGCGCTCGTGCTGGCGTGGCTCACCGGGTATGCCCAGGCGCTGCATCTGGGCTGGGTGCGGCCCTCCGCCGAGGAGTCCACGAAGCTGGCAACCCAGGTCGAGCCTTGCCGAGAGATGGAGCCGCTCGTGCGCATCCGAGCAGGCGAGCTGCTCTCTCGCCTGCGGCACACGGGCTGAGCACCGCGCTCACGCCTTCGGCGGCACCTTGAGGAACGTGTAGAGGCGGCCGATGCGCTCGAAGCCGAGCCGCCCATAGAATTCCTTGGGCCAGTCCTCCTCGTCCGTGGAGAGGAAACTGGGGGCCAGACCCTGCTCGCGCGCGGTCCGCAGCACGCCCTGCAGCATCGCTCGGGCGTACCCCTTCCCACGGTGCTCCTCCAGGGTGTCCACGTCCTGGATGTCCGACAGGCCCTCGCCAGGGTAGAGGTCGCACGCGCTGACCAGCCGCCCGTCCACCCGGATCCCGAAGTGCTGGACGGACAGCCTCCGCCCGAGCACGAGGTTGCGCGTGGCGAGCTGCCGCGCCGTCTCCTCGCTGCGCACGTGCTCCATGCGCCGGAAGAGTTCCTCCCAGAAGGGGAACACCTCCTCGTCGGACAGGCGGCTCACGGACAGCCCCTCCGTCACCTCGGGGCTCGTCCCCCGATGGACCATGATCCACTCGCGCCCCACGCCCCAGCCCAGAGCCTCGAAGCCGGGCGCCAGCGCCTCGCCGGTGGCCTCGTCTCCCACCCAGAGGCGGCGGTGGGCCTGCCCCTGCGCCGAGTGCAGTGCGTCCGCCTGGGCGGCAAGCGCCTCGGCCGTCACCGCTCCAGGAGGCGCCTCCACCCGCAGGAAGTTGTGCGTCCACGAGTCGGGGAACTGCTCGTGGAAGAACGCCGTGCCTCCGGGGAAGGGGACGGCGCGCGAGCCCGAGCGCTCCTGGAGCCCTCGGAGGAAGCGCAGGTAGCGCGAGAGTTCGGTCTCAGGCATGACGGATGCTGTCGATGAGGATCTCGCAGCCCTTCATGAGCTGCTCCTCGGTGGTGGTCAGCGGCGGCATGACCTTGAGCACGGTGTCCTCGCGTCCGCACTGCTCCATGATGAGGCCGTGCTGGAAGGCCCGCTGCTGGATGCGCCGCGCCCGCTCGTAGCCGCCCGCCTTGATCATGTCGATGCCGAACGCCATGCCGATCCCGCGCAGGTCCAGCTCGCCCTCCAGGCCCGGCAGCGCGTCGCCGAACACCCCGCGCAGCAGCTGCTCCTTGTTCTTGATGCTCTTCTCGAACGCCGGCTCCTGCCAGTACCCGAGCGCCTCCGTGGCGGCGATGAAGGACAGCTGCAGTCCACGGAAGGTGCCCGTGTGCTCACCGGGCTTCCACTGATCCAGATCGCGGCGCATCAACAGCAGCGCCATGGGCAGGCCGTAGCCGCTGATCGACTTGGACAGCGTCACCAGATCCGGCTGGATGCCCGCCCGCTCGAAGGAGAAGAACCGCCCCGTGCGGCCGCAGCCCGCCTGGATGTCGTCGCAGATGAGCAGGATGCCGTGCTGATCACACAGTGTCCGCAGCTCCTTCAGCCACTCGGCGGAGGCGATGTAGATGCCGCCATCCATCTGCACCGTCTCGAGGATCATCGCCGCGGGTACGTCCACGCCGGAGTGGCTGTCCTCGAGCAGGTTGCGCAGGTAGCTCAGCGAGTCGAAGTTCCCTCGGGGCCCGACGGGATACGGAATGAAGGTGGTGTGGGCCGTGGGCACGCCGGCCGAGGCGCGCACGCTCCGGCCGGAGGTGACGGACATGCTCCCCAGGGACATTCCGTGATAGCCGCCGCTGAAGGCGAACACGCCGGTGCGCTTGGTCACCTTGCGCGCCAGCTTCAGGGCCGCCTCCACCGCGTTGGTGCCGGTGGGGCCGCAGAACTGCACCTTGTAGTCCAGGCCCCGAGGCTGCAGGACGACGTCCCGGAAGCGGGTGAGGAACTCCTGCTTGGCGGTGGTGGACGCGTCGAGCGCGTGGATGATGCCGTCCGACTCCAGATAGGAGATCAGCCGGCGCTTCATCCGCTCCTCGTTGTGGCCGTAGTTGAGGGTGCCCGCCCCCGAGAAGAAGTCGAGGTACTCCTTGCCGCTCGTGTCGTAGATCACCGAGCCCCGGGCGCGCTGGAAGATCGCCGGGAAGGAGCGCGAGTAGCTGCGGACGTTGGACTCGAACTGCTCGAAGACGCTGGGAGCTTGGGACATGGCGGGACCGGGCGAGGTTTAGACCTGCATAACAAGTATATCAGGGATCTCTCGCCAGATAGCCGGTGAGCTCCGAATGCAGCGCCGCCAGGAGTGCGTCCCGGTGGGTCCTCAGGAAGAAGTGTCGGCCTGGGAAGCGGCGGATGCGGAACTCCCCGGCGCTCAGCTCCCGCCAGCGCTCGAGCTCCTCGGAGGAGACGTGCGGGTCCTCCAGCCCACCCCAGACGGACATGGGACAGCGCACCGGCGTGGTGGGGAGCACGGTGTCGGACAGCGCGAAGTCGGCGCGCAGCACGGGGAGCAGCAGCTCCATCAGCTCGCGGTGGGCGAGCACCTCGGGAGGCGTGCCCTCGTAGTTGCGCAGCAGCTCGAGGAAGCGCGCGTCATCGAGCGACTCGCGGGAGGGACGGGAGACGTGCGGCGCGGCGGCCGCGCACATCACCAGCCCTTGGGGTTGGGGACCGCCTCGCTCCTGCCAGCGCTGGGTGAGCGCCAGCGCGATCCGCGTGCCCATGCTGTAGCCGAGCAGGACGAAGGGCTTGTCCAGCAGCGGCAGCAGGACTGGCTCCAGGGCATCCAGCAGCTCGGGGAGCCGGCGGAAGGGGCGCTCCATCAGGCGCCGCTCGCGGCCGGGGGGCTGGACGGCGCAGAGCTCCACGCCCTCGGGGAGCGCCTCGCTCCAGCCCTGGAATGCGGAGACGCTGCCGCCCGCGTACGGGAAGCAGAACAGGCGAAGGCGCGGCGCGGCGAGGGGCTTTCGGTTGGGCAGCCAGGGCGTCAGGGCTTCTGCTCCTTCGTCTTCGTGGGCCGCCGTGAGAGCGGCCGACCCGCTGTCGCACGGGCCACGAAAGCGAGTCAAGTCACGAGCCTCAAGGCCCGTACAGCTCGCTGATCGACTCCTGATCGTTGCCACCTACCAGGAGCACCTTGCCCGAACGCAGCAGCGTCGCGGTGTGCCCCGCGCGCCCGAAGAGCAGTCGCTCGTTGGGCTGAAAACCCTGGTACTGCATCTGGTAGGGGGCGGCGGTCTGGGCCACCGCGAACTGGGGCTCGAGGAAGCCGCCCGTCACCAGCACCCTTCCTGAAGGCAGGAGGGTGGCCGCGTGTCGCCGGACGTTGGCGGTCGCGGCGGGGCCGAGGATCCACGCTTCCACGATGGGGTCCCAGCGCTCGCCGCCCCAGGGGCTGCCGGTGGGAGGCGGGTAGACGCCTCCGGCGACGAACACCGCGCCCGAGGGCAGCAGGGTGGCCGTGTGGCCGCTGCGGGGCTCGAACATGCGCGGGGCGGCGACCCAGCGGTTCGTCTCGGGCTCATAGAACTCGCAGGAGGAGAGGTCTCCGGCCAGGGAGCTGCTCGTGCCACCCGCCACCAGCACCTTTCCCGAAGGCAGCAGGGTGGCCGTGTGGAGCAGGCGCGGGGTGGCCATGCTGGCCGCGGGGCTCCAGGTGTTCGTCTCCGGATCGTAGATCTCGGCGGCGGCCAGGCTGTCGCTGGGGCCCGTGGCCGTGCCGCCCGTGATCAGCACCTTTCCGGAGGGCAACCGCGTGGCCGTGTGGAACAGGCGCGGGGAGGCCATGCTGCCGGCGGGGCTCCAGGTATTCGTCTGGGGGTCGAACCGCTCGGCGGTGGCGAGCAGTCCCTGGCCGCTGTCTCCGCCCACCACGAGCACCTGCCCCTGAGGCAGCAGGGTGGCGGTGGCCTCCGAGCGAGGGCTGGCCATGGGGGGCATGGGGGTGAAGCGCTCCGGGGTGGGCTCGTACAGCTCCACCTCGGCGGTGGGAGCGAAGCCTCCAGGCCCGAGCACGGTGCCGCCGGCGATGAGCACCTTGTTCGCGTACAGATCGGTGGCCGTGTGGAAGCGGCGCGGCGAGGACAGGCGGCCCGTCCACTTTCGCGGCTCGAAGGGGGTCGGGCTCTGCATGGGGAGGTCGATGGTGTGCGTCCTGCCGGCCTCGATGAAGGTGAGCTCCGAGGCGTTCTGGAAGAGCAGGAAGCCGCTGGCGTCGAACGCCTTGACGTGGAACGAGGTGAGCTGGCCGGTGCTCAGGGGGCCGAAGGTGCCCGTCCACTGGGAGTCGGTGAACTCGAGCGGCACGGGCTCGCGGGTCGCGCTGGGAACCTGGACCGCGGCCGTCACGCGGGCGATGTCGATGGGGGACAGGGCGGGAGGCTGGACGACGAGCTGCACGGAGCCGAAGCCTTCTTCTTCCTGGCAGGCGCAGACGGACAGCAGCAGCGCCACCGCGAGCCACGGGCCTGGCCTCTCGGGGATGGGGAAGTGCATGGGCGCAGTATCGGCTACTTGGAGGTGAACGCCTTCACCAGGGCCTTGCTCCGGCGGTGGGAGCGCAGCATCACCAGCTTCGCATCCGCCGTGTGCGGAGGCAGGGGGACCCAGGTCATGTAGTGGAACTCCTGTCCCTCGCGCTTCTGGGTGGAGGCCACATACTGCGTGCCGCCCTCGTAGATCTCGATCCAAGGCATGCACGAGTTGAGGTTCGCCTGGCGGGCCGTCTCGTCCTTGAGCTCGGTGAGCGCCATGCAGGGGAACTCCTTGCAGTCCATGGAGACCAGCTCCATGGCGCCCATGGGGCACTCTTTCAAGGCGTGCTCCAGGTGCTGCTTGAAGCCCTCCGGCGTGAATGGCTCGGTCACATCTTTTGGGAAGGGGAGCGGCTGGAACTGATCGGCGCCGGGCTTGCTCGCGCGGAACGCGGGAGGCGGAGGTGGCGGAGGCGGAGTGTTGGCGGTGGGCGCGGGAGCAGGAGGGGCGGCGAGTTCGGCGAGGGGCGGTAGGGCGGGAGGGGGCGTCACCGCCGGCATGGGGGGAAGGGGCAGCGGGGGATTGTTGTGGAGGAACAGGGAGGGGGGCAGCGTGACCGGCTTGGGCCGTGTGAGGGTCATCGCGAGCCGCGCCCCCATCACCAGGACGAACAGGAGGCCGATGTACTGGACGGGGCGGAGCTTCACGGAGGACTCCCTGAGTCAGGCGGCTGCGGGGGTCCCCCCGGGGACGGTGGAACTCCCCGCCTCGGGGATGAAGATCGCCACCGGTTGGCTCTTGCCCGGGACCGTGGCGGGAGGCGCCTCGCGCCAGTGGAAGGACTCACCCGCCTGCTCTCGGGTGCTGCGGGAGACCAGGACGGGGAGGCCCACCAGCTTCGTCAGCCGCTCGATGCGGCTGGCCAGGTTCACCGTGTCGCCGATGGCCGTGTACTCCAGTCGGCGGGTGGCCGAGCCGATGTTGCCCAGCACCACCGGTCCGGTGTGGACGCCCACGCCCATGCGCAGCCCTGGCTCGCCCCGGACGGCGCGCTCGGCGTTGACGGCCTCCAGCTCGCTCACCATGTCCAGCGCGCACTGCACGCCGCGCCGCGCGTGCTCCGCATCGGCGATGGGGGCGCCGAAGTACACCATGAGCGAGTCGCCGATGAACTTGTCCAGCGTGCCCCCGTGGCGGAACACCACCTCCACCATGCGGCCGTAGTACTCGTTGAGGATGGAGACCACCTGCTCGGGCGGCAGCCGCTCGCTCAGGGCGGTGAAGTCCCGGATGTCCGCGAACAGCATCGTCACGTCGCGCAGCTCCGGCGCCGTCTCGGAGGTGCCCAGGTCCTGCAGGCGCTCGGCCACCGCCGGGGAGAAGTAGCGGCCGAGCCGCGCGCGCTTGAGCTCCTCGCGCGTCACCGCCGTCAGCAGCGTGCGGATGCGCAGCACCAGGTGGTTGGCACCCGCGGCGCTCGCCGCCAGCACCACCACCGCGGTGATCTGCGCTCCCACGCCGATGCCGGCCTGTTGTTGCAGCAGCACCTCCGCGAGGGCCGCGCACGCCGTCACCGCCACCGTCACCACGCGGCGCAGGGAGAGGGTGGAGAGCAGCACCAGCGTCACGTAGATGCCCAGCGTGAAGCCGGCCACGCCTCCGGGCGAGGGCGACAGGGGCAGGGCCAGCGTCTGCAGCCAGAAGATGGCGGGCACGTCCATCACGGCCAGCGAGAGGCCGCCGAGGGGCGCCGCCTGCTTGAAGCGGTAGGCGGCCGCCAGCGCGAGCGCGGTGACCGTCCAGTACGCGGCGAAGGGGGTGGTGTAGATGGCCCAGTCGGCCAGAGCGCGCAGGAAGCCCAGGTAGAGGGTGACGCCGAAGATGGCGGACACCGCCAGGAAGCGCACCCAGGAGAGGCGGAGGACGTTACGCACTCGCTCCGAGCGGAGCGCCCGGGCGAGGGTCTCCTCCGTGCTGTGTCCTGTCCCGTGGTTCATCGCGCCAGGGCGCCCTCGTGCCGTGGGTCAACCGCGGCTGCACAGTCTGGCACGCCTGAGCGCCAATCGCACGTCACAGGTCGGGTGCGGTCGCTTGCCCGGCTGGGTGGGGGGCCCCGGCGGGGGGCGCGGTACGGAAAACCAACGCAGAGCGCGAAGCCATCCGTGAGGCTGGTAGGCAGGGCAAAGACTGGTTGTCGCTACTTCTGGAGCGTCAAGCGCGAGGGCGCTTCGTGGAGAATGCGCTCAGGGAGAGGTGCTTTCCGGTACGGACTCGAACCTGGCCCTGCACGGTCGGCGTCTGGCCGAAGAGTTCTTTCGCCTCATCATGTTCTGAGGGGAGCAGTGGATTGAGCCAGGTCAATCTCGAGAATGCGGAACTGGTGAATGAACGCATCGAGATCGGGCCCGATGTCGTCTATTTCCTCGGGCCGAATCTCACGCTTCGTGACTGCACCCTCGTGCTGAGGGGCGCCGCGCGAAACCTGATCATTCCCCAGGCGCGATTCATTGATTGCACCTTCGAGGCCCGGCGGGAGCTGAAGAACTTCCAGTGGCGTCATGCCCACTTGAAAGGATGCCGATTCACCGGGCGCTTCAGGGGCAACGACTTCGGCGAGTGGCCGTCCTCCCCGGGCGAGGCAAGCGTCGAGGGGTGCGACTTCGGTGAGGCGCAACTGGACGGGTGCCGGTTCTTGGGTGGAGA
Organism: Hyalangium ruber; assembly: GCF_034259325.1. NCBI lineage: Bacteria > Pseudomonadati > Myxococcota > Myxococcia > Myxococcales > Archangiaceae > Hyalangium > Hyalangium rubrum. The sequence continues at coordinate 443,037 of NZ_JAXIVS010000001.1, read as the reverse complement.
CGTTCGCACGCTCCGCCTTCCGCGCTGGCCGTGCTTCACCCTCTTCGATCCTGTGCGCAGGTGGCGCGAGCTAAGCGCTCTGCAATGGCCTGGGGACATCGGTTCCATCGTGGTGGAAGGCTTCGCGGAGGAGCCTCCCTCGACCATGGCGCTTACGTTTTTCGCCCCGGAGCTCGCGAAGCGGCGCGGTACCACGCCGGAATCCATCAAGGCCGTGCTGGAGCAGTTGGACGGCGTGCATTACTAGGCAGGGGCGCTCTTAGGGCACAGGGGCCCTTGGGTGGTAGGCCGAGGTGGAACTCCGTAGGCTCGGGTAGGGCCCGAGGCATGGCGGGCGGGAGCGTTTTCGGGTACACGCCCGCGCGTGGCCATCTCCCCCAGGGCCCTTGCCGGGCTGCTCCGCGGGTCGCTGCTCGTTTCCCTCCTGGGGGTCGGGCTTGGGCTCGCATTGTTCGCCCTGGAGACCTGGCGGCTGCTCACCACCGGGGCCGTGGGCGTCGGCGTGGACGTGGAGGGCCCCTACGCGGCGCTCATGAACGCCATCCGGCCGCTGCTGCCAGGCCTGCTCACGCGTGTGGCGGTGGCCTACGCGGCCGCGGGCGCGGTGCTGGCGCTGGGCGCGGGCCTGCTGGCACGGGCCTGGGGACGCAAGGCGCTCGGGTGGGTGGTGCCGCACTGGCTCGTGCTGCTGGCGCTGTTGGCGTGGGACCGTGCCATCGCTCGCCCCGCGCTCTTCGATGATCTTCCCGCCTTGCGGCCCGTGCTGGGCTTTCTCGTGGACCATGGGCAACCCTGGCACCCGCGCGTCGCGGCGGGCCTGTGGCTCGCGCTGCACCTGGGCTTGCTCGCATGGCGCGCGCGCGAGCACCGGCGCGCCTTGGGAATGGCCGTGGGCGCAGCGGCGGCGGTGGGGCTGCTCGCGGCGTGGGGAGCCCGGCCACCGGCGGACGGAGAGAAGCATCCGCTCGTCGTCCTCATCGGAGTGGATGCCTTCCGCCCGGATCGGCTCCGTGCCCTCGGTGGAACGCGGGAAGTCGCCCCGCACCTCGAGCGCTTCGTGGAGGAGGGCGCCACGCTCTTCACCCGCGCGTACACGCCCATCGCCCAGACGGAGCCCGCGTGGCGCTCCCTGCTCACCGGGCGCTGGCCCCACCGCACTGGGGTGCGCTACTCGCTCACGGCCGAGTCGCGCTGGCAACAGGTGCCCACCTTCCCTCGACACTTCTCGGACGCGGGCTGGCACACCGTGTTCGCCACCGACTGCTCGCGCTTCCACGCGGAGGGGCCCGACTCCGGCTTCACCACGCGCCTCCAGCCACCGCGCGGCGCGGTGAACTTCCTGCTGGAGAAGCTGCGCTACCGCGCGCTGGGCCTCTTCGCGGACCACGCGCTGGGCGCCGCCTGGCTGCCCGAGTTCATCGACAACCGCGCCCTGGCCGGTCTGCATGATCCGGTGGGTTACGCCGACAGGCTCGCGGCGCGGCTCGTCACCGAGGCCCGGCAGGGGCCCACGCTGTTCGCCTTCCACGCCACCGCGGCGCACTTCCCAGGCGATCCCGTCTACCCCCACTACCGGCGCTTCGTGGCGCCCTCCGAGCCGCTCGAGCGCCGGCTGCGCATGCACTTCTCCCCCGTGTCGGCGGGGAGCACGGGCGGTTGGAACCGCGCCGGCGCCGAGGCGCTCTATGACGAGCTGCTCGCCCAGGCGGACGCGCAGGTGGGCCAGCTCTTCGACGCGCTGAAGCGTGCCGGGCGCTACGACGACGCGCTCATCGTCCTCTTCTCGGACCATGGCGAGAGCTTCCACGCCGACCGTCCGGACCTGGCGGGAGCGACGCCCGTCCACGGCGCCCGGCTCTCGGAGGAGGAGTACCGCGTGCTGCTGGCCGTGAAGCCCCCTCGCGGCACCTCCGCGCCCGCCCGGGTGGACACGCTGGTGCGGCTGGTGGACGTGGGGCCTACGCTGCTGGAGCTGTCCGGACTGCCCGCCCTGCCTGCCGACACGGACGGCGTGTCACTGGCACCGCTCCTGCGAGGCGAGCCCCTGCAGCCCCCTCCTTTATATGCGGAGACAGGCTTCACCCACGTGAGCCCGGAGGTGTTCGACGCGGAGCATTGGCCGGGCGCGCCCCGGGCCTTCGACACCTACCGCATCCGCGTCGACGGGGTGGTGGAGGTGGATGCCTCCGCGCACGACGCCATGGTGCGAGAGAAGGACCGAGGCGCCTTCGACGGGAAGCGCTGGCTGGTGGATCGCCCCCGCGCCGACGGCAGCGTGCAGCGCACCTGCGCGGGAGACTGCGCGGATGTCTCCTCGCTGGCAGCGTGGCTGGACGCGGTGCTGGCCCGGGCCCCGTGAGGCGTCGGCTGGGGTAGGGTGCGTCGCCATGACGACGAACTCCCAGAGCCTCCAGGAACGCTACGCCCCGCACAACTCCTGCTTCGGCTGCGGCCCCTCCAACTCCCAGGGCCTGCGCATCCGCAGCTGCGTGGAGGGAGACCTCGTGGTGGCCGAGTGGACGCCCGCCGAGCACCACCAGGCCTTCCCGGGCGTGCTCAACGGCGGAATCATCGGCGCGCTGCTGGACTGTCACTGCAACTGGACGGCGGCCTGGCACCTGATGAAGCAGAGCGGGCAGGACACGCCGCCCTGCACCGTCACCGCCGACTACAGCATCCAGCTCAAGCGCCCCACGCCCATGACCGGCCCGGTGCGCCTGGAGGCCCGGCCCGTGGAGATGAAGGAGGACCGCGCCGTCATCGAGGGCACGCTCACCGCCGGCGGCAAGGTGACGGCCACGTGCCGGGGCACCTTCGTGGCCGTGAAGCCGGGCCACCCCGCCTACCACCGCTGGTAGCCGCTCAAAACCGAGGGCCCCGGCGCCTCCACAGCGGGAGGCACGCGGGGCCCTTGGGGACTTCGCGCGTGGGGCGCGCTACTTGTTCATCGAGGCCAGCAGGTCGTGGTGGGCCGCGGTGGGGTTGGGCTGGCCCTTGTCGGCGATCTTGTGGACCTGACCGCCGATCTTCTCCTGCAGCATCATCAGACCGTCCAGCACCTGCTCGGGGCGCGGGGGGCAGCCGGGGATGTACACATCCACGGGGAGGATGCGGTCGATGCCCTGCAGCACCGCGTAGTTGTCGTAGAAGCCGCCCGAGGAGGCGCACACGCCGAAGGAGACCACCCACTTGGGCTCGGTCATCTGCTCGTAGACGCGCTTGAGGATGGGGGCCTGCTTCAGGTTGATGGTGCCCACCACCAGCAGCAGGTCCGCCTGGCGCGGCGAGAAGCGGGGGAACTCGGCGCCGAAGCGGGCGATGTCGTGCCGGCTGGCGGCCACGGACATGTACTCCATGCCGCAGCACGCGGTGGCGTAGGGGTAGGAGAACAGGGAGTACTTGCGAGCCCAGCCCAGGCCCTTGGACACCACGCGCTGCAGCCAGCTCATGGTCTCGTCGCGGCGGGTGGCGATTACGGGAGTGATGTCGGATTCAGCCATGGTGTTTTCAGCTCTCCCAGTCGAGAGCGCCCTTCTTCCACACGTAGATAAGGCCAACCACGAGCGTCGCCGCGAAAACCAGCATCTCCACGTAGCCGAACCAGCCGAGCGCCTGGAAGTTCACCGCCCAGGGGTACAGGAACACCGCTTCGACGTCGAACACGATGAAGAGCAGGGCGACCACGTAGAACTTCACCGCGAAGCGCTGGCGCGCCAGACCGCTCGACTCGGAGCCGGCCTCGAAGTTCATCGACTTCACGGCGCTCGGCCGCCGGGGGCCCAGCAGGCCAGCGAGCGTCGGGATGATCAGCGCGAGGACGCCGGACAGCAGCAGCACCACGGCCAGCGGCAGATAGGGCGTGAGGGGAGTGCTCATCGGCGGCGGACCATAGGGACAGGGCCCCGCGCTGTCAAAGGGAAACTCCGCCCGCTCCAAGGCTAACCCTTTGAGAAGACAGTAGAAAGACAGCGGGGGACAGGCCGCCGGCACAGGGAGCGCACAAGCACGCACGGCGCGTTTGACGCTCTTGGCTCCCGGGGCCTACCGTCGCACCCGTCTTATCTACGTCTGGAGCGCAGAATGTGGGGTCGGCTCAGTCTACGGTGGCAAGTGGCGCTGGCGGTGCTGGTGCCCACCATCGTCATTTCCGTCCTCAGCAATCTGTACTTCCCTCCGCGTCAGGCGGCGCTCGGACTGGAGCGGCTCAAGACCCAGGGCCGGGCCGTGGCGGTGTTGGCCCGGGATCAGGCGGACCGCCTCCTGGAGCCACCCTTGGAGCAATCCTCCGAGGGGGAGCGGGCCGAGAAGCTGCAGCAGTTCTTCGCCCAGGTGGAGACCGGCGGGAGCCTGGCGTTCCAGGCCGTGCTCGAGCCCAGCGGCACCCCGTTGGTCCACCGCGGCGCGGTGCCCCAGGGGCTCGGCATGGTGAAGGCCGACCCGGGGTGTGACGCGAAGCTCACCCCGGGCATGGTCCTGGTGCGCTGCGCCATGAAGGGTGGGCGCAGCTACGTGCTCGGCTATGAGACGGCGACCATCCACCAGGAGGTGCGCACCTTCCTGATGCCGAGCATCACCCTCGGCGTGGCGGTGGCGCTCCTGGGGCTGCTGCTGGCCTTCTTCATCGGCCGGGCCATCACCGAGCCGGTCTCGAAGATGACGGAGGCGGCGCGCGAGGTGGCCAAGGGCGACGTGTCCCGCAGCCAGCTGGATGTGTCCGCGGCGGGCGAGGTTCACCTGATGGCGCAGTCCTTCAGCGAGATGCTCAACACGCTGCGGGGCACCGTGGCCGAGCTCGTCTCGCGCACCGAGCAGCTCTCCAGCGCCTCGCGCGGGCTGACCGGAGCCTCGGCGGACCAGGAGCACGTCATCAGCCAGCAGGCCGCGTACGCGCAGCAGATCGCCGCGACGTTCGAGGAGCTGAGCCGCACCGCCGAGCAGATCTCCAGCTCCACCGAGGTGGTGGAGTCCAGCGCCCGGCGCACGCACGAGGCGGTGGCCGAGGCCATGGCCGTGGTGGCGCAGGTGGTGGCCGGCATCAACGACATCCGCATCGAGTCCAAGGGCGTGGCCGACGCCATCGTCGGGCTGAACCAGGACTTGCAGCAGGTGTCGAAGATCGCCCAGGTCATCAACCAGGTGGCGGAGCGCTCGGACCTGCTGGCGCTCAACGCGGCGCTGGAGGGCACCAAGGCGGGCGAGGTGGGCCGCGGCTTCTCGCTGGTGGCCGCGGAGATGCGCAAGCTGGCCGAGAACGTGTCGGCCTCGGCGCGGGACATCGCCCGCATCGTCGAGAAGGTGCAGGACTCGGGCGAGGAGGCCGCCAGCAAGGCCCGCGTGGGCATGGCCACCTCGGACCGCGGGGTGGAGGTGGCCGAGCAGGCCTCCTCGGTATTCGAACGGATCGTCGAGCTGGCGCGTGGCACCAGCGAGGCGGCGCGGCAGATCACCATCGCCACGCGCCAGCAGCGCCAGTCCAGCGAGCAGGCTGTGCAGGGGGCGCGCAACGTGGCCGAGCTGGTGAAGCAGGGCGTGGATGCCACTGGCCGCACTACCCGCATCGCCCAGGACCTGCAGGCGGTGGCCGAGGGGCTCACCGCGGTGACGGGCCGCTTCAAGGTCGCGCGCGATTAACTCGCGGCCTTACGGCTCCGGGCCCTCCTGATCCTTGTCCTTCGGCGCCAGCTGGTGGACCTTGGCCAGCAGCTCGGTGAGGGAGAAGGGCTTCTTGAGGAAGCCCTCCCAGGAGAAGTCCTTGCTCTTCACCGCCGGGGGGATCGCGCTCATGACGAGGATGGGCAACCGGGCGAACGTGTCCTGCTGGCGAATGGCCTTGATGGTCTCGTAGCCATTCATCACCGGCATCATGATGTCCACGATGGCCAGGTCCGGCCGGGTCTCCCGCAGGGACTTGAGGGCCTCACGGCCATTGGGACAGGTGAGGACCTTGTATCGCTCCTCCTCGAGGATGGCCTTCACCGCCTCGGCGATGTCCATCTCGTCATCCACCACGAGCACGGTCTTCATGACCGCCTCCGGCGCAGGAACCCGCCCTTCTTGGACTTCTTCTTCTTCTTGTCCTCTTCGCCCATGGGGGGAGAGAGGTTTTCCCCGGCCTTGTTCCCCGTCACGCGGGCGTGGCCGGTGAGGATGGCCTCGGCGCTCTCGAAGGTGTCGGCGACGTTGATGCCGTCGTCGGTGATGGAGAACTCGCGGATGCCGCTGTCGTACTGGCTCTCTCGCATCTTCATGATGGAGATGAGCCGGTAGAGCTGCGAGCGCAGCTCGACGTAGCGCAGCAGGATGATGTTCTCCACGTGGGCGGCCGCATCCGGCAGCGGGGCGTCCACACCCGGGCTGAGCAGGGGCGTCTCGTCCGAGTAGAGCGTGGTGGCGTCCAGCATGCGCAGCTGGTGCGAGAGGGCGGAGAAGAAGCGGCCGATGCGGTCCGGGTAGACGGCCGCGGACCGGAAGCCCGAGACACCGTCGATGAAGAGCCGCAGCCGCTGCACCTTGCGCTCATGGAGCCGCTCCAGCAGCCGCTCGGCCAGCGAGTCCATGTTGTGCTCCAGCGGGGGCTGCCATTGGATCTCGATGAGGCCCTTGGCCACGTACTTCTCGAGGTCGCCCATGCCCACGCCCTGGGCCTTCTCCATCAGCCGGGGCGGCGTCTCGTAGAAGCCGAAGTAGACGCCCGGCTGACCCTCTCGGGCGCCCTGGAGCAGGAAGTGGAGCCCCAGCAGCGTCTTGCCGGTGCCCGGGCTGCCCAGGAGCATGGTGGTGGAGCCCGAGAGCAGTCCACCGCGGAGCGAATCATCCAGGCGGGGAACGCCAAAGGGCATGCGGATGCGATCCTCGCGCCCCTTGGCCTCGGGGTTGGCGAACTGCACCTCCGTGCGCGGGTGGATGACGATGCCCCTGTCGGAGATCTCCACCTCGTGCCTGCCCAGCAGCGAGTCGCTGCCGCGGAACTTCAGCGCGACGAGCTCGCGCACCGCGCGCGGCCCCGACAGCCAGAGCGACAGCTCGAAGACGCCGTCCACCGCGGTGTTCTCCGGGTGGACCTCGCCCTCATGGTGCGGGGACAGGAGGATGGTGGTGCAGCCCAGGATGCTGATGAACGTCTGCAAGTCCTGCAGGAAGCGCTTGAAGGTCAGATCCGAGCGGGCGTACTCCTTCGCCACGTCCATGCCGTCGATGATGAGCAGGCTGGCTTCATGGCGCTGGGCGGTGCGCCGCACCAGGTCCAGCAGGCCCTTGAGGCCGTCGCGCTCCAGATCGGAGTAGCCGCTGACGTAGTGCAGCTTGTCGGGGATGACGCTCGCATCGAAGAACTGCATCTCCTCGAGGTTGGCGAGCATCCGCGCGTGGGACTCCGACAGGAGCGTGACGTAGAGCGCCCGGCCGCCGCGGTGGACATGGTTGAAGGCGATCTGGTTGGCCAGCACCGTCTTGCCCGAGCCGGGAGGGCCAATGACCGCGTAGGAGGCCCCCTTCAGCAGGCCGCCCTTGGTGATGAAGTCCAGGCGCGGCACGTTGGTGATCAGCCGCTCCTGGCCGCTCTTGCGCTCCTTGCCGCCCTCGCCGCTTCCCTTCGCCACGGAGTTCTCTCCCTTAGTACCGCTCGGTCCGGCGCAGGGGCAGGTTTACCTGGAAGGTTGTCCCGTGCCCCAGCTCGCTCATGACGGTGATGGAGCCGCCATGTGCGGTAATGATTTCCTTCGCGATATACAAACCCAGCCCCAGGCTGTCGGACTGTCGGGTACTGGTCGCTCTCTCGAAGCGGCCGAAGATGCGGGCCTGATCCTCCGGAGCGATGCCGATGCCCTGGTCCTGCACGGTGAGCGCCGCCATGTCCGCCTGCTCCTCGACGCGCAGCCGCACGGGCTTGCCGCCGCCGTACTTGATGGCGTTGGTCAGCAGGTTGTTGAGCACCTGCTCCAGCCGCAGGCGGTCTCCGAAGAGGACGACTGGCTCCCGAGGCGCTTCGAGCACCAGCTCCACGCCCGAGGCCCTGGCGTGGGGCTCGAGGCGCAGGGCGACGTCCCGCGCCAGATCCATCAGCTCCACGGTGCCGACTTCCAGGTTCAGCCGCTGGCGGCTCAGGCGCGACACGTCCAGCAGCGCGTCGAGCAACTGCCGCATCCGATCGAGCTGGCGGACCGCCGGCTTGAGGGCCTTGTCGATGGTGGCCTTGGGCAGGGTGTCTCCCGTGCCACGCGCGGTGAGGTAGAGGGCGCGCTCGAGGTTGAGCCGCAGCGCCGTGAGCGGAGTCTTCAGCTCATGGGCCGCGATGGAGAGGAAGTCATCGCGCACGCGGATGGCCTCCTGGGCCCGGCGCTGCAGCCGCAGCAGCGCCTCGATGTTGGCCAGCAACTCCTCGTCCTCGATAGGCGTCGTCCAATAGGCGTCGGCGCCATAGGCCAGGCCGCGGATGCGGTCCTCGCGCTGGACGGAGACGGCCGACAGGTGGGCGATGAGCAGGCCGCTTGTCTCCTCCTGCGCGCGCAGGCGACGGCACACCTCGTAACCGTCCAGGTCGGGCAGGTGAACGTCGAGCAGGACGAGATCCGGCTTGCCGGCGGCGATGGCCATGCCCTCGCGTCCCGTGGAGGCCTCCAGCACCTGGTAGCCCGCGAGACGCAGCGTCTGGCTGACGAGGTAGAGGGTTGCGGGGTGGTCGTTGACGTTGAGGATGGTGGCCTTGGATTGGAGCCGCTCACCCGTTTGTCCAAGTACGTTCACAAGTCTTCCTGACAGGAAGAGTGGGGACCCTGATGCGGAAGCGGAATCCCGGCCGGTCGCTTCTCAGGCACGAAGTTTGCCATTCCCAGGGGAGAATGTTGGCTTCTCGCCAGAGGGGGTATGTCACGCCTGGGCCCGCGCGCGTAGCTTCTCGAACAGCTCGGGGGCCATGGAGGCGGTGCCCAGGTGGCGGCCCGGCGCCACCTTCTCGCCGTGGAAGTCGCTGCCGGCGGTGGGCACCAGGTCGAACTCCCTGGCCAGCGCCAGGTACTTCTCCCGCACGCTGGGGTTGTGGTCCGAGTGGTTGACCTCCAGCCCGGAGAGGCCCGCCCGGGCGAGGGTTTGAATCTCCATGCGGTTCATCTTCGAGGTGCCGGGGTGGGCGAGGGTGGCGGTGCCGCCCGCGTTGCGGATGAGCTGGATGGCATCCGCTCCGTCCAGCCGGAAGCGGTCCACCCAGGCGGGGCGCCCGTCCCCGAGGAACCGGTCGAAGGCCTCCTTCGTGTCCACGCACCAGCCCTTCTCCACCAGCACGCGCGCCAGGTGGGGACGGCCCAGGTGGGCCTTGTCGGCGATGGCATACACGTCCTGCATCCCCACCGGGAAGCCCAGCTTGCGCATCTTCTCGACCATCTGCTCCATGCGCTGCTCGCGCTCGGTGCGCAGGGTGTCTGCGAAGCGGGAGATGTCCGGGTCCTCGGGGCGCAGGAAGTGGCCGAGGATGTGGGCCTCCCGGCCCAGGACGAAGGCCGACAGCTCGATGCCGGGCACCAGCTCGAGGCCCCGCGCGAGCGCGGCTTGCTGGGCGGCGGCCAGCCCCGCCACGGTGTCGTGGTCCGTGACGGCCAGCACCTTCACCCCCGCGGCGGCGGCCATGGCCAGCAGCTCCTCGGGCGGGTGCTGTCCATCGCTCGCGGTGGTGTGGGAGTGGAGATCAATCACTGCGTGCTCCGGGGGTGGGGTGCGGGGACTGCCTTCCACCTTTCTACCCGAAGCTTTGTCCGGCGGGCACAACACCGGATCGACTGGCCAGCACTGAACCGTGAACTTCCGGAGTCTCGCCCCGGCGGGCGAGCCGGGCGTAGAGTCCGGGACACCTATGGCCAAGACGGACGACACCATCGAGAACCGGGTCTATCTCTTCGAGTCGCTGGCGAGCAGCTATGTGGCCGCCGCCTCCGAGCAGCTCAGCTCCGACGACGAGCAGACACGCCAGCGGGCGCTGCGGGCGCTGGCGGAGCTGGCATATGTCTCCTGTGTCGTCGCGGACACCCAGCGCCTGTCGCCGGAGCAGGTGCGGGAGCGTGTGCTGGGCTCCTTCGAGCCGGAGCAGCCCCCGGAGGCCCGCCCCGGGCGCGGCAAGCGCCGCTAAGGCAGTGCTCCCCACGGCGCGTGGCCAGTGCTATAGCCGCGCGCCATGGCCAAGACCTCGAACCCCAAGAAGTCGCTGCGCGCCGCCTACTCGGGCGCGCGCAAGGCGGATCCGCGTCCCATCACCGGCAAGGAGAAGCCGGCCGAACTGCTCGCTCACGCCTTCAGCGCCTACGTCGGTCGCCAGGAGCGCACCGCCTTCGAGCTGATGACGAAGTCCGTCGAGCAGGACGCCTCCATCTTCCTCACGCTCTCGGGCGCCATGACGCCGGCGGGCCTGCACCAGAGCTGCCTGATTCCCCTCATCGAGAAGGGCGTCATCTCCGCGCTCACCACCACGGGCGCCAACCTCTACCACGACGCCCACCGCATCATCGGCCACGCCATCCGCGAGGTGAACCCCAACGCGGGCGACCTCCAGTACCGGCTGGCGCGCATCATCCGCATCTACGATCTCGGCTTCTGGGAGGAGGCGCTGCTGGACACGGATCGGCTCTTCTCGGCCATCATCCGCGGCCCCGAGTTCCAGAAGAAGATGACCACGCCCGAGTTCCACTACCTGCTGGGCAAGGCTGTGTACGGGATTGAGAAGCAGCTTGGGGTGAAGCAGCCCTCGCTGCTGAGCACCTGCTACAAGCACGCGGTGCCCATCTGGGTGGGCGCGGTGCAGGACGGCTCGATCTTCCTCAACGTCGTGAAGCTCAAGCGGCTGCTGGGCGCCGAGTTCAAGTTCGAGCTCGACATCAACGACGACGTGTACTCGATGGCGGCGATGCAGCACTTCTGCCGCCACAACGGCTCGAAGAAGCTGGCCATCTGGATCCTCGGCGGCGGCGTGCCCAAGAACTACACGCTGCAGGGCGAGCCGCTCCTGGACCAGATCCTCAACGTGCCCACCACGGGCTTCGACATCGACGTGCAGTTCTGCGTGGACCCGGTGGACAACGGGGCGCTGTCGAGCTGCCCGGCCGGCGAGGGCCACACCTGGGGCAAGGTGTCCGTGGAGGCGGTGGAGACGGGCTCGGTGTACGTCCACTGCGACGTGACGGCCGTCTTCCCGTGGCTCACGCACGCGCTGCTGTCCGAGCCGAAGAACAAGCGCAAGCCGATGCGGCTGATGGACAAGATGGGCGAGGCCATCGGCTTCCTGGACGCGGACGTGAAGAAGCGCCACAAGTCGCTGATGAAGACCCTGGACTGGAGCATCCAGGACGCGGAGCCCTCGTCGCCCGAGGACGCCGAGAAGCACGAGGCCTACGTTCGCTAGCGCGACCCACACAGGAGCACCGCCATGAGCCAGCCCTCTCAGCCCACCGGCGTGGTGATGAACGCCGCCACGGCCCCCGCCTTCAAGACCACGCTCGAGCACGGGCCCTCTGGCTCGCGCATCGCCACCGAGGCGCCCAAGGACAACGGGGGCACGGGCGCGTCGTTCTCCCCCACGGACCTGGTGGGGGCGGCGATCGCCTCGTGCGCGCTCACCACCATGTCCCTGGTGGCCTCGCGCGAGGGGCTGCCCTTTGGCGAGGCCCGGGCCAGCGTGGAGAAGCGGATGACGCCGCCGCCGCGCCGCATCGGCGAGCTGGTGCTGCGCATCGAGATGCCCGCGGGCCTGTCGCGGGCGCACCGGACCCGGCTGGAGCAGGCGGCCCATGAGTGCCCGGTGGCACGCAGCCTCCACCCGGATGTGAAGCTGCCCATCACCTTCCAGTATCCGGACGAGCCCCGCGAGGGCTGACGCGGCGATGGGCGAAGGGCCGGCGCGGTTGCGCTGGCCTCGCCCGCCTGCCTGTCCTCCAGGCGCGGGGGCCGGGTGTCGTGCGCCGTGTCCGGGGAATGCCGACCCTCGTGAGTGACGCTCGCTCGTGAGGGAGGCCATCCGTGGACGTGAAGCTGCTGGGCATCTACTTGAAGGACCATCTGGCCGGCTCGCGCTCGGGCATCGAGCTGGCCCGCCGCGCCGAGAGGGAGAACCAGGGCAACCCGGTCGGAGAGTACCTGGCGACGTTCCTGATGGAGCTGGAGCAGGATCGCTCGGTGCTGGAGCAGGTGGCGCGGGGCCTGGGCGTGTCCCGCGACATCCTCAAGGAGAGCGCGGCCTGGGTCATGGAGCGTGCGTCGCGGCTGAAGCTCAATGGCCGGCTGGTGAGCTACTCCCCGCTGAGCCGCATGATGGAGCTGGAGGGGCTGTGCATCGCGTCCCAGGGGCGGCTGTGCCTGTGGCGCGAGCTGGAGCGCCTGTCCCGGACGGAGCGGCGGTTGGCGGGCTTCGACTTCGCGGCCCTCATTGCCCGGACGGAGGCGCACATCAAGGCCCTGGACCGGCTACGGCTCCATGCGGCGGACGCGGCGTTCTCCAGCGCTCCGGTGCCGGACGACACCTCTCACGCCACTGTCCACTGAGCTCCCTAGGGAGCCCGGCGCCCCGAGGCGAGGTCGGCCTTGCAGGCCTCATCGAACTGCAGGCTCACCGCCTCGCCCCCGAGCAGCTCGCGCGCCACCTTGTCCAGGGACGAGGAGGTGTCGAAGGCCCAGAACATGACGCAGCGCTCGTTGCCGTCATGGCCGGGGTGCTCGGCGCTCTCGTGCGGCGCGGTCATGGCCAGCCCGGTGTTCACCAGCCCGAGCAGGTGGCCCAGCTCGTGGACCCACACGCCCTGCTCGACGGCCTCGCACACGCGGTCCCCCAGCGTGGCGCCGAGCCCGGAGCGGCACTGGCGCTCGATGGTCTCCTTGAACACGACCAGGTGCGTGCTGTCCCACGCCAGCCCCAGCACGGTGCCGCCCTTGTACTGCCCGTCGAGGAAGAGCACGTGCATCCGGATGTCGCCCGCCTCGCGACGCACGGAGAACGTGTTGCCGGCGAGCAGTCGGAGCTCGCTCTCGGTCCACTCGTAAGTGGAGCCCTTGCGCGGCAGCGCCAGCTGGTCGCGCGTCACGACGACACCCTGGGGCTTGTCCACCTCCGCCTTCAGGGTGGCCACCACGGCGCTCTCCACCGCGGTGCGAGGGGCGAACCCCTCGGTGGCGTCCACCTCGATGACGAGCCGCGTGTAGGGGCTCGCCTGGAGGTAGGCGGGGATGCGCGCGGCGCCCGTGGGCTCCGTGGGCGGCCCCGAGTTGGGACCGCCCGAACCGGAAGTCCCATCGCACGCCGTGAGGCTCAGCGCGGCGGCACTCAGGACGGAGCACAGGTGTCGCCGCGTCATGGCGCTCAGGTCCCCGTGGGGGGAGGGGTGATGCGCGGGGGCGCGCCCGCCTCGTGGGGAGGCACCAGCCGGAGCTGCCCCGGGTTGGCGGCGGCGAACTTCGCGTCCACGTCGCGCTCCAGGTACGTGTAGCCGGACAGGCCCTCCTCGTACATGCGCAGCAGCGTGCGCGACTCGTCCAGGCTGATGCGGCCCTGGCGCAGCGCCACCTCGGTGAACTTGCGCAGCCGCGCCACGAGATCGTCCTTGTTGTAGCTCACGTAGTGGAGCACCTCGGTGACGGTGTCACCCTCCACCACGTGGTCGATCAGGTAGCCCCCGTTGGGCGCCAGCGACACCTGCACGGCGTGCGTGTCGCCGAACAGGTTGTGCAGGTCCCCGAGGATCTCCTGGTAGGCGCCCACCAGGAAGATGCCCAGGTAGTAGTCCTCGTCGTTGAGCGGGTGCAGCTCGAGGGCGTCCTTCACCTCGCGCTTGTCGATGAAGTGCTCGATCTTCCCGTCCGAGTCGCAGGTGATGTCGGCCAGCACCGCGCGCCGGGTGGGCTTCTCGTTGTGCCGGTGGATGGGGATGACCGGGAAGAGCTGGTCGATGGCCCACGAGTCCGGCAGCGACTGGAACACGGAGAAGTTGCAGAAGTACGTGTCCGACAGCTGCTTCTCCAGCGAGTCGAGTTCCTCGGGGATCTCTCCCTGCTCCCGGGCGATCCGCATGATCTTGTGGCAGATGGCCCAGTAGATGTTCTCGGCCGCCACGCGCTGCTCCAGCGACAGGTGGCCCAGCGAGAACAGGGTGAGGCTCTCCTCCTTGGCGTCCTGCGCGTCGTGCCAGGACTCCAGCAGGTTCTTGTTCGTCACGTCCCGGAAGGTGCTCACCAGGTTGCGCACCACGGACTGAGACTTCTCGTCCACCTTGTCGGGCACCTGGGCCGGGTCGAACTCGCTGGTGCCCAGCACGTCCACCACCAGCACCGCGTGGTGCGCCACCACCGCGCGCCCCGACTCGGACACCAGCGTGGGGTGCGGCACGCCCGCGCGGTCACACGCCTCCATGACGCCGAACACCACGTCGTTGGCGTACTCCTCGGTGGTGTAGTTCATCGAGGAGGTGAAGTTGGTCTGCGAGCCGTCGTAGTCCACGCCCAGGCCGCCGCCCACGTCCAGGTACTTCAGCGCCGCGCCCTGGCGGGCCACCTCGACGTAGAAGCAGCCCACCTCGCGCAGCGCGTTCTTCACGTTGCGGATGTTGGAGATCTGGCTTCCCAGGTGGAAGTGCAGCAGCTCGAAGTGGGGCAGCAGCCCCGTCTCGCGCATGAAGCCGATGCAGTTCATCAGCTCCGAGGAGGTGAGCCCGAACTTGGAGCGGTCTCCGCCCGAGGCCTCCCACTTGCCCGCGCCGCGCGTGGACAGCTTCACCCGCACGCCCAGCCGGGGAGCGATGCCCGTCTTGCGGGCCACCTCGGCGATCAGCGGCAGCTCGCTGGGCTTCTCCACCACCAGGATGACCTTGCGGCCCAGGCGGGAGAAGAACAGCGCCGTCTCCACGTACTCCTCGTCCTTGTAGCCGTTGCAGATGACGAGCGCTTCCTCGCTGTCCTGCAGCGCCATGACGGCGAGCAGCTCCGGCTTGCTGCCGGCCTCCAGGCCGTAGTCGTAGTTCTTGCCCGTCTCGACGATGGTCTCCACCACGTACCGGTGCTGGTTCACCTTGATGGGGTACACGCCCCGGTACTGGCCCTTGTAGTTGTGCTCGGTGATGGCCTTCTTGAAGGCCTCATTGAGGTGGATGACGCGGTTGCGCAGCACGTCCGTGAAGCGGATCAGCAGGGGCAGGCCGATGCCGCGGCGCCGCACCTCGTCCACCAGCTCCTTCAGGTCCATGCTGGAACCCTGCGGCCCTTCCGGGTGGACGCACACATTGCCCTTCTCGTTGATGCCGAAGTAGGGGTTTCCCCAGTTGCGGATGCCGTACGTCTCGAGGGCGTCGGCGAGGGTCCAGCGGGACTGCGGTGGGGTGGTGATGGCCATCGGCTTCTCGGGGCCTCCAGGAGAGGGGGGTACGGTGCGGTTGATGCGCGTTCAACCGAGGGAACGCGCGCAACTATAAGGAAAGCGTCCCAGGTTCAACAGTCGACTGTTGGGAGAGCGACCAGGCAGGCGAGGCCTCGGCTCGCGAGGACGAATAGGTGGGCTCGGTGTCGGTTCATTCCTACCCTTCTGTCGACCACAGGAGGATGCGTGGACCGAAGGGGAGGGTACATGGAGTCGTCCGCACGCCGGGAAGACGGGCCGCTGCTCACGCCACGGCAGATCTTCGAGCGGTTGGATCGCTATGTCATCGGCCAGGAAGAGGCCAAGCGGGCGGTGGCCATCGCCGCCCACAACCACCTCAAGCGCGTCCAGGCCCGGCGCCTGCGCCGCACGTCGCTCATCAAGAAGTCGAACATCCTGCTCATCGGGCCCACGGGCAGCGGAAAGACGCACATCGCCCGGAACCTGGCGGAGATCCTCTCGGTGCCGTTCACCACGGTGGACGCCACCGAGTACACGGAGGCCGGCTACTACGGCAAGGACGTGGAGGTGATGGTCTCGGACCTGCTCTTCAAGGCCAACCACTCCATCGAGGACACCCAGCGGGGCATCATCTTCATCGACGAGGTGGACAAGATCGCCCGTCGCTCGCAGGGGGCGCGCAACGGCGCGGGCAGCCGGGACATCGGCGGCGAGGGCGTGCAGCAGGCGCTGCTCAAGCTCTTGGAGGGGCGCGAGGTGTTCGTGCCCATGAACGTCACCCAGGCATGGAACAAGAGCGACTTCGTGCAGGTGGACACGAAGGACATCCTCTTCATCTGCGCGGGCACGTTCTCGGACCTGCACGAGTACGGCGAGGGCGGCGGCCGGCCGGTGGGCTTCGGGGCCGAGGAGCTGGCCCGGAAGGTCCAGCGGCGCATCAGCGTCAAGCAGCTGGTGGACTTCGGCATGATGGCGGAGTTCCTCGGGCGCCTGCCGGTGATGGTGCAGCTGCAGGCGCTGGGAGAGAACGACCTGCTGCGCGTGCTGAGCGAGCCGCCGGACTCCATCCTGCGCGAGTTCCGCGAGCTGCTCTCCTACGACGAGATCGAGCTGGACTTCGCGGAGGAGGGGCTGCGCGAGGTGGTGCGCTTCTCGGTGGAGAAGGGGCTGGGGGCCCGTGGCCTGCGCTCCATCCTGGAGTTCGTGATGGCGGACGTGATGTTCGAGGCGCCCGAGCGCCGCCGCCGCCACCTGCGCGTGGACGCCGACTTCGTGCGCGCCCGGCTGCGCGGGCTGGACGCGGCCCAGCTCCACGCCTGAGCCACGGGGTGGAGGCCTAGCGGTCCGAGGCCCGGGAGGCGGCGCCCAGCCGGGCGGCGAAGGCCGGGTCCTGGATGAGCTGGAGGATGAGATCGCTCCGCAGCAGGGCGCGGCTGTCGCCCTGCTCGAGCGCCCTGCGGAGCGAGTCATCCTTGAGCGCGCGCTGGAAGCGCGGGTCCTGCCGCAGCGCCTTGTAGGCCGGGTCGTTCTGCAGCTGCGCGGCCCGGTTCGGGTCCGTGCTGGCCTGCACCACCCGGACGAAGTCCTTGATCGGCGCGAACTGCGTCATCTCGAAGAGGTTGTGGTTGCGCGCGAAGCCGAAGGCCCGCGAGTCCTTGGGCGACACGCCCACCCGCTTGCCCGCCACCACCACGTGCTGCTCCAGGAACGTCATCGCGCTCAGCAGCACGTAGGAGATGATGGCCACCTTCGCCCCGCCGATCACAAAGCCGATGACCTGGTCCGGTCCCCGGTTGTTCGGGTCCTTGCCAGTCATGAACCGCTGGAGCAGGGCCCCCACGGCGTAGCGCACCACCACCAGCGTGACGATGAAGAGCAGCACCGTGCCGAGCAGCACCCCGATGAGCTGGGGCGTGCCGAGCGATTCGGCGAGCTTCGGGCCTACCACCGAGCCCAGCTTCCGCGACACGAAGTAGGCCAGCGCCAGCCCCACCAGGTGGGCGATCTGCCGGGCCGCCCCGGTGATGGCGCCCACCACCGCGAAGAACAGCACCAGGCCGAGGATGACGAGATCGATGACCACTGCGGGGACCCCCTCCTACCGCGCGCTGCGTGTCACTTGATCTTGAAGCCCTCGCCCTTGGCCTTGGTCTCCTCGTTGATCTTCTTCTGAGCCTCGAGGAGCTTCTCCTTGTAGCGGGCGTTGGAGGGCTCGTACGTCATCGCCATCTTCAGGTTGCGCTCGGCCGAGGACCAGCGGCCGGCCTCCAGATCGGCGTGACCGAGCTGGTAGAACTGGCGCCCCTTGGGGTGGGTGCCGATCTGCTCCTCCTGCTCCTTCTTCACGGCCGCCTTGGTCTCGGCCTCGGAGGCGTCGGTGAAGCGCAGCTTCTGGGCGCGCTCCGGGCTGGCGATGTCCACCAGGTACTTCTTGCGCTTCGTGTCGTCGCGCAGGACGTAGTAGGCCTCGGTGACGCGCTTGTAGAGCTCGTTCACCTGATCCTTCAGCGCCTTGGACTCGAGCTGGTAGAAGCGATCGGGGTGGTAGGCGCGGCTGTCGCGGTAGAAGGCCTTCTTGATGTCCGACGGCGTGGCCTCGCGCGGGAGCTGGAGCACCTCGAAGTAGTCGAGCTGGTCCAGCTTCGCGCAGCGGGCCTCCAGCTCCGCGAGCTGGGTCGCGTCCATCGTGCCACGGCTCGCCGCCGCGGGTGGAGGAGGCGGGGTCGCCGCTGCCGGGGGCGCGGGGGGACGCTGGGCTGGAGGCGCGACACGCGCTCCACCGGGAACCGCCGGGGCCACGGGAGGCACTCCAGGGGCCATCGCGGCCGCGGGAGGCCGTGGGGGCGCGACCGGAGGCGCCATGGGCGCCACGCTTGGCGCCACGCCCTGAAGCGGGACCCTCGGGGCCGCCACGCCCGGAGGAGCCACTGGGACGGAGGGAATGGCGGGGATGCCCGAGCGCGAGGGGCGCTGGGCAGGCACCGGTGGCGCCGATGGGACGGAGGGAATGGCGGGGATGCCCGAGCGCGAGGGGCGCTGGGCCGCCACCGAGGGCGGAGCGGGAGGCACGCCCGGTGCGCCAGGGCGCTGGGCTCTGGGAGGCGTTCCCGGAGCGGGAGGGCGGGGCCCGGTGGGCGGCGTGGTGGCCAGCGCCGGCAGGGAGGACGTGGGCCGCACCAGGGGCCGCTGCTGAGCGGGCATGGCCTGCACGGGCGGCGGCGGAGGCTGCCCCATGGCGAGCACGGGCGGCGGGCGGGGCGGAGCGCCGGCGACTCCAGGAGGCGGAGCGCCCGTGGCCCCAGGAGGCGGCGTGCCAGGAGCCCCGGGAGGCGGCGTCGCGGGCCGAGGCGGCGCGGCCGGCGGCCCTCCGGCGACGGACACCGGGACGATGCCGGGGATGGTGGGCCGGTGAGCGGGGGCGGCGGGCGAGTTGGGGGTGGGCGCGCTCAGCGAGACGCCGGGGCCCGGCTGCGGCGTCACCGAGATGGGGGTGATGCCCTGGATCGTCGGCCGGCTGGCGACGGCGGGAGGCGGCGCGGGGGCCGCGACACCGGGCTGATAGGCCGCGGCGGGGATGGGGGGCATGCCGGGAACGGTGGGGCGCTCGGAGGCGGGGATCGCGGCGGGGACTCCGGCCACGGTGGGGCGGGAGCCCACGGGAATGACGCCGGGGCGAGCGCCCGGAGGTACCTGCCCCGGGGCAGGGGGAGGTTGGGCGATGGGCGCGCCAGGGACCTGGCGCGGCGCGGCCACTCCCGGCGGCGGAGGCGGGCGCGGCGCGGGGACAGGTGGCGCGGAGGGCGCACGTGGCGTGGCACCCACGGCGGGAATGGGCTGAGCGACGGGCACGGGGCGCTGCGGAGGGGCTCCGGGAGGCGCAGCGGCTCCGGGCGGCATGGCACGCGGCGGCACCGCGCCGGGCGTTCCGGGCGCGGGGGGCCGGGGCGCGGCGGCGGGAGCACCCGGACGCGCGGCCGCGGGGGCCACGGGCGGTCCAGGGGGCTTGCCGGTCTGATCAGGGGGTTGGGACATCGGCGGTGCCTGCTAGTCCTCTCAAGCCACGGAAGGGAGGTCGGCGCTGTGGCCGGAGAGCTGGATCTGCCGGGTGGCGTCGATCGAGCGCTGGATGTCGGCCTCCGACATGCCCGAGGACAGGGTGAGGGTGGTGGTCGTCTTCTGGCCCGTCTCCACGTCGCACGCGGACACGTTCACCATGCCGTTGGTGTCGATCTCGAACGTCACCTCGATCTTCACCTCGCCGCGGTAGCCGATGCGGAAGCCGGAGAACTCGAACTCGCCCAGCATCTCGCACTCGTCGGCGCGGTTGGACTCGCCCTGGTACACGCGGATCTTCACCTTCTCCTGGCCGTCGCGGCTGGTGGTGAACGTCTTCGAGCGGTCGATGGGCACCGGCGTGTTCTTGTCGATGACCTTCTCGGTGTAGCCGCCCACCGTGCCGATGCGCAGCGACAGCGGGGTGACGTCCACCAGGAACGTCTCGCCTCCGGCCTCCAGCAGCGCGTGCGCCTGCAGGCTGGCCCCGAGGGCCACCACCTGGTCCGGGTCCACGCCCTCCATGGGCTCCTTCTGGAAGTAGTGGCGCACGGAGTTGCGGATGATGGGCAGGCGCGTGGGGCCACCCACCAGAATCACCGCGTCGATGTCCGAGGCCGTCAGGCGCGCGCTCTGCAGCGCCTCGTCGCACACCTTGAAGGTGCGCTGCACCAGGTCCATCACCATGCGGTTGAACTGGTCCTGGTTGAGCTGCATCCGCAGGTCCATCACGTTGCCGTTGGCGTCCTGGCAGATGCCCTGGCAGAGGATCTCCGCGGTGCCGTACTGGCCCACGTCGATCTTCGCCCGCTCGGCGGAGTCCTTGAGCATCTGCAGGCAGTATTTGTTCTGGCGCAGATCCAGCCGCGTCTTGGCCAGGAAGTCCTCGGCCATCCACGTCATGATGCGGTCGTCGAAGTCATCGCCGCCCAGGTACGTGTCGCCCGCGGTGGAGAGCACCTCGAACACGTCCTTGCCGATCTCCAGGATGGAGACATCGAAGGTACCGCCGCCGAGGTCATAGACGACGACGCGCTGGTTGACGTCGCGCCCGAAGCCGTAGGCGAGCGCCGCGGCGGTGGGCTCGTTGAGGATGCGCAGGACTTCCATGCCGGCGATGCGGCCGGCGTCCTTGGTGGCCTGGCGCTGGTTGTCGTTGAAGTACGCGGGCACGGTGATGACCGCCTTGGTCACCTCGCGGCCCATGTACGTCTCGGCCACCGCCTTCATCTCCTTGAGCACCAGCGCGGAGATCTCCGGCAGCGAGTAGGTGTGGCCGCGCGCCTCGATGCGCACCGAGTTGTTGTCGCCCTCGACGATGCGGTAGGGCATCACCGCCTGGGCCTTCTTCACCTCGTCGGAGAAGAAATAGCGGCCGATGAGCCGCTTGGCCGAGTACACCGTGGCCTCGGGCGCGGCGATGATGTTCTTCTTGGCGGCGTTGCCCACCAGCACCGAGCCGTCGTCGAGGAACGACACGCACGAGGCATGGGTCATCTCTCCCCACTCGTTGGGGATGACCACCGGCTGACCGTCCTGGACCACAGCGACACATGAATACGAGGTGCCGAGGTCGATGCCGATCGCGATCTCGTCCGACATTCCGTCTCCGGTGAAGTCCTGCAGAAGCGCAGGGGCTCTCAAGCCCGTAAAGCGCGAGGATGTTACGCACCTCGTCGTGGGCCTGTCAAACCTTCTATCCTGCTAAATCCGAGCCATTTCAAGGGCTTAGCGAGGGGGCAAGGGACCTGGGGAACCTTGGTTGAGGGGGGGGGAAGCCGTCCTTATCTATTGGAGGGGCCACGGGGCTCATCAGGGGGTCGTCTTCCATGTCCGTTGTCCTGGCGGTGCTCTCATCCGATCCGAACCTGCTGCGGTGCGAGCTGACGCGGCTGAAGGGGCAGGTGGCCCTTCAGGGCGAGCCGCGGGCCAACGCGGTGGGGGTGGGCACCTACGCGGACGGGGAGGTGCTGCTGCGGCGCCTGGCGAGCGACGCGGGGTTGACCTTGGACTCGCTGCCCCCACCGCACGAGTCCGCGGCGCTGATCTTCCATGAGGGGCGGCTGCCGGTGGGCATGTCGCTGGAGGAGAACACGCAGCCCTTCCGGTCGAGGAACTGGCTGTTCGCGCACCAGGGGACCTTGAATGAGTTCGAGCGGCTGCGGGCCTCGCTGCTCTCGGAGCTGCCCGAGCACCTGCGGTGGCAGGTGAAGGGGGCAACGGACAGCGAGGTGGCGTTCGCGCACTTCCTGAAGCTGCTGCGGGACAAGGGGCGTACGGAGGACCCACGCTTGGAGGCGGAGGTGGCCGGAGCGCTCCTGGCGGAGACGGCGAGGGAACTGGAGCGCGCGGCGGCACGGGAGGGGGCGGCGCGGACCTCCACGCTGAACTTCGTGGCGACCAACGGGCACATCCTGGTGGCCACGCGCTCCGGCGAGGCCCCGCTCTTCTATACGCGGCTGGAGGGCACCGATCACTGCGAGGCGTGCGGCGTTACGCCGTCGATGCCGGAGACGCACCCGATGCTGATCGCCCACCGGCGCCACCGTGGGGTGGTGGTGGCCAGCCATGTGAAGCGGACGGCGGGCTGGGTGGAGCTGCCGCACGGCACGACGCTGGCGGTGAGCGAGGACTTGCAGGTGAGGCACCTGTCGGCGGTGTGAGAAGCGCCCGAGCACACGGAGGTGTCCCCTCGTTCGCCCGTCAATTCTCCCGAGGACGGCCCGTGCTCAGTGTACGGCACTGAAGGGCAGGGGCATCGGGGGCGTGATGAAGATGCGGATGGAGGAGCGGGGAGCCGCCATGAGGCGGCGTGTGGCCGTCAGCTCGGCGCTGTCTCTGGTGCTCGGGCTGCTGGCCTCTGGGACGGTCTCGGCGGCGCAGGCCGACGGCTCCTGCCCGGATGGGGTGACCCTTACGGACATCTCGGCCATCCAGGGCGCGGGGGCCGCCAGCCCGCTGGCTGGGAGCCTGCTCACCACCGAGGGCGTCGTCGTGGGGGACTTCCAGCCTGCGGAACTGCAGAGCGGCTTTTTCCTCCAGGATGAGCAGGGGGACGGCAACCCCGCCACGAGTGAGGGCCTCTTCGTCTTCGTGCCCCAGGGCAACCCCCTGTCGAGCATCGACGTGCGGCCGGGCGATCGGGTCCGCGTGAGCGGCACCGTGAAGGAATTCCGCACAGGCAGCGGCACCCTCACCGAGCTCGACACCGTCACCGCGCTCAGCGTCTGCTCTAGCGGTGCGGCGCTCGCGCCCACCTCGGTGGCGCTGCCCGTGAGTGCCGTGACGGACCTCGAGGCGTACGAGGGCATGCTCGTCACCTTCTCGCAGGCGCTCACGGTTACGGACACGTTCAACCTCGGCCGCTTCGGCGAATTGGTGCTCTCCAGTGGGGGCCGCATCTTCAACCCCACCAACGGACAGGGTGGCACTCCCGAGGAGAATGTCCTGCGGCGCATCCTGCTTGATGACGGCAGCACGCGGCAGAACCCCAGCTCCATTCCGTTCCTGTCCGAGCCTGGCGTGGAGGGCACTCGCCGCGTCGGTGATTCGGTGAGCGGACTCACGGGCGTGCTCACCTTCAACTTCAGCGAGTACCGCATCCATCCCACCGTCGCGCCAGTCTTCTCCAACTCCAACCCGCGCACCGCCGCGCCCGCGCCGATCGCGGGCGGCGTGAAGGTCGCCAGCTTCAACGTGCTCAACTACTTCACGACGCTTGGCGCGCGGGGCGCCGACACGCCCGAGGAGTTCTTGCGCCAGAAGGCGAAGACCGTGGCGGCGCTGAAGGCCCTCGATGCGGACATCGTCGGCCTCATCGAGTTGGAGAACAATGGCACGACAGCGATTCTGGACCTGGTGGATGCGCTCAACGTCGCATATGGGCAGGCCGTCTATGCTGCGGTGCCCGATCCGGTCTCGGGAACCGGGAGCGACGAGATCAAGGTCGCCTTCATCTACAAGCCGGGGACGGTCAGCCTCGTCGGGGAGTCCCTCAGCTCTCCGGATCCCATCTTCGACCGCTTCCCCGTCGCGCAGACCTTCCGGGAGAACAGCGGCTACGGCGGCGACTTCACCGTGGTCATCAACCACTTCAAGTCCAAGGGCTCGTGCCCCCCGAGTGGGGATGTGGAGCAGGGCCAGGGCTGCTGGAACCTCAAGCGCATCGCGCAGGCTCAGAAGCTCCTCGAGTTCATCGGGGAGCTTCAGGGAAGCTCGAATGATCCGGATGTGCTCGTCATCGGCGACCTGAACGCCCACGCCGAGGAGGATCCGGTGGATACCCTGAGGGAGGGCGGGCTGGATCACCTGAGCCTGCGAATCCCGGCCGCACAGCGCTACAGCTTCGTGTTCGATGGGCAATCGGGAGAGCTCGACCACGCGCTGGCCACGCCGAGCCTGGCGGCGCAGGTGCGCGATATCACCGTGTGGCACATCAACTCGGATGAGCCGCCGGTGCTCGATTACAACACCGAGTTCAAGACCGATGATCGCTTCGCTCCCACGCCGTTTCGGTCGAGCGATCACGATCCGGTCATCATCGGGCTCGACCTGGAGTGAAGGGCGCCCGCCTCGGTCAGCCGCGCAGCTGCGCGAGCCGCCGTAGCTGGTCGGCGTCCACGGTCCCCTGCGAGAAGGGAGGCGGAGGCGTCTCCCGGGGAGACTTCTTGCCGGTGATGGACTCGGCGATGCGCTTCAGCTGCGCCATCGGGTCGTAGTTGATGTCCGCCAGGCGCGACTCGAACTCCTCGCGGGGCATGCGCTCCTCGCGGCCCCAGGGGTTGATGTACGTGACGTACTCCTGGCCATCGACCACCTCGGTGCCGGTGACGAGCACCTTGTGGTAGCCGTCGCCCCAGGAGAGGGCCACCGGCACGTTGCGGCCGGCCTCCAGCTGGGTGTCGATGATGTCCATGGCGGCGGCGCGCTCCTCATCGGTGCGCAGGCGCTTGTCCGACATGGGGCGGCCCCACAGCGCCTCGTAGAGGACGTCCAGGTCGTTGGACCAGGCGCCATCCCCCTCCTCGGTGGCGTTGTCGTAGTTGCGGTCGCCGTTGGCCATCTCCATGAAGGCCGAGCCCATCAGCCGCTGCACGTTGGAGCGACCCTTGCCGTCATCCATCACCGTGCCCGGCTCGCGCTCCAGCGTCTGCCCACCGGCCAGCTCCACCTTGCCCTCGGGGCTGGCCAGCCCCAGCGCGATGCGCGCGTACTCGGCGGGGTTGCGCATCGCCAGGTCGATGGCGAGGGTCGTGGGCGCGCAGGTGCCCACGCTGCCCTGGTTGATGGCGCTCGGGGTGGCGATCTCCTGCACCAGGTCGCAGAGGAAGGCGCCACGATCCAGGCCCTCCACCATGGGGGTGTTGGGGTCGGCCGCGGCGGCCAACTGATCGAGCAGCGTTCCCCCGCCCACGAGGGCCTCCTCGCCGGGCAGCTTCCCCTGGAAGAGCAGCTTCTGGAGCGAGAGCGCCGCGACCGGGTCTCCCTCCGCCAGACAGGCCTCCTTCACGGCTTCGTACTGGGCGCGCTCCTCGGGGGACAGCTTCGCCAGGTGCTCCTGCTCCAGCGCGGCGTTGGCCTCGAGCTGGGCTTCGGCTGCCTCCTTGCGGCTCTCGGTCTTGGGCTTGAAGGGGCCGAGATCGATGTCCAGCCCCTTGCCCTTGAGCCCACCGAGGCTCACCGGGTTCCGGGTGTCGCGCGGGTCATGCACGTTCGGCGCGTCGCGCACCACCGTGGCGCCATTGGCCTGGGTGGAGGTCTCGGGCCCGAGCAGCAGCGCATCCATGTCCGAGAGTGCATCCTCGGTGGTGCGCTGGCCGCCGCTCGTCTGGGGCAGGGAGAAGTCGCCGATCAGCTGCTTCACCGGCGCCTTGATTGTCTTGAACGTCTCCATCCGGTCCTTCATCCGCTCCGAGGCGGACTGGGACTCCACGGGCCGAGTGGGGGTCTGCGCCCGCTCCGTCTGGGGAGTCGAGGCGACGCGGGAGGTAGCGGCCGGCGGGATTCGGAAGGTCATGGGGTGGTCCAGGTAGGGAGACGTCTGCCTGGATTATCGAGACCCAAGAAGGGGAGTTGCGGTGTGTCGTGTTCGTCCAGAGGAGGACCTACCGAATAGAGCGGGCTGACCTGGACCTACTTGTGGAGTAGGGTGCTCACGCGGAGGGGCGAGGCCTCTCCGTGAGGAGCTTCATGGAATCGGTACACGCACCAGGGCTGGGCCCGGCCTCGCTGCCCAAGGACACTGTGTTGGGACGCTGGCGCGTGGTGGCGCGGAGCGGTCGAGGTGCCTATGGCGCCGTCTACCGCGCTGTCAGGCTGGGACAGGAGCAGGGCCCGCCCGCCGCGCTGAAGATCTCCATGCAGCCGCGGGAGCCCCGCTTCCACCGGGAGGTGGAATTGCTCTCCCGCATCCGTCACCCGGGCGTGCCAGCGCTGGAGGACAGCGGGTGGTGGACGGATGAGGAGGGACACTTCTATCCCTATCTCGTCATGGGGTGGGCGGAGGGCGTATCCCTGTACGAGTGGGCCAGCGCGAGGCGGTTCACCTCTCGCCAGGTGCTGCGCCTGCTGGGGCAGGTGGCGCGGGCGCTGGAGGCCACGCACGCGCAAGGGTGTGTGCATCGGGACGTGAAGGGCGACAACGTGTTGGTGAGCCCCGAGGGTCGCGCCTTCCTCACCGACTTTGGATGCGGGTGGTATCCGGAGGCCAAGCCGCTTACGGATGGCACTGTGCCGCCCGGCACGCCGCAGTACCGTAGCCCTCAAGCGCTGCGCTTCCAGTTCCAGTTCCGACGCGACCTGGAGGCGCACTACGTCTATCCGCCGGCGGATGACGTGTACGCGCTAGGGGTCACGGCCTATCGGATGGTAACGGGGCGGTATCCTCCTCGGGGAGCCGACCCGGAGTGCGAGATGGAGTCCGAGCGTCCGCAGCCGCCTTCGTTGTTGCCTCCGCGCGAGCTGTCCACCATCAGCCCGGGGCTCGACGCGCTCATTCTGCGCATGCTCTCCGAGGCAAGAGAGGAGCGCGGCACGGCGGGCGAGCTGGCCCGGGCTTTTGAGGCGGCGGCGGAGGGCTCTGGGCCCGAGGAGGACGCTCCGGTGGGGCCCACTCCCTCGATGGCACCCACGGTTCGCACTTCCAAGCCTGGGCCGCGCCCGTGGTGGGCGCGTGCCATCGCGCGACTGGTACCCTGGCTCGCGGTGGCCACGGTGGTTGGCGGCATGATCTGTGTTTGGGAGCTGGCTTCCCTCCACGCGCGCGTGGAGTTCGAAGAAGAACTTCCGAGGGAGGTAGCACGAGGGGAGACGCAGGACGCCGGGGTGGACGGAGGCGTCGTCGGGCTGGGGGAAGGCGTGCTCACCGCGCCGGTGCAGGTCTCCGCGCCGGTGCTATCGCGGACCGGTGTGGCGCTGGATATTCCCAAGGAACCCTTCAAGGGACAGCGTCGACCGCCGTGTCATCCCGAAGGTGAAGTGGAGATCCGCGGTGGGTGCTGGGTTCAGTACGGCAAGGCCGAGGCACCTTGCGGCGATGCGGGCTTCGAGTGGGACGGCCGCTGTTACCTGCCCATCTTCGCGACGCCGCGCCAGCCAACCTCCGATAACCCGTGAGGGTAGCTGGCGTCCGAGGTTCAGTTCGAACCATTGGGAGCGGAGTAGTCCTGAATGAACTCCTGGGTAGGCGTCAATTGCATGTTGGTGAACCCATGCTGGGTCACGAACTGCTCGAAGCGTTGGGAGACGACGAACCTTCCCGTCGAGCCTCTTGGACGGAAGATGTCATCCCCGTTCCAGCTCCCTTCCTCCAAAGCAAAGCCATACATGGCGTCCACGCCGACGGCACGACAGTAGGTGCATGAGAAGGGCTCTGAACGCCGGATGCGGCTCCGAGTTTCATCCACCGCCGCGCTCAAGAACGCAGGCGAGACGCAGAGGTATTTCGGTGGCACAGGAGGCTTGTTCCTCTGGCCCCGTTTGCGAACGCGCACAATTTCCACGGGGTGGAAACCGCTCAAGCCCTTGAGGCCTTCTCGCTGAAAGGCTTCAGCCATTCGCTCGTTCATGAGGAGTTCATTGCCTGGAGCCCTGACGAGGTCGCCGAAGCTCTCCCCATGCAATTCCAACTCACCGCGATAGGGCGGGAGCCAGGACAGCATGCCAAGAACGGCACTGCATCGCGGACACCGCGGCGCCTCTCCGACGTTGTGATCACCGCCGTCAGAAAATTCGGTGTCGTAATTTCCTGGAGCAGGCACTTTCAAGACGAAGAACTGCGGGGATGAAGAGGGTTCAGAATCCATTGGGGGACCTCTCGAGCATCTCGGGCCGGCAGTACACCTTGCGCAGGTAGCGTTCGAATGGCCGCGAAGTATCGGGTGGTCCTTCAGCTTGGCGGCAATCTTTTTGAGCTGACATGACCGGTAGAGGGAGTTGCGGTGTGACGGGTTCGTCCAGAGGAGGACCTACCGAATAGAGCGGGCTGACCTGGACTTACTTGTGGAGTAGGGTGCTCACGCGGAGGGGAGAGGCCTCTCCGTGAGGAGCTTCATGGAATCGGTACACGCACCAGGGCTGGGCCCGGCCTCGCTGCCCAAGGACACTGTGTTGGGACGCTGGCGCGTGGTGGCGCGGAGCGGTCGAGGTGCCTATGGCGCCGTCTACCGCGCTGTCAGGCTGGGACAGGAGCAGGGCCCGCCCGCCGCGCTGAAGATCTCCATGCAGCCGCGGGAGCCCCGCTTCCACCGGGAGGTGGAACTGCTCTCGCGCATCCGTCACCCGGGCGTGCCGGCCTTGGAGGACAGCGGTTGGTGGACGGATGAGGAGGGACACTTCTTTCCCTACCTCGTTATGGGCTGGGTGGAGGGCGTGTCCCTGTACGAGTGGGCCAGCGCGAGGCGGTTCACGTCCCGGCAGGTACTGCGACTGCTGGGGCAGGTGGCGCGGGCGCTGGAGGCCACGCACGCGCAAGGGTGTGTGCATCGGGACGTGAAGGGCGACAACGTGTTGGTGAGCCCCGAGGGCCGCGCCTTCCTCACCGACTTTGGATGCGGGTGGTACCCGGAGGCCAAGCCGCTCACGGATGGCACGGTTCCGCCCGGTACGCCGCAGTACCGCAGCCCCCAGGCGTTGCGCTTCCAGTTCCAGTTCCGACGCGACCTGGAGGCGCACTACATCTATCCGCCGACGGATGACGTGTACGCGCTAGGGGTCACGGCCTATCGGATGGTGACGGGGCGGTATCCTCCTCGGGGAGCCGACCCGGAGTGCGAGATGGAGTCCGAGCGTCCGCAGCCGCCTCCGTTGTTGCCTGCGCGCGAGCTGGCCACCATCAGCCCGAGGCTCGACGCGCTCATCCTGCGCATGCTCTCTGAGGCAAGAGAGGAGCGCGGCACGGCGGGTGAGCTGGCCCGGGCTTTTGAAGAGGCGGCGGCAGGCGGCGGGTCCGAGGAGGACGTTCCGGTGTTGCCCACTGCCTCGATGGCACCCACGGTTCGTACCTCCAAGCCTGGGCCGCGCCCGTGGTGGGCGCGTGCCATCGCGCGACTGACTCCCTGGCTTGTCGGTGCCACGGTGCTCGGAGTTCTAATCTGTGTTTGGCTGCTGTCGTCCCGACCCTCGCGCGTGGAGTTCGAAGAAGAACTTCCGAGAGAGGTGGCACGAGGGGAGGAGCAGGACGCCGGGGTGGATGGAGGCGTCGTTGGGCTGGGGGAAGGCGTGCTCACCGCGCCACTTCCGCTCAACTCTCCGGTGTTACCAGGGCGGGCGGGGATTGCGCTCGACATGCCCAAGGAACCCTTCAAGGGACAGCGACGCCCGCCGTGTCATCCTCGCGGTGAGGTAGAACTTCATGGAGGGTGTTGGGTACAAATCGGTACGACCAAGGCTCCCTGCGGTGATGCTGGATACGAGTGGGACGGTAGCTGCTACCTGCCCATCTTCTCTGCTCCGCGCCAGCCAACCTCCGATAACCCGTGAGGGTGGCTGGTGTCTTGGGAGGCGCTCCTACGGCTGGGCAATCAGTGAAGGCGGCTCACCGGCCAGCACGCACAGGTTCGTGGTCTCTTCACAGAACGTCGGGAAGGCCGGGTCGATGGACAGGCCGGGCCGTGGCTGCTGGCAGATGCTCGGGTCTCGCTCCACCGTGTTCCCCACGGTGCGCACGCACTGAATCGCCGGGAACATGCCCACCGCCTGGTACGTCGCGGAGCACTCACCCTCCGAGTAGACGAGATCCGCCGTCCACTGCGTCCCCGGAATCGCAGCGGAACCCTGCACCCGGACGTTGCTCCACTGGTAGCGCAGGTCCTTCGTCGTCCCGTCGCCCTGCGCCACGAGCTGCCGGGCCTCGGAGAAGTCGGGGGCCGCGCACACCTCGTTGTCTCCCGGGTACTCGGTGGTGAAATCTCCCGAGGCCGTGACGGAGTTCGCCGTGTCGCGCCCTTCATTGGCCGCCAGGGGCGACGGCTTGAGGACCAGGGTGGGCGGAATGCCCGAACCCGGAGTGCGGAAGATCTGCGCTCCCACCTTCTCGGCGCGCTTGGTGGCGCACGCGCCACTGCCGCTCACCAGGGTGTAGCGCACGGCGTGCTCGCCACGGCCAATCGTGCATTGCGGCAGGGGCTGCTCGACGTCGCACGCGCCCAACAGGGTGGCGCAGCCGAGCGGGAGGATCCAAGCGAAGGCTCGTCGTGTCTTCATGGGGTGGGCTCCGCTTAGAAGGACAGCCGCGCGCCGAACCGGAGGCTGCGGGGCGACTGGTAGGAGGTGGGCTTGCCGTAGTTGGGGTTCACGACGACGGTCCGGTCGGTGCCGCGCGCCTTCAGGTTCGCCAGGTCCGCCTGCGTGCCGCCGATGATGGCATCCACCGTCTCCGACGTGTAGCGCTGGTCCACGCTGGTGGCCGACTGGAAGTTGAAGAGGTTGAACACATCCACGCTCACGCTCGCCACCATGTTCCCGGTGAGCCGGTAGTTGGCGCTCAGGCGCGTGTCGATGTTGTGGACGAAGGGCAGCCGGCCCCCCGATCCGCGCGGGAGGATGAAGGTGAATTCCGGACCGTAGATGTAGTGCGCGCCCGTGACGTTGAGCGGCGTGCCCGAGTTGCCTCGGTAAGACATGCCCAGGTTCAGGCTGAGCTTGCTCGACAGCGGGAACTCCTTGGCTCCGTTGAGCTTCACCGCGTGGGTGCGGTCCAGCAGCAGCAGGCCCATCCGGTTCTCGGTGAGCGAGATGAGATCGAAGTCCGAGGTGACGTTGGGCGCAAGCTGCAGGTTCTCCGGGCGGAACAGGCCAGAGTAATTCCCCCACAGGCGCGACCAGGTGTAGCTGGCCTGCACCAGCCACAAGTCCGCGAACACCTTGTTGAAGTACAGGGTGACGGCGTCGTAGTTGCGCACCGGCTCGGGGAACTCGGAGGCGATGCCCCGGCTCGGGTTGCCGATGAAGTAGTTGGTCGCCTCGTTGCGAGACATGTCCTCGATGACCGCGTTCATGTCCCGGTGCGTGTAGGTCATGCCCACCGTGGCGCTCGGCAACACCTCGTACTCACCGCCCACCACCCACTCGTCCGAGGACTGCGGCTCCAGCTCCGGATCCACCGGGCTGTTGATGGCGAACGTCTGGCTGTAGAGCCGGCTGACCGTCTCGGGGCTGCCCGAGGGAATCACGTTGGCGGGGTCCCGGCACTCCAGGTAGGGCGAGGCCTGCTGCAGCGGATCGCACCCGGGGCCGGCGCCCAGGGGCGCGCGCCGACGGTTGGCCTGGATGCGGGTGGTGTTCGAGAACTGCGAGTTCACCATGGCCAGCACCGCGTTCTGGTAGTAGCGCGCGTAGCTGGCGAAGAGCTTGGAGCGGCCCTGCTGGGTGAAGTCGTAGATGAGGCCCACGCGTGGGGAGAGCTGGTGGGGCAGGTTGAAGGCCACGTCCCCGCCGTTGCCGTAGATGGTCTGCGTGTCGTAGCGCAGGCCCATGTTCAGGGTGACCTTGTCCATCACGCTCCAGGAGTCCTGGAGGAAGCCGCCCACGGCGGCGGCGCGGGTGGAGGTGTTCACCACGGGCTGGATGACGACGTCGTCCGGCCCCACCAGGTAGCCGAAGGCGCGGAAGTCCTGGAAGGAGGCGCCGTTGACGTTCTCGCGGTAGAGCACCTGGCCCGAGTAGGCGCGCGCGTCCTTGTTGGTCATTATCTCCGCGTCGAAGCCGGCCTTGATGACGTGGTGGCCCAGGGCGGTGAGCAGCAGCGTGCCCACCACGTTGCCCTGGTAGCGGTCCACGGTGCGGTCTATCAGCAAGCCGGGGCCGCCCAGCAGGTAGTTGGTCACCGGGCAGCGCGTGGCGTTGACGGTTCCGGACGGATCACACACCGACGGATCCGGCAGCAGCTCGAAGTCATTGATGGAGTAGAAGGCGGGCAGGCTCCGGCCGGGGTTGTCGGGATCCGGGCGGGTGGAGCGCTGCATCTCGAACTGGGGCACGCCGGACAGGCCCTCGGCGTTGCCGATGCCGCTGCCATCCGAGGGGAGGCTGGAGTCGAGCTGGTGGTGCCAGCCCACCGTGGCGTCCAGCAGCACGCGCTTGTCCAGGAAGGACGAGGCCAGCTTCAGGGACAAGTCCCGCGAGTCCACCTTGTTGGTGTGGGCGTAGGCGGAGTAGTCCCCGGCGATGTTCTCCACCTCCACGGCGTTGTCCTCCACGCGGTAGGCGAAGCGGCCATCGCCGCCGGAGCGGGTGGGGGCGCCGAAGACGGAGAAGGTGAGCGTGTGGTCCGTGTGGGCCTGCCACGTGAGCTTGCCCAGGTACTGCACGGTGCGCTGGTCGGCGAAGTAGTTCGTGGTGGTGCCGGGGATGCGCTCGGTGCGGGAGAAGCCGTTCTCGTCGCGGACGCGGTTGCCGCTGTCATCGAGCACGAAGGAGTTGAGGTTGCGCTCGAGCTGACGGCGGGTGAAGGAGGGCGCCACGCCCACGTAGAACCAGAGCTTGTCCTTGATGATGGGGCCGCCCAGGTCTCCGCCGAAGTCTCCCAGGTTCCACAGCCGCTGCGCCGTGGTGATGGTGCTGCCCTCGCGGGGGATGAGGGTGGGGTTCGCCTCCAGGGCGCCGGGGGTGAGGTTGGTGAAGAGCGAGCCGTGGAACTCGTTGGAGCCCGACTTGGTGACGGCGGTGATGACGCCACCGGTGGAGCGGCCGAACTCGGGCATGAAGCCGCCGGTGATGACGTTCACCTCCTGGATGAACTCGACGGAGATGGGCGAGCCGAGCACGCCGATGGCCGGGTTGCCCGTGGACAGGCCGTCTACCAGGAAGCCGTTCTCCGGGGAGGTGGTGCCGTTGAGGGAGACGCCGTAGGCATCCGAGGTGGCGCCCGGGGCGAGCTCCGCGAGGCTCTCGAAGGAGCGGGCCGCGGCGCCCTTGGAGCCGGGGCGCACCACCGCGATGTTGCGCACCAGGTCCGTGTCCACGCTCAGGCCCGTGCGGCTCGAGCCCACGTCGACGGCGGGCGGGGTGCCGGAGATCTCCAGCGTCGTCTGGAACGTATCCGGCAGCAGCTGGGCGTTGAGTCGGATGGTGCGGTTGAGGCGCAGGGTGACATCCGCGCGCGAGTAGGGCTGGAAGCTCTCCTTCTCGAAGCGCAGCGTGTACACGCCCGGAGGCAGCTGGGGCAGCCGGTAGGTGCCCGTGGCGTCCGTGACGGAGACCTCTTCTCCTTGGAGCGCGGGAGAGGAGGCCGTGACGGTGACGTCCGCGATGGGCTGCTGGTTGCTGGCATCCACCACCGTGCCGGTGATGACGGAAGCGTTCTGCTGGGCCAGGGCGGAGGGCGCCCAGACGACCACGCTCAGCCCGAGCACCATGGCCCAGGCGAGTGCCGGACTTCTCTGCGGACGACGATTCACCGGAAAGCCCCTTCGGATGGGCGCCGCCCGCTTCGTGCAGGGGCGCAGCCAGAGGCTAGCTATAGCCTATTCCCGGGACTCAAAGTGAATCCAAGCAAACCGCGCGTGGATGCGAGCCTCGTCACCCGAAGAAGGAGACCTCGAGGAAGCGCACGTAGAGGTTGCAGGCGGCGTGGAACAGGGCTGCTCCCAGGACGGTGCCGGAGCGCTCGCGCATCCAGCCGAACAGCAGCGCGGGGAAGAACACCGACAGGCGCCAGACCTGGAAGATGGCCAGGTGTCCCAGGGCAAAGAGCACGGCCGTGAGCCAGAAGGCAGGCCCCAGCCGCGCGCCGAACACCTTGCGTCCGCCGGGCCACGCGTCGCGCAGCCGCGTCTGCATGTAGCCCCGGTAGAAGAACTCCTCGGGCAGCGCGACGACGAAGAGTTGGTCGATGACCCACTCGCCGAAGCGCGGGGGCAGCCGGGGCGAGAAGTGCGCCGGGCCGATGTGCGGGGTGAGGTGCCGGGCCAGCGCTTGAGGCAGGTGGGGCACCAGCTCCGCCCAGGCGTAGAAGCCCAGGAAGAACAGCGGGCCCACCACCAGGCTCAGCCCGAGGAACAGCTTCACGTCCTGGCGCCAGGCGCGCAGGGACAGGCCGTAGTCGCGGTAGTCCTCCTCGCGCCAGCGCATGGGGATGAGCGGCAGGTAGAGGAAGCCCACGGTGGCCACGAGCTTGGGGATGCTGGAGCCGCCGAAGAACAGGAACGCGATGACGATGCCCAGGAAGCCCACGGCCCAGAGGGCCAGCACCTCCTGAACAGCGGACAGGCGCCAGGGAGGTCCCGAGGGTGACGGGCTCATGGACTCCCCGCCGTGGAGGCGAGCTGGAGCTTCACGGACTCCAGCGGCAGCGCCCGACAGCCGCCCGCGCGCCGTTGCACGACCACCGCCGCCAGGCGCCCCTGCACATCGAAGAGGGGCGTACCCGGCGCCAGCGGCAGGTCCACGTCCACGAAGGGCTCTTTCGTGCGCCGCGCCACGGCGGTGAACGGGTGCGAGGCTTGCTTGCCGCGGCCCGGGGCGACGCCGATGAGCCACTTTCCGTCGAGGTCCTCGGGCTGCGCCTTCACGGGCACGGAGGGGTAGCTGCCCTGAGGCGCGGCGACGACGGCGATCTTGAGGTACGCGTTGGCGAGCACCACCGCGCCGGGCAGGCGCTTTCCGCCGAACTCTACCTCCGCGGCCTCCAGGCTCACGTGCTCCACGGAGGTGAGCACCTGGCCCGCGCTGCCGACGATGACGCCGGGACCCGCACGACGAGGCCCGTGGACGCGCACCACCGAGCGCTCATGGAGTTCCAGCGCCCGCTGCAGGTCGGCGCGGGAGGGCCGCTCGGGCCCGGAGGCGTGGGCCGCGAGAGCGAAGCAGAAGAGCAGGGGGGCAAGGAGGCGAGGCGTCACCGCGCCACGAGGTTAGCACCGGAGGCCCTTGAGGGTGGAGATGAACCGGTCCGCGGGCAGGGTGTTGAGCACCTCTCCCTTGCGCGCCCAGCCCCGGCGCGCGGTGGCCACGGCGAAGACCAGGTGGTTGAGATCCTCCCGGCGGTGTGCGTCCGCGCTCACCACCAGCTTCACTCCCCGCTGGACGGCCTGCCGCACGTGCTCGGCCTTCAGGTCCAGGCGAGCCGGCTTGCCGTTCACTTCCATCACCACGCCGCGCGCGGCCGCCTTGTCCAGCACCGCCTCCATGCGCACCGGGTACGGCTCCCGCTCGTGGATGAGGCGCCCGGTGGGGTGCCCGATGATGTTCAGGTGCGGGTTGTCCATGGCGTTGAGCAGCCGCTGCGTCATCTGCTCCTCGTTCATGCTGTGCCGGATGTGGACCGAGCCGATGACCAGCTCGCACCGCTCCAGCACGCTGTCGCGGTAGTCGAGCGCCCCCGACTCCAGGATGTCCACCTCGATGCCCTTGAGCAGCCGCAGGCCCGGCACCGCCGCGTTCACCCGGTCGATCTCGTCCCACTGGCGCTTGAGATCGTCCTCCTTGAGGCCTCCCGCGTAGACGGCCGCCTGGCTGTGCTCGGTGACCGTGAGGTACTTCAGCCCCAGGGCCTGCGCCGCTCGCGCCATCTCCTCCAGCGAGTTCTTCCCGTCCGACCAGGTGCTGTGGCAATGCACCACGCCCAGCACGTCCTCAAGGGACACCAGATCCTCGGGCAGCCGGCCCTCCAGCGCCGCCTCGATCTCACCGCTGTCCTCGCGCAGCTCGGGCGGGACGTACTGCATCCCCAGCAGCCGGTAGATGTCCGCCTCGTCCCGGATGGGCAGCTTGGTGCCGTCCTCCTGGTGGACACCCCACTCGGAGATCTTCAGCCCCTTGTCCTGGCCCATGCCGCGCAGGCGCACATGGTGGGCCTTGGAGCCGGTGAAGTGGTGCAGCGCCGTGGCGAAGTCCTCGTCCGGCAGCACGCGCAGATCCACCTGCAGGTCTGCCTCCGTCATTCGCACCGAGCACTTGCTCTCGCCCTTGCCGATCAGCACCGCCACTCCCGGCGCGTTGGCCAGCACGTCCAGCACTGGCCCCGCCTGGGGCGCCGAGGCCAGCAGGTCTACATCTCCCACCGTCTCGGCACGGCGGCGCACACTGCCCGCCGGGCTGACGCGCACCACGCCGGGCGCGGCCCGGAGCAGCTCCAGGAGGCCCTCGACCGTGGGCAGCACGTCTCCCAGGAGCTTGCGCTTGCCCTGCGCCCGCTGGTGCAGGGCGATGCCTTCGAGGATCTTCGCCTCGCTCTTGGCCCCAAAGCCCTTGAGCGCGCGCACCCGGCCCTCGCGGCAGGCCCGCTCCAGGTCCGCCACGCTGCCCACCTGCAGCTCGCGCCACAGCGCCATCGCCTTCTTGGGCCCCATGTCCGGCAGCTGGAGCATCTCCAGGAGGCCCGGAGGGAACTCGGCCTTGAGCTCCTCGTGGAAGCCAAGCTTCCCCGTGCTCACCAGCTCGGAGATCTTCTCGGCCAGCCCCTGGCCGATCCCTGGGAGCTCTTGCAGGCGACCTTCCCGTACCAGGGCGCCCAGGTCCTGGGTCATCCCCAGGATCCGGTCCGCGGCGGTGTCATAGGCGCGGACCTTGAAGGCGTTCTCCCCCTTGAGCTGGAGCAGCAGGGAGAGCTCCCGGAGGATCTTGGCGACGGCGGCTTTGTCGAGGGTGTTCGGGTTCACGGTAGGGAAGGTAACCCGAAGGGAGCGAGCGCGCAGGCGTGAGTGGAGCCTCAGGAAGCACTCCCTCAGTCCAGCGGGGCAGGGTAGAAGGAGTGCCAACCTGTCATCTAGAGGAAGAACGAAGCCGATGAAGATCAAGCTCGGACCAGCGGATTTCGCCGAGAAGGAGCTGCGGGGCTACGAGGTAGGCAAGCGCAATGTGTGCGTGGCCAAGGTCAACGGGCGCTACAAGGGGCTCGATGACTGGTGCAACCACGCCGGCTGCCTGCTGTCGGGTGGGCGCATCGAGGACAACCTGGTCGTCTGCCCCTGCCACGAGGTCGGCTTCGACATGGACACCGGGCAGAACGTGACCTCTCCCGGCATCGCCGATGACCAGCCGGTGGTGAAGGTCGAAGTGGAGAACGGGCAGCTCGTCATTGACGAGACCTTCTCCAAGTAGCGCACCGTTCAAGCGGGAGGGCATCCATGGGACACGACGGCCACGACCACGACCACGACCACGACCATGACCACGATCATGGTCACAAGCACCACCATCACCACCACCACCATCACCCGCACGCCGACCACGGCCACTCGCACGCGGCCGAGGAGCACAAGTCGCACGCGCCGGCGCAGGTGAGCGCGTTCGTGGTGACGTGCTCGGACAGCCGGGACGAGGCGAAGGACGAGAGCGGCAAGGCGCTGCGCGGCGGGCTGGAGGCCGCGGGGCACACGCTGTGCGGTTACAAGGTGGTGAAGGACGATCCGGAGGCGATCCGAGCCGCGCTGGCCGAGGCGGCGGGTGCGGGCGCGCGGGCGGTGCTCTTCAACGGGGGCACGGGGATTGGCCGGCGGGACTCCACGGTGGAGACGCTGCGCGGCCTGTTCGAGAAGGAGCTGCCGGGCTTCGGGGAGATCTTCCGGATGCTCTCGTACGAGCAGATCGGCAGCCCGGCGATGCTCTCGCGCGCCACGGCGGGCACGTACCAGGGGATGATCGTCTTCGCGATGCCGGGCTCGCCTCAGGCGGTGAAGCTGGCGCTGGAGGCGCTCATCCTTCCGGAGCTGGGGCACGCCGTACGCGAGCTGACGCGCTGAGCCTGGCACTGTCCGTTTCTGGGAGGCCCGGGTCCCGGAGGTGAACGCAGGGCTCACGGAGTCACGCGTCTCCTTCGGGCGCCGAGCGTGTGCCCGAGTGGTGGCACGCGGCCTGCTTGGTCGGTGAGTGGCGCCCCGCACTCTCGCGGTGAGCGCCCCCTGCCCGGATCGCGGCAGGGCCCGGAGGCTCCCATGACCCGCACCACGCTGCTCGCGCTCTCGTTGTTGTTCGCTCCCACCCTCGCTGTCGCGTCCGCGCCCAAGCCGTCCGTTGCCTCGGACGAGGAGCGCGCTCTGTTCGCGTACGACCGCGCTGCTCCTCTCGATCTGAAGACGGAGCGGCTGTCGGTGGAGGATGGCGTGGAGGTGTATGAGATGTCCTTCGCGAGTCCGAAGGGAGGTCGCGCCACCGGGCGGATCCTCGTCCCGCAGCGGGAGGGGAAGAAGGCGGGCATCGTGATGATGCACGGCGCGCCCGGCAGCGCGGCCCAGCTCCACCCCCGGGCGCTCCCGTTCGCGCGCCGGGGCGCGGTGGTGGTGTCGGTGGACGCGCCTTTTGCCCGGCGAAACGCCTCTGCGGTGACCTTCACGGCGGCGGACCGCGCGGACCAGGTGCAGCTCATCGTGGACCTGCAGCGCGCGGTGGACCTGTTGCTCGCGCGGCCGGACGTGGACCCCGCTCGCATCGCCTTCGTGGGGGGCAGCTACGGTGGGGCGGTGGGAGCGCTCTTCGCGGGCGTGGACGCGCGTCCCGCCACCTATATCCTGTACGTCGCGGACGGCGGTTTCGTCTCGCACTTCACCTCGCTCGATGGCACGCCCCAGGGGCCTCTCGCGGAGCTGTCCCCCGAGGAGCGGGAGTCCTGGATCGCCACCTTGGGGCCCGTGGGGGGCATGAATTGGGTGGGCCGGGCCCGTTCCGGCAGCATCCTCTTCCAGAACGGCCGAGAGGACCCGCTCGTGCCGCCCGCCAAGGCCGAGGCCTTGCACCGTGCCGCGGGCTCTTCTCACACGGTGCGTTGGTACGAGTCGGGCCACAAGCTGCCGGACCAGGCCTGGCAGGACATGTTCCGCTGGCTCCACGAGCGTGTGGGGACGGACG
Source organism: Hyalangium ruber (assembly GCF_034259325.1). Classification (NCBI taxonomy): domain Bacteria; kingdom Pseudomonadati; phylum Myxococcota; class Myxococcia; order Myxococcales; family Archangiaceae; genus Hyalangium; species Hyalangium rubrum. The sequence continues at coordinate 404,369 of NZ_JAXIVS010000001.1, read as the reverse complement.
CCCCTGCCACTCGAGGCTGAAACCCTGGGCCGTGGGCCCTATGCTCCGCCGGCACACCGTTGCCCGACGAGGAGCCATGTCGTTCGTTTGCGAGCGCTGCGCCAAGAAGAATGAGCAGGAGGACCAGGAGCCCCGGGTCTGCACCTTCTGTGGACACACCCAGGCTGGTGGCTCCCAGTCCGCAAAGCGCTTCGTAGGTGTTGGAAGCAGCTCATCGATGGTGGGCCTCAGGGATTCCAAAGCCATCGAGGAGGCCCGGCAGAAGGCAGTCAAGAGCCGGGAGGACGCTCAGAAGCGGCGAATGACTGCCCGGAAGACGCGCCCCTCGCACTTGGAGCTCCCTGCGCCGTCGATGTTCTTCTCCTCGAGCAAGAGGCGCGTTTCCTCGAGCAGCTTCGTGCATGGCCGTCTGCCCATCGTCCTGGGCTCGGAGAAGAACCTGCTCGACCTGAAGCGTCTCATCGAGCGGCACGGGAGACAGCGAGTCGTGCTGTTGGGGGACATGTTCGAGCAGTTGCTCGATTCCTCAGTGCTCGAGGGCCTCGAGATGGCCGAGGCGGAGAACACCTCCGTGATGCAACTCCCGGCCAACGTGAAGCAGCACATCTCCTCGCTCCCTCAGAACACCCAGAGTTCCTTCCTCGTTTATTACGAGGAGTCGAACACCTGTGATCTCGTCGTCGGGTGGGAGAGCTTCGCGCAGGTGCGGCTCATCGAGGGCAAGTACCTGCTCGACTGCCTGGGGACGAACAAGCGGAAGTTCTACACGCTTCGTGTCACGGCCCAGGGCGGTGTCTTCACCTGGGAGGGCGCCATGAAGCCCGACGGCATCATCGACTCGGACTACCAGGTCTACGACATCCTCAAGAAGGCCCCGGTGCAGCGCATTCTCACCTACGGCACATCGAACTGCTCGCTTGGCGTCACCTACTCGGTGAGCGAGCTCGAGCAGGGCAAGCCCGACGTCATCATCTTCACCCACCTGGATTCCGACTCGGTGGTGCCGCTGAAGACCTTGCTCACGAAGGTGCATCTGCAAGCCAGGGAACTCGACGAGTTCTGCACGCTGGTCACCGTCTATCCCATCCCCGAGATCTTCGACAAATACGCCCCAGGCGCCATCTTCCCGAGCATGACGTCGGGTAAGGTGCTCGTGCTGCCCCGAGCCCAGGGGATCTGGGCGCTCGGTGAGTCGGGTGCGCCCAGCAACTGTTTCGAGTCGTTCTGCATCGACCTCTCCGGCAGACCCCACATCGCCGCCATCTACGGCTTCAACGACAACGACACGGGCGTGTACGCCACGTTCCTGAAGGGTTTCTTCAAGGCGTATTCGGAGCGCACCAAGCTGCCGCTCATCGACGAGTCGTCCTTCCTCGGCTCGCTCGTGTCCTCCTTGATGAAGAAGCCGAGCACCACCACCACCACCACTCACAGGATGGACTGGGTGGAGCTGCTCAGTCGCTTCCGCACGGGGCTCTACGGCTTCGTCACGTTGAATCACCTCGTGCTCAACCAGCTTGCGCAGGCGCAGGCGCAGAAGCCGTTCGACATGCTCTCGACGGGCGAGCAACTGGAGCTCTTCCGGAGCTTCGTCCACGCCATCGCCACCGGCTCCATCAACGACCATCCGAGCATCGTCGAGCCTGTCCGCACCGCCATCCTCCAAGGGCACGTCTTCGTCACGATGCACCCGTTGGGCACAGCCCTCTTCGACAGCCTGGGGACCTTCGGTTGCACCCTGGCGGAGTTCCGCAAGCACTTCATCCAGTAGTGCGCGCTGCCAGAGTTCGAGTTCCAGCAATTCTCACTGGGACTTTGAATCTAAAGGTTTTCTCTGCCGTCAGGCGCGGACGGCCCCCCTCTGGCTGCCCCAACACGGTTCTTACATTTTATGAATACAAGATTCACCCCTCTCCTCCTGGCGCTCGCCCTGGCGCTCTTCTCGGGCGACGCTTCCGCCGCGAACACCAGCTCGGCCCAGTTCACCATCTCGGTGCCCCCGTCTCCTGGCGCTCCCGTCTCCCGCGTGACTGTCGTCGCCAGCGCCACGGACTTCTCCTCTCTCTCCCTGGACCTGACTGCTACCGGCGACACGTGGAGCGGCACCCTCGACGACATTCCCTCCGGTGCCCAGCGCTCCTTCCAAGTCCGGGCCTTCGATGCCGCCAACAACCTGATCGCCGAGGACTCCGTTTCCGGCATCAACCTCACCGCGAACAAGACCAAGCGCATCACCCTCGAGCTGGAGCAGGTCACGCCTCCGCCCGCTGTCCAGGCTCCGCCCATTCAGCGCTCGCCTCCCCGCATCACCCAATCCTCTCAGTCCACGATGAACGTCAGGCCGGGCGGCAAGGTCACCTTCAAGGTGGCCGCCAAGGACCCTGAGCGGTCCGAGCTCACCTTCATCTGGAGCGCCAGCGCTGGGACGCCAGGTACGTCCGATAGCGGCGCCAACCGCAGCCGCGCGACCTGGAGCGCGCCCGCCTGTGCCGTACTGGGCACGCCCACGACCGTCACCGCCACCGTCACCAATGCCTTCGGCCTGACCGACAGCAAGGTCTTCACCCTCAAGGGACTGCCGGCCTGCTCCGCGAAGTGGACCGCGACGGGCTCCATGGCCACGGCGCGCGGCAGCCTCGCGGCGGTCTTGCTGTCCAACGGCAAGGTGCTCGTCTCGGGGGGCAGGGAAGACAAGCGCCACGCTTCGGCGGAGCTGTATGATCCGGCCACGGGGACCTGGAGCGCCACGGGCCCCATGGTCGAGCCGCGCGACCACCACCCGCTGCTCCTGCTGCCCGACGGCAAGGTGCTCGTCGCGGGGGGCACGGGGAAGACCGGCTACTCGGTGAACACGTCGGAGCTGTACGACCCGGTCACGGGAGCCTGGAGTTCCGTGGGCGAGCTGGCCTTGACCCGGCCCACCGACCATACGGCGATCCTGTTGCCCAACGGCAAGGTGCTCATCGCGACGGGCACGAGTTACCCGATGTCGGAGTTGTACGACCCCGCCACGAGAACCTGGAGCGCCACGGGACGCATGGGCACGGAGCGCCACTCCGCCACGGTGACGCTGCTGCCCAATGGCAAGGTGCTCGTCGCGGGAGGCTTTGGAAGCTCCACCCCCGGCAACCCCTCGTCGGCGGAGCTGTACGACCCGGCGACGGCGGCCTGGAGCGCTACGGGCTCCATGGACTCGGCGCGCCATCAGCATACGGCGACGGTGCTGTCCAATAGCCAGGTGCTCGTCGTGGGAGGCAGCAATGGAACCAAGGCCCTCGCGTCGGCGGAGCTGTACGACCCGGCTACGGGGACCTGGCGCATGACGAGGCCCATGGCCACGGTGCGCGAGCACCACACGGCGACGCTGCTGCCCAATGGTCAGGTGCTCATCGCGGGGGGCTTCAATGAGGCGGGCCCCATCGCGTCGGTGGAGGTGTACGACCCAGCCACGGGAAATTGGAGCACCACGGCCCCCCTGAGCATGGCGCGTGGCACCCATACGGCGACGCTGTTGCCCAATGGCCAGGTGCTCATCGCGGGGGGCTACAATCGTGGACAAGCCCTCACGTCGGCGGAGCTGTTCACGCCCTGAACGCCCTGGAGCTACTTCTTCTCCGGCTCGTCGTCCTGAAGGATCTGACTGAAGCTCAGATCCAGATGGCTGTCGATGGCGGCCGTGAGGCTCTCGAACTCGCGCGAGGACAAGCGGAGGCGCCCTTTGAGCAGGCGCTTCGTGTCCTCGTAGACGGCCTGCCGCGCCGCCTTGATCCAGCGCGAGACCGTTGACTGGTCCACGCCGAACAACGGCGCCATCCGAGTCGTCGGCAGCCGATCCACGAAGTGGAGCCGGAGCAGGTGGCGCTGCTCGCTCGAGAGCGCGTCGAAGGCCTCTCGGATGGCCTGGAGGAACATGGGGCGGTAGCGACGCTTGATGAGATCGAGCTCCGCATCCGGGTCGGGGGACTGCAGGCTCTCCAGGGCCGCGAGGACGTTCTCATCGGGGGTCTCCCGAGCCTGAGGGCCCAGCCTGAGGGCCATGCGCGCGGCGATGACCCGCATCCAGCTCAGCAGCGCTCCGCGGCCTGTGTAGTCGGCCAGCCGTGGCCCGGACTCCGAGGTGCCGAGCAGGAGATGGATGCGGACCATCTGGCACAGATCCTCGAGGAGAGGAGAGGGGAGCCTGAGGTACGCGAGCACTGCCGGCAGTCTGGCCAGGTAGTTGCGCTCGAGGACATCGGTCGCGTCCGGCACGCCGTGAACACAGGCACATGCCAGATAGAGGTCTTCGAGTGTCAGTTGTCCGAGCGTCTCCGAGAGCGAGGGCGCATCGCTGACCTCGGGCAGGAGCCTGGCCAGGTGTCGCACGAAGACTTCGGCGGGCACGAGCACCCCAGGCCACGGGCTCTGGCCCGTCTCCCATGCGCCACGAAGCAGGTTCTCGAACTCGGCGAGGTGGCTCGGCGTGCTCGGTCGTCCCGGTGCATGCTCGAAGAAGGTGGTGGCGAGCTTTAACGGCACTTCCATGGGTTCCAGCCTACCTCTGTCGTCTCACGCCTTCCGCCCGCCGTGCCAGATGAGATTAGGCTAGTGTCGCGGGCGTTCCAACCCGATTCGCAGTCCCTGTCGGAGCGTTGATGGCGCGTGACTCAGATCAGGCTGGGTCGGCATGTCTGACGGATGAGCTCCTTGCGCGGCTCATCGATGGACAGCTCGTCACGGACGAGCTGGAGCCGATCCATCGCCACGTCGCGGGGTGCCAGCACTGCCATGCCCTCTTCGTCACGGTCGTGCGCGGTGACCTGCGCGTGGCGGGAGGGCTCGTGGCGCAGAGCCCCGTGGACGGAGAGGGATTCTCAAGTAATGAGACGGCTCCCCGGGCACCGGCCGCTAGTTGGGTGCCTCCCACCGAGTTCGACGAGTTCCAGCTCGAGCGTCTGCTGGGGCGCGGGGCCATGGGGCTTGTCTATCTCGCACACGATCGCTTCCTGGATCGGCGGGTGGCGGTGAAGTTCATCGCGGCGCAGCAGCCCAACGCGCGCATCCGCTCGCGCTTCCATAACGAGGCACGCGCCATCGCGCGATTGCAGCACCCCAACGTCGTCACCCTGTTTCGCGTGGGCGAGGTGGGGGGGCACCCTTATCTCGTCTCCGAGTACCTTGTCGGGCAGAGCCTCGCGAACCTGCCTCTGCCCCTGCCATGGCGGCGCGTCCTCAGGCTGGGGCAGGGGTTGGCCCGAGGGCTCGCGGCGGCACATCGCCAGGGCGTGCTGCACCGGGACCTCAAGCCATCCAACGTCTTCCTCACCGAGGAAGGCGAGGTCAAGCTGCTCGACTTCGGGCTGGCCGAGCTCGTGGATGCGAGTGCGCCCGTGGGACCGAGCGGTGCTCGTGCGGCGGGCACGCCGCGCTACATGGCACCCGAGCTCTTCCATGGAGGGGCGGCGACGCCGCAGAGCGATCTCTATGCCCTCGGGCTGGTGCTCTATGAGCTCTGTACAGGCACGCTTCCTCCGATCGGAGAGACAGAGCGACAGGTGCCTGGGAGCAGCCCTTCGTTCACGGCCGCTGTGCCAGATGTCGATCTCGACTTCGCGGCGCTCGTGGAGCGATGCCTCGCCGTCGATCCGAGCGTGCGCTTCATCTCGGCTGACGCGCTCGGCGCTGAGCTCGAGCGGCTGGGAGGGAGCCGCGAGCCGGACGTCCTTCCCTCCGCGAATCCCTACCGGGGCCTGGCGCCTTTCGAAGCCGAGCACCGCTCGCTCTTCTTCGGGCGCGATGCCGAGATCCTCGCCGTGCTCGAGCGCTTGCGCCGTCAGCCGCTGGTCCTCGTGGCTGGAGACTCGGGCGTGGGCAAGTCCTCGCTCTGTCGCGCGGGCGTCCTCCCTCGCGTCGAGCAAGGAGCGCTCGGCGAGTATCGCGAGTTCTCCACGCTGACGCTGGGGCCTGGCCGCCGGCCGCTGGCGAGGCTCGCGGCGGCACTGGCCCCCGTGCTGGGCCGCACGGAGGCGGAGCTGGGGCGCTGGCTCACCGAAGCACCCGAGCATCTGGGGCCCGCCTTGCGAGCGGCTCACCAGGAGGGGCGCGGTCTGCTCCTCTTCATCGACCAGCTCGAGGAGCTGGTCACCCTGAGCGAGCCCGAGCAGGCGGTGCGCTTCGCCAGTCTCCTCGGGGAGCTCGCCTTGCCAGCGGTGGGCGTGCGCGTGCTCCTCGCGGTGCGGGGCGACTTCCTCGCGCGTGTCGGGGTGCTGTCGGGCCTGGACGACGTGGTCGAGCAGGCGCTGTACCTGCTCAAGCCCCTCTCCTCTGAGCGCGTGCGAGAGGCCATCGTCGGGCCGGCCCGCCGCAGGGGCGTGGTCTTCGAATCCGAGGCCCTGGTGCAGACCCTCGTCCAGGCCACGGCGCGAGGCGCGGGCAGCCTGCCCCTGCTCCAGTTCGCGCTGGCCGAACTCTGGGAGCGCCGCGATACGGCCAGGGGCTGCATCACCCAGGCGTCACTCGACGAGATGGGCGGCGTGGCCGGCGCGCTGTCGCGCCATGCGGACCGGGTGCTCGCGAACCTTGGCCAGGCCGAGCAGCAGGCCGCGCGTCGCTTGCTTGGGCGCCTCATCACCGCGGAGGGCACCCGCAGTGAGCGCGGCGAGGAGGAGCTCATCGCGGCGTCGTCCGAGGCGCGCACCGCCATGAGAGCGCTCGTCGAGGGGCGCCTGTTGCATGTGCGCAAGGTTGGAGATCGCGCGAGCTATGAGATCGCTCACGAGGCGCTCATCGCGAGCTGGGGCACGTTGCACCAATGGCTCAACGAGGATGCCGGTCAGAGCGCGCTTCGTCAGCGTATCGAGTCCGCCGGGACGGAGTGGGAGCGCCTGGGACGCGTCGAGGATCTCCTGTGGCGAGAGCGTCAGCTGGACGAGGCGAGCGCGCTCGATCCCACGACCCTGGGGGCCCGAGAGCAGGACTTCCTCCGCGCCTCCTGGCGCGCCGTGCGTCGCCGGAGCCAACGTCGCTGGCTCGCCGCGCTGGCCCTCGTGCTCGTCGTGGGGGGCTTCTATGGCGTGATGCGCCTGAAGCAGCACCAGGAACTCCAGAGCTTCGTGAGCGCGCGGATGGCGGACGCCAGGGTGGCGCTCGCCGAGGCGAATGAGTTGGGGCAGCGCGCCAGCAAGGGGCGCACGGAAGCGATGGCACTCTTCACGGGCCAGCCTCCGGGTGGCCCGGGGATACCGCTGGACCCACAGGAGCGGTGGCTCCTCGCCCAGGAGATATGGGGGCAGGTCACCGAAGAACTCAGGCAGTCCGGCGCCTCCTATGCAGAGGCGGAGCGCGCCATCGAAGAGGTCCTCGATCGCGCCCGCGATCAAGAGGACGCACGCCAGCTACTCATCCAGCTCATCCATGAGCGGATCCTGCTGGCCGAGCGCTTCTACCAAAGGGAGGAGCTCACCCGGCTCGTGCAGCGCTTCCGGAGGTTGACTGTCGCGGGCGATGCGCTCCGAAAGGAGTTCGACGCCCCAGCGGAGCTCGTGCTGGTGACCGAGCCGCCGGGCGCGAGCATCGAGATCACGCGCTACGTGGACGACCAGGGGAGACGGAGACGCGAGCCCGTGCCTCTTCTGGAGCCTCTCGGTTCGACGCCGATGGAGTGGCGGAGCGTGCCACCGGGCTCCTACCAGCTCCACATCACGCGGGAGGGATATGCGCCGGTCGAGCTCCCCCTTCTGCTCGAGCGAGGGACGCGCGAGAGCATCACCCTCGAGCTCCCCAAGAAGGTGCCCGAGGGCTATGTCTACATCCCCTCTGGATGCAGCCTCGAAGGGAGCGCGGATGTAGAGGAGCTGAGAGCGATGCTGGAGAGTGCGCCTCTGCATTCGAGCTGCCTCGAACAGGGCTATCTCATCGGGCGGACCGAGGTGACGCTGGGCGATTGGCTGACGTACCTGGACACCTTGCCCGGGAACGCACCCGAGAGGCTCATCCTCGAGAAGCCGAACTTCAACGGCAACAGCGCGGTGACGCTGCGGCGACTGCCTGATGGCGCCTGGAGCTTCTCCCTCTATCTCGTGAGCGGAGCCGTCCTCACGGCCCAGGCTGGCGAACCCATTCGCTACCCGGGTCGGAAGTCTCGCGCTGAACAGGACTGGCGACGCTTTCCCCTGGTGGGTGTCTCGGCCGACGATCTCGTGGGCTACCTCTCGTGGCTCGATCGGACGCAGCGGTTGCCGGGCGCCCGCCTGTGCAGTGAGCTCGAGTGGACGCGTGCGGCGAGAGGGGCGGACGATCGCCGGTTTCCGCATGGCAACCGGCTCCAGAAGGACGACGCCAACATCGATGCGACGTACGCCTTTCGGCCAGATGCCTACGGGCCGGATGAGGTGGGATCGCATCGCGCCTCCCTCAGTCCCTTCGGCCTCGAGGACATGGCTGGCAATGCCTTCGAGATGACCCGGCCCACGCAGAGCGGTTTCGGAGAGATCGTTCTGCGTGGGGGGGCCTGGTACTACGGCGACATCGGCGCCCTGGTGGCCAGTCGCCAGGCCAGCACCTCCAGCCACCGCGATGCTCGGATTGGCGTGCGCCTGTGTGCCTCTCTTCCAGGCGAGTGAGGCGGGTCGCGATGGCGACTTGTTGCATAGCTTGGCGGCACCTCGCCTCTTCTCAGTGAGACGGCGCACCGACTGCGTCGCCGATAGCGAGGACATCCAGGATGAGACACCTTCTGATGCTGTCATGTGTCGTGGTCGCTGAGGTCGCGGTGGCTTCCACTCCCACGCCAGAGCGAGCGCCCGCGGTCGCCCAGCCCAAGGCGCGTGTGTCCGTGCCGCCCTGTCAGCCCCAGACTCCCGAGCGCAAGGTCTGGCCGCAGGGCACGCTGTTGTGGGGCACGAGCCGCAAGGACTCGCAGCGCGAGACGAGCAGCATTCTGGCCTCGGTCGAGCTGGGCCGTGTGCGGCTCGGTGCCGCCACCGTGAGCGGTGTGCGGTTGGAGCAGGGGCGGCTGGTGGCCGCGTCGCGTGAGCCCAAGGCGCTGGTCTCCGCGGTGATGCAGGGCAGGGCGAGTGACGGTGCGCCCGTGGAGGTGGCGCTGTGTGGGGCGGAGGCGGCCGCCGAGGATCCCTCGGTGATGTGGTACCAGATCCAGGTATGGGACGCCGAGCGCGAGGCCTGGGAGAACCCGTGCGTGGCGACCCACCGCGTACCGTCGCCCCGCGCCCTGGCCGTGCCCGGCGTATGGGATGAGAAGGGCGCGAGGCATGAGGAGGCAGGGCGGTTCACCTTCGCATGTGAGAACGGGGTGATCGCCAAGTGCATCCAGTGGGGTTACAAGCCCTGGGGCGAGAAGGCAGGGTATTCGCTCGAAGCGCTGCATCAGGCCTGCACGCGGATGGCGCGAGCGGACTACTGCGGAGACGGACGCAGCCACACGCGCGAAGACATGCCCATCGACATGTACGACGGGTTGGCGGTGCTGACGCGCACGAAGGAGGCGGCGGGGGGCTGGGAGCCGGCGCTGGCCTCCTTCGAGGCGGCGTGGACGGCTGACGGAGCGTGGTGCCTCTCCCGCACGCGGGATGGGAGCGCGGTGGAGCGCATCCTGGAGGAATGTCCCGCTCGCTTCGAAGTAGGGGAGAAGGATCTCGGGGAGGGTGACCGCTGCAAGGTGCTCCGCAAGGGGGAGCATGCCGAGGCGGTGCTGCTGCGAAACCGCTCCTACGAGAAGGGCGCTCCTCTCCGTGCAGGACAAAGGCCATGAAGAGCGGCATTCAGCGAACCCTGGTGCGGGCAGCGTTGGTGCTCTTGAGCGGTGTGGCGTGCGCCACGGTGGACCCGGGCGGGCGAGACCCACGCTTGACCGAGGCAAGACAGGCCTATGAGCAAGGGCAGCAGCAGAAGGCCGCGGGACACTACGCGGAGGCGGTGCCGTTGCTCGAGCACGCGCTGGAGTTGAGGGAGGCCGTGCTGGGAGACACGCATCCCGAGGTCGCCCAATGCCTCAACCTGCTCGGTGCCGTTCAGGTGTTGCAGGGGAGTCTTGCCCGGGCCGAGCTGCTGCTTCAACGCGCGCTCGCGATCCGTGAAGCAGCCTTCGGAGAGCGCCACCCCGAAGTCGCCGAATCGCTCCACACGCTCGCGACTGTCTACTTGAAGCAGGGGCAGCCTGCGCGGGCGGAGCAGCTGTATGGGCGTGCGTTGGAGATCCGGGAGGAAGTGCTCGGCAAGGACCACCCTGACGTCGCCTCCACGCTGAACAATCTGGGCAACCTCTATTTGCAGCAGGGGCAGTTCGCGCGGTCCGAGGCGCTCCATGAGCGCGCGCTCGCGGTGCGGGAGAAGAGCCTCCCCAGGAATCATCCGGATATCGCCTTCTCACTCAACAACCTCGCCAGCGTCCACATGAAGCAGGGGCATTACGCGCGGGCCGAGTCGTTGTATGGGCGTGCGATCGCGATCAAGGAAGAAACTCTCGGCAAGAACCATCCTGACGTCGCTCAGTCGCTCAACAACCTCGCCAATGCCTACGTGCATCAGGGGAAGTACCCGCGGGCCGAGGCGCTTTATCAGCGCGCCATCGCGATCTGGACAGCGGCGTTCGGTGACAAGCACCCCTACATCGCCGACGCGCTCTACAACCTCGCCAACCTCATCTTCTATCAGGGTCGTTACGCACAGTCAGAGTCGCTGTACCAACGCGTGCTGGCGATCCAGGAAGAAGCCCTCGGCAAGGGCCACTCCGATCTGGTCGATGTGCTCCATGGACTCTCCCTGCTCTACATGGCTCAGGGCCAATACGAGCGGGGAATTCCGTTCGCGATGCGGGCCATCGAGATCTCCAAGGCGACGCTTGGAGAGCGTCATCCCAACGTCGCCCTCGCGCTCGACGGCCTTGCCAACCTCTACTCCTCGCAGGGCGGGTACGCGCAGGCCGAGCCCTTGTATGAGCAGGCCGTGGCAGTCCGGGAGCAGGCCTTCGGGAGGGACCATCCCGATGTCGCCGAGTCGCTCGGCAACCTCGCCAGTGCCTACGTGAGCCAGGGACACTTCGCGCGAGCAGAGCCGCTGCATCTGCGGGCCCTGGCCATTCGCGAACAGGCGCTTGGCAAGAATCACCCCAACGTCGCCCGCTCGCTCCACCATCTCGCGTTGCTCTATTTCAACCAGGGGCAGTACTCGCGGGCCGAGCCGTTGCATCAACGGGCGTTGGAGATTCGGGAGACGGTCCTCGGTGAAGCGCACCCGGACGTCGCCACCTCGCTCCATGACCTGGCCCTGCTCCGCGTCGCGCAGCAGCGTCTCGCCGAGGCGCTGCCACTCTTCGAGAGAGCCTTGGCTGTCTCCGAGGCGGACCTGCGCCAGGAGGTCTTCGGTTTCTCCGAGCGAGGGTTGGAGAGCTTCCTCCGCCTGCTCCGCAAGAGTGAGGAGCAACTCTATGCGCTCGCGCGTGCCTACCCGGACGATGCCCGTGTCCGGCGCCTGGCGCTGACGGCTGCCCTTCTTCGCAAGGGCCGCTCCGTCGAGGAGATCGCCGATACCTCTCAGATCATCTCTCGGAGCCTGGGGCCTGAGGATCGCGAGGCCTTCGAGCACCTGCGCGCCTTGCGCACCCGCATCGCGGAGGCGTCTCTCGCGGGGCCGGGTACACGCCCGCCGACCGAGTATCAACAGCTCCTCAAGGACCTCGCGGCCCAGAGCGACACTCTCGAGGCCGACCTCGCCCGGCGCTCGGCGTCCCTGCGTGCGCATGCCACACGGCCACGTCCCGCCGAGCTCGTTGACCGCGTCGCGGCCTCCCTTCCCAAGGACAGCGTGCTCGTTGAGTTCGTGGCCTACGAGAGTCATGCGGCTCCGGCCTTGCCAGACTTGGGCGGGCCTCGCTACCTCGCGCTCCTGCTCTTCGCGGATGGCAGCACGCAGGCCGTGGATCTCGGACTTGCCGATCCTCTGGACCGAGCCTCCTTGCAGTTGCATCGCGTGCTGGCGCGCCACGTGAGCGCCTACGCGTCAGCCGCCAGGGAACTCTACAAGCTGGCCTTTCGACCCCTGGTGCCACGGCTTGGCAAGGTTCGGCGCTTGTTCCTCTCCACGGATGGACAGCTCTCCCTCGTGCCCTTCGGTGTGCTGAACGATGGTCGCCACATGCTCGAGGATGGCTTCGAGCTCGCCTATCTCACCTCGGGAAGGGATCTCCTGCCTCGCATCGAGGAGGTGGCGCCCGAGCGCTCGGTCGTCGTCTTGGCGGACCCCGACTTCGATGCTCCACCCGCTGTGTCCCCAGAGAGGGGGGACGCCGGCGCTAGGGAGCGCTCCGGGGCCCTCGAGCGCTTCTTCTCCGCCATGCGCGCTCCTGGGGTGGATCAGCCCTTCCCTCCGCTGCCTGGGACTCGCAAGGAGGCGGAGGCCATTCAGCGCATGTTCCCCCAGGCACAACTGTTCCTGGGCCGCGCCGCGACCAAGGAGGCGCTGCTGAAGGTGCGCACACCCGGCATCCTCCATATCGCCACCCACGGCTTCTTCCGAGAGGATGCTCCCACCGGAGTGGGCACGCGCGCCGTGGGGGCATGCTGCGCCCTCGGAGAGGAGGACAGGTCGCAGCGTCTTCCGGACCCGCTGCTTCGCTCGTATCTGGTGCTGGCGGGAGCCCATGCCTCGGCCGCACAGCCAGGAGGCGCGCGCCGAGAGGATTCCCTGGTGACGGCCTTGGAGCTGGCGGGGCTCGACTTGTGGGGCACCCAGCTGGTGGTGCTGTCGGCCTGCGACACGGGGCTGGGCGACATCAAGCAGGGCCAGGGGGTCTACGGCCTGCGCCGGGCGTTCGTGGTGGCTGGGGCGGAGGCGGTCGTGGCCAGCCTGTGGAGCGTCAACGACGAGAAGACGCAGGAGTTCATGGAGAGCTACTACCGGAACCTGCTGGCGGGGCAGGGCCGCGTCACGGCCCTGCGCGAGGCGATGCGGACATTTCGCCGGAAGCATCCGCATCCCTACTTCTGGGCGCCCTTCATCGCCATGGGCCAGGACACACCGCTGCGCGGGTTGGTGCCGCGCACCGAGCCTCGGCCAGCGCCCTGAGCGGCGCCAACGCAGGTTTCCGCCTCGAGCGAAAAGCGGAAGCGTTCTGCATAGCCCGCTCGCACCATGTCTCTTTGATTTTGAGCGCGTCGTGCGCCTTCTCAGGAGAGAGCTGATGGCCAGATATTCGTGGATCGTTCCCGTGTTGCTCACCCTCCCAGCCTTGGGTTGCGGAGGCATTCCGGAGGCCCCTGTCGAGCAGGCAGACAAGGAGACCCTTGAACAGCTCGGCGAGGCCAAGCAGGCGCTCGTCAGGTATTGCGTGAGGAATGAGGACTGCAACGAGCCCGCGGGATGTGACTGCATCAACGGCATCTGCCAGCCCGATGGTTTCGGGCCGCCTCCAGAGGGCGACACCTGCAGCACCCCCCCGAGGCGCGCATGCACGACCGACGCGAACTGTCACTCGGGTTGCGCCTGCCAAGGGGGATACTGTGCGGACCCCTGGGGTCCTCCCATCGAGGGCGATTACTGTGCCATGCATGCGCCGGATGCGTACGAGAGCGACAACACCGCGACGACCGCCAAGGCCTACGTGGGCACGCCGCAGACAGGCCACACCTTCCACGAGGTCGGAGACGTGGACTGGGTCGTCGTCTACGTCCCCAATGCCGCGCAGGCGACGTTCGAGACCTACAACATCCAGGGCTCGGACACGATCCTGGATCTCTATGCCTACAACGCCAGCACTGGCGCTCAGGGCAGTCTCCTGGCCACGAACGACAACAAATGCACCGTGGTGACCGACGTGAACTGCAGGGGGTCCAAGATCGTCCGCAGTGTCCCGGCGCAATCCGCCTTCTTCGTCCGCGTCCGGAACAAGGCAGGCTATGGCCCGAACCCGTACGAACCGACCGCACCTGGCTACAGCCTGAGGATCTTCTGACCGTGTAGTCCCTCGAGAGGGGCCCCGGTCGTCAGGGGCCCCCTCTTCGAGAGCGGGTGGCTCAGTGGGATGGAGCGACCGCCTCTTCGTCCTCCTGAGTCCGTCGCACGTCTCCCCTCAGCTTCTGCACCAGCACGTACAGCCCGGGGATGAAGATGAGGTTCACCACGGTGGACACGAACATTCCGCCGAAGATCGCCGTGCCCAAGGAGTTGCGGGCCGCGGAGCCCGCGCCCTCGGCCAGCATCAGCGGCACCACGCCCAGCAGGAAGGCGATGGACGTCATGAGGATGGGCCGCAGGCGCACCTCGGCCGCCGCGATCGCCGCCTCCACCGCGCTCTTGCCCTGCTCGCGCAGCTGCTCGGCGAACTCCACGATGAGGATGGCGTTCTTGCTCGCGAGGCCCACCAGCATCACCAGCCCCACCTGACAGAACACGTCATTGGCCAGCCCGCGCGCGAACTGCAGCCCCAGGGCCCCCAGGATGGCCAGTGGCACCGAGAGGATGATGACGAAGGGCAGGGTGAAGCTCTCGTACTGGGCCGCCAGCACCAGGAACACGAAGAGCAGGCCCATGGAGAAGATGATCAGCGTCTGCCCGCCGCTCTCCTTCTGCTCGAGGCTGATGCCCGTCCACTCTCCGGCCATGCCTTGTGGCAGCTGGGCCGCCTGCGCCTCCATGGCCTCCAGCGCCTGACCGGAGGACACGCCCGGTGCGCCCTGGCCGTTGATCTCCGCGGAGCGGAAGAGGTTGTAGTGGCGGATCGTCTGCGCGGAGGTGGTGGGCGTCACCTTCACCAGCGCCTCCAGCGGAATCATGTCCCCGCTGTCGCTGCGCACGTAGAAGGCGCCGATGTCCGAGGGGCTGTCGCGGAACTGCTGCTCGGCCTGCAGGTACACCCGGTAGGTCCGGCTCGCGTAGTTGAAGTCGTTGACGTACTGGCTGCCCATGTAGAGCTGCAGGGTGCCGAACACCTGCTCGATGGGCACGCCCAGCGCCTTGGCCTTCTGCCGATCCACCTCCACGTCCAGCAGCGGGGTGTCCGCGGTGAAGGCGGTGAAGACGCCGCGCAGGCGGCCCTCCTCATTGCCCCGCGCCACCAGCTCCTGCACGGCGCTGGCCAGGCCGTCCAGCGAGCCGCTGCCCGAGGTGTCCTCGACGATGTACTGGAACCCACCCACCGTGCCCACGCCGCGGATGGCGGGAGGCTGGAAGGGCAGCACGCGCGCTCCGCCGATGCGGCTCAGCGGCCCACGCAGCCGTTCCACCAGGCCGGCCACCGAGTGCTCACGGCCCGGTCGCTCTTCCCACGGCTTGAGCATGACGAAGGCCGTGGAGAGGTTGGCGCCGTTGCCGCCGAAGGAGAAGCCGCCGATGGCGAACATTCCCGTCACCTCCTCCTGGGCACGCAGCACCTCCTCCGCCTCGCGCAGCACCTTCTCCGTCTGCGCCAGCGACATGCCCTCGGGCCCCTGTATGGAGACGATGATGTAGCCCTGGTCCTCGTCGGGGATGAAGCCCGTGGGCACCACGCGGAAGAGCGCCACCGTGCCACCCACGCACACGAGGAAGGCCAGCAGCACCAGCACCGGGTGCTTCAGCAGCTTGCCCAGCACCCGCCCATAGCCGCTGCGCGCCCAGTCGAGCGCCTGGTCGATCTTCCGGAAGACGATCCACTTGGGCCCATGGCCGTGGCGCAGCAGCAGCGCGCTCAGCGCCGGGGTGAGCGTCAGCGCGCAGAAGGTCGACAGGGCCACCGAGGCGGCGATGGTGAGCGCGAACTGCCGGTAGATGGCGCCCGTGGTGCCCGGGAAGAAGGCCACCGGGACGAACACCGCCACCAGCACGATGGAGATGGCCACCACCGCGCCGGACACCTCCTTCATGCTCTCTCGGGCCGCCTGCCGCGCCTTCAGGCCCTTCTCGGCCATCAAGCGTTCGATGTTCTCGATGACCACGATGGCGTCATCCACCACCAGACCCGTGGCCAGCGTCAGTCCGAAGAGGGTGAGGGTGTTGATGGAGAAGTTGAACAGCTTGACGAAGGCGAAGGTGCCTATCAGCGAGACGGGCAGGGTGAGCGCGGTGATGAGCACGCTGCGCCAGCCGTGCAGGAACAGGAAGATGACGAGAATCACGAGCGCGATAGCCTCCGCCAGCGTGCGCAGCACCTCGCTGATGGAGGCGCGCACCGCCAGCGTGGTGTCGGTGCCCACGCGATACTCCAGCCCCGGAGGGAACTGCTTGGACAGCCGCTCCATCTCCTTCACCGCTCCGTCGCGCACGTCCAGCGCGTTGGCGGTCGGAAGCTGGAAGATGCCCAGGCCCACGCCCATCTTCCCGTTGAAGCGCATCAGCGTGCCGTAGTTCTCCGCGCCCAGCTCCGCGCGGCCCACGTCCTTCACGCGCACCAGCTTCCCGTCCGGGGTGCGCTGCACGACGATCTCCCCGAACTCCTCGGGCTCGATGAGCCGGCCGCGCGCACGCACCGCCAGCTGGTAGGGCTGGTCGTCCCGCGAGGGCGCCTGGCCCACCTGGCCCGCCGCCACCTGCAGGTTCTGCTCCTGCAGCGCGCGTGTCACGTCCTGAGGGGTGAGCTTGCGGCGCGCCAGCTCCGTCGGATCCAGCCACAGGCGCATGGAGAACTTGCGCTCGCCGAAGATGCGCACCTCGCCCACGCCGCGCACGCGCTTGATCGCGTCTCGCAGGTTCACGTCCGCGTAGTTGCTGAGGAACTTCGAGTCGTAGCGCTCGTCGGAGCTGTAGAGGCCGAAGCTCATCAAGAGCTGGCTGGAGGCCTTGTTGACGACGATGCCCGCCTGGTTCACCTGCGCGGGCAGGCGCGAGGCGGCGCGGCTGACGCGGTTCTGCACGTCGACGGCGGCCACCTCGAGGTCTCGCGTGGGCTCGAAGGTGATGGTGATCTGGCTGATGCCGTCGTTGCTGCTGGCGGAGGCGATGTAGCGCATACCCTCCACCCCGTTGAGCTCCTGCTCGAGCGGGATGGTGACGGCGGACTCCACCACCTCGGCGCTCGCGCCCACGTAGGAGGCGGTGACGGTCACCTGGGGCGGAGCGAGGTCCGGGTACTGAGCGATGGGCAGCGTGGGAATGGCCAGCACGCCCACCAGCGTCAGCAGAATGGAGCAGACGGCGGCGAAGATCGGCCGCCGGATGAAGAACTCAACCATTAGCGGCTGCCCCCGGTGGTACCGCCGCCACCGCTCCCACTGCCTCCAGCGTCGGGCCTGACTTTCGCCATCGAGGACGGCGCGGGCTTGGGCTTGACCGCTGCCCCATCGCGCAGCGCCTGCAGCGAGGAGACCGCGACCTGATCTCCCTCACGCAGGCCGCTCTCCACCACGTAGGCCTGCTCTCCGAGAGGCCCCAGGGTGATGGGGCGGCGCTCCACCACCTTCTGCTCGCCCTTGGCCTGCACCACGAAGGCGAAGGGCTGGCCGCTCTGGCGCACCACCGCGAGCGCCGGAAGCTGCAGGGCGTTGCGGGCGGAGTAGACGACGCGGGCGCGCACCAGCTCGTTGGGGCGCAGGCCCACCGTGTTGCGGAAGGCGGCCTTCACCTCCACCAGCTGGGTGCGCGGGTCCGCCTGCGGGGCGACGAAGAAGACGGGGCTGGTGATCAGCACCTGGCCCTGGCTGTCGAGCACCTCCAGCGGCGTGTTCGGCTGCAGCGCGCGGGCGCGCGTGGACGGCACCGACACGCTCACCTCGAGCACGTCCGCCTGGGCCACGCTGGTCAGCGGCGTAGTGGCCCCCACGTAGTCGCCCAGGCGCACCAGCACGTCACCCACCGTGCCAGCGAAGGGGGCGCGCACCACGTAGAACTGGAGCTGTACCTGGCGCTGCTGAACCTGCGCGGAGGCGGAGCGGGAGGCGGCCTCGGCGGTCTCCGCCTGCGAGCGGGCCCGCTCCAGCTCCTGCGCGCTCACCAGCCCCTCCTTATAGAGGGCCTCGGTGCGCTCGCGCGTCTGTCGCGCCAGTTCGAGGTTCGCCGAGGCGGAGCTGTGCTGCGCCTGGGCGTTCTCCAGCGCGGCGGACTCGGTGCGCGCGTCCACCTCGAGCAGCGGCGTGCCGGCCTCCACCTTCTGGCCCGGGCTCACGTGGATGCGGCGCACCTGGCCCGCCACCTGCGGCAGCACGTTGACGCTCTGGCGCGACAGCAGCGTGCCCAGGTACTCACCCGTGTCACGCGTCTCGCTGGGCGCCAGCGTCAGCACCTCCACCTCACGCGGAGGCGGCGCGCTCTTCGGCGCTGCCTGGCTGCCGCAGCCCACCGCTCCGGCCGCGAGGGTCATTCCAAACAGTCCTGTCACCAGCGCCTTCAGGGGGCGCACCCGTCTCACCAGTCGCACCGGGCCTCCGTCAAGAATGCATCCAGGCGTGCCTGGACAAGCTCGAACTCACGCAGCGCCAGGGCCAATTCCGCCTGGCGTAGGGCCGCCGCGCTCTGCACCAGCTCGAGGCTGTTGCTGCGGCCAATTTCAAAGGAGCGACGGGTGAGCTGGTCCGTCTGCTCGGCGAGCGCGCGGCCTTCGGTCGCCGTCTTCACCAGCGACTCGGCCACCTCGACACCTCGCCGGGTGCGCGCCACTTCCAGCTCCACGTCGCGCCGGGTGCGCTCCAGGGACTCTTCCGCCTGCCGCTCGATGCCGGCGCGCTCGCGCACCAGGCCTCCGCGCAGGCCGCCTTCCCAGATGGGCACCGACAGCACCGCGGCGATGCTCCAGGTGGGTACCCGCCCCAGGCCGGGGTCGGTGGTGAAGGCGGAGACGTTGCTCGTGAGCCCCAGCGTGGGCAGGTAGCCCGCGGAGGCCTGTCGGCGGCTGTCTCGCGCCGATTCCACCTGGGCCCGCGCGGCCTGCAGATCCGCGCGCTCGCCCACGGCCTGCAGCGGTGCGCAGCTCGTCTGCGTCTGGGCCACCAGCCCCTGGAGCTGGAAGCCCGGGTTGACGCCCACCGCGTGCTCGAAGCCCAGCGCCAGCCCGAGCGCTTCACGGGCCCGGCGCAGTTGTTCGTCTCCGGAGATCAGCGACTGGCGCGCCAGCTCCACGTCCTGGCGCGTGCGGGCCAGGTCCAATTGGGTGGCCGCGCCCAGCTCGAGCGTGCGCTGGACGAGGGCGGCGCGCTCCAGCGCCTGGCGCAGTCCCAGCCGGTTGAGCTCGGCGGCGCGCTCGGCGGCAACCACGGCCACCAGGGTCCGCGCGAGCCCCTGGGTGAGGCGGCGCTGCACGTCATGAAGGCTCGCCTCGGCCCCGTCCCGAGCGGCTTCGGCCGAGGACAGGCCTCGCCAAGCGCCCACGTCCACCAGCGACTGGTTCAGGGACACCGCGCCGGAGAGGAGGGGCGTGGTGGGTTGGCCCCCGCTGCCCGGAAGCTGTCCGGCGAACAGGGGCGAGCCGGAGAACAACACCGGGGTGTCCGGGTGGAGCACGTCTATCGCCGTCCCACCCGTGAGGCGCGCGCTGGGCAGCAGCGCGGCCAGCGCCTGACGCCAGCGGCCCTCGGCGCGCTCGACACCGGCCTGCGCGGTCCCCAGGTCCGTGGAGCGCTCTCGCGTCAGGGTGAGCGCCTCTTCCCAGCTCTGGACCCGCCTCGGCGCGGGAGCGACGGGGGCGAGCATCGGGTCCTCCACCTTCGGCTGGAAGGGGGTCGGTGGGGGCAGGGGCTCGGGGGGAGCGGCCAGCGCCGTGGCGGCGAAGAGTCCGAGGACGGTAGCGAGGAGGGTCGGCATGCCTGGAGGCGGGACGGGGGAGCTTTGCTGTCCGGAACTCACCTCGAGGACGGACATTCCAAACGGTGTAGTTGACAATAGTTGTATGCCGCAAGCATTAATACGTCCAATGACTCTTGCGGAGCAAGTTGCATCGGTTCGCCGCTCCGTGCTGCGACTGCTCATGCGTCGTCTGAGCAGGCAGACGGACAGGCCCTTTACCCAGTTGTTGGCCCTCAAGGTCATCGACAAGGGAGAGGTGCGCAGTCAGGCGGCACTGGCCGAGCAGTTGGTGGTGGACGCGCCGGCGGTGAGCCGGCTGGTCGACCGGCTGGTGGACGACGGACTGCTGAAGCGCTGCCCGGGAGAGGATCGCCGCTGCGTGCGCCTGGAGGTGACGGATGAGGGGCGGGCGGAACTGCCCGCCCTTCGTGCCGCGTCACAGTGGCTGGAGGACGAGGTGCGTAAGCACCTGACGGCGCAGGAGTTGAAGACGCTCCAGCAACTCCTGGACAAGCTGCAGGAGGGGTTGGTGAAGACGGGGGAGGCCCTGTCCGCTCAGGAGGGGCAGAAGGCGGAGTAGAGGCGTGAGAGGCCGTCCACGTTCACAGAGCACGGGGTTGTCACCGAAGGCGGCTGAGCGCCTGCGCCCGCTGCTGGACTCCTTCCTGGCGTCGACGGATGCGCGGGCGCGCATCGGGTTCGATCCCGTGGAGTTCCCGCACTGGTACACCGACCCGCGAGACATCGAGGTGAGCGCCCTGCTCGCGGCGGCGCTCGCGTATGGCCGGGCGGACCTGTTCCGGCCCAAGGTGGACGCGCTGCTGCGGCAAATGGGCCCCTCTCCGGCCGCCTACGTGCGAGCGCTGGAGCCCGAGGGAGCACGTGCGCTGCTGCATGGGTTTGTCTACCGCTTCAACGTGGGCACGGATGTGGCGGTGCTGCTGCTGGGCATGGGGCGGGCGCTGCGCGAGCTCGGGAGCCTGGAGGCGCTCTTCGTCCAGGGCTGGCAGGCCCACGGCTCGATGCATGGGGCGCTGAGTGACTTCACCACGGGCTTGAGGGACGTGCCCATGGGCGAGCTGCGGCGGGTGCTCGGCCCGGAGCGCGGACTGCACCACCTGCTGCCCTCGCCCCTGGGGCCCGGGGCGGCCAAGCGGCTCAACCTCTACCTGCGGTGGATGGTGCGCGGGCCGGACGCGGTGGACTTCGGCATCTGGAAGCGGGTGCCGGCCTCGGCGCTGGTGATTCCGCTGGATACCCACATCGGCCGCATCGCCCGGCACCTGGGGCTGACGAAGCGCACGGACTTGAGCTGGCGCACCGCGGAGGAGGTGACGGCCTCCCTGCGGCGGCTGGATGCGGAGGATCCCGTCCGCTACGACTTCGCGCTGTGCCACTACGGCATGAGCGGGGTGTGCCCGGCCAAGCCCGTGGTGGACCACTGCGCCCGGTGCGTGTTGCTGCACGCGTGCGCCGTGGGCCCTCGGGTCCTCTCCGCCGCGAAGCGCCGCTCCTGAGTGAGGCTCAGGGCTGGAGGCGCAGGTAGAGCAGGTCCATGTCTCCCGCCGAGGTGAGTGTGTACCCGTCCATCTCGATGGGCTGGACGTGCGTGCCTCCCAGCACCAGCCCTCCATCGGGAGTCGGGACGGGAAGGAGCGGCCCCGCGAAGTCCTGGTCGAGCGTCCGCGACCAGAGGTGAGCGCCCGTCGCGGAGTAGCGCACCACGAAGGGCAGGGAGCCGATCGTCTGCGGTGAACCCAGGGTGCTTCCTCCGAGGTCGAACGTCCCCAGGGCCGAGCCGATGAGGGTCACCGCGCCCTCGGGACCCACGGAGAGCTGGAAGAGGTCGATCTGGGGCAGCGGGCGGATCCACGCGTCCGCGCCCGTGGCGCTCAGCGTGCCGGCGAAGTCCAGGAAGGGAGACTCCGGCGTGTGCGAGTCCTCGCTGTGATAGGTGACGCCACCGAAGGTGAAGCTGCCTCGCAAGTCCCCGCTGAAGGCGACCGCGCTCGTGCCCACCGCGCGCACGTTCATCCGCCAGGCACGGGCCCCGCTGAAGACGCGCTTCCAGAGCAGGCCTCCCGCGGCGCTGTATTTCGCCACGAAGGCGGCGCGTTCGCCCAGTGGCCCATCTCCCAGGTTCGAGCGGGCCGCGGCCATGCCGCCCACGAAGATCTGCCCCTGCGCGTCCGTGGACACCGTCGACAGCCGGGCGATGTGGCTCTCGTTGTCCGTCGAGAAGGCCCGCGACCAGAGGTGCTGACCCTGCCAGGAGAACTTCGCCAGGAAGCCCGCCTCGGTCGAGAAGATGGGCGGAGAGGGATTGTCCGGGTTCGCCACGAGCGGTCCTCCGCCCAGGTCCATGCGCCCCTCGAAGGAGCCCACGAGGACGAGGCTGCCCTGGGCATCGGTGGCGATCGCCTCGGGGTACACGGGGCGATAGCTGCCGTCCGCGAGGCGAGGGGAGAAGGCGCGCACCCAGACCGTTGCCCCGGCGGGGGAGAACTTGGCGATGAAGAGCCCCGGCGCGTAGTCCCACCCATCCGGGACCGCTGGCAGGGGCCCGGTGCCCAGGTCCGGAGTGCCCTCGTAGTTGCCCGCCGCGAGGATGTTGCCCTCCGGTGTGATGGCCAGCGCGCGGACCCGGACATCATCGGTTGCCACCACACGCGTCCATTGGGGCTGGCCCTCCGCGGTGTAGCGCGCCAGCGCGAAGCCCTCGCTCTCGGGGAAGCTCGCGGAGCCGAAGAGCCCCGCCGCGACGAAGCCGCCCGAGGCGTCGCTGGCCATCGCATCCAGCCGCTCGAAGCCCCCGCCGCCATACCGCTTCAGAAAGTGAGTGAGGCCGCCTCCCGAGCCCCGGTAGGAGCAGTAGGGATCCGTCTGCAGCGTGAACTCCAGCTTGGGACCGCGCGAGTACTCGAAGTCCTGCAGCGAGGAGAACACCACGCCATCGCCCGACTCGGGAATGAGGCCGAAGCTGTAGGCCCCCTCGCTCGTCACCACGCTCCGCAAGTCATACGTCACCTGCGAGCCGGCGCTGATCGCACCCAGGTTGCCGATGGGAGCGCCGGAGAGGAGAGGGCGCGTGTTCCAGGTCATGCTCTCGCTCCAGCCGGACTGCGTCCGGTAGAGCGCCGGGCCGTTCGAGGTGGAGTCCGAGGCATGGAGCACCAGTCGGGCGTCGGCGATGGACAGGCCCTCGTTCAGGACGAAGTAGCGCAGGTAGGCCTCCATGCGGGGCTCACCATCCACGCGCAGCGCCGGATCCAGGCCGAAGCTCCGGTCAGGCTCGCTCTGGGAGACGAACGTATCCGCGAGAGGGGAGTACGTCCGCGGATAGCGCTCCTGGCGCGGCAGGCAGCTGGCGGGCATGGCTGTCCCCAGCGTCACCACGAGCTGGGGGCGCAGCGCCGTCTGGCTGCTCTCGCGGGAGTAGAAGGTGGCGCCATTGCTCGAGGCGGGCACGAGCGCGAAGTGGAATTCGCCATTGCCGCTGACCGCGCTCGTCACGTCGTACTCCACCCAGGTGCCGCTGGCGATCTCCCCCACGTCACTCAGCGGGCTGGCCGGCAGCGCGGGCCGGTTGTTCCAGGTGAGGCCGCTCTCGCTCCAGCTCCCGCTCGTGAGGAACACCCGAGGCCCGTCCGTGGTGCCGTCGGAGGCGTACAGCCGCAGCGTCGCCCGTGTGACCGCGCCGCTCACGCCGCTGACGGAGAAGCGCAGGTAGCTCTCCCCTTGAGGGGAGAGATCCGCGAGCAGGGTGCTCGAGCTGCCCAGGTTCTGCGTGGGCGCGGAAGCCTCCACGCGGGCATCCGCGCTCGCGCCGAAGGTGAGCGTGGTCGCAAGGCCCTGTGCTTCCTCCTCCACCACCCCGGTGAGGGCTTGCTCGTCCGCTTCCCCACCTCCGCCACAGTGGGCCAGCATTGCCAGCGCGACCAGCCCCATCAGCCCTCTTCCCAGCACCCTTCCACGGTTCACGCCCAGCCCCCCTTGCTCGCCGCCAAGGTCTGCACCCGGTATGCCGGTGTGCGTTTGTCCAGGAGGCGAACTCCGGGGCTGGCCCGCGCCCCTTTCGAGGAAGGACCTGGGTACGGCTGGGGCCCAGGGTGGGAAAGGCGCTGCCTACCGTGGGCGGCTCACTCGATGCCGAACTTCTTCATCAGCCCCTTGAAGGTGTTGAGGGCGATGCCGAGCTCCTGCGCGGCCCGTGTCTTCGTTCCGCCGTGCTTGTCGAAGGCGTCTCGGACCTCCTGCTCGGACAAGTCTCCAGGCCGCTTGCGCACGGCGGGAAGCGCCATGGAATGCCGGGCCGGAGGCGCGGCCACCGAGGCACCAAACCCCATGCGCCGCTGCGACAGGTACACCTTCACGGCCTCCAGGGTGATCATCATCCGGGACGAGCCCACGCCGTCGATGGCCCGGGCCGCCACCTCGCGCGCCACCACTGCCTTCACCGTGGCCTCCAGCTCGCGAATCTCCCCAGGCCAGTCCACCTGCTGCAGGTAGGCGATCGCGTCGCTGGTGAACTCCGCGTCGTACTGCTGCTCGGTCTTCAGGCGGTGGAGGAAGGTCTCCACCAGATTGGGGATGTCCTCCCGCCGCTCCTCCAGCGCCGGCAGGACAATCACATCCCCGGTGGCGAGCCGCTGGGCCAGATCGGGCCGCAGCCGCGTCTGCTGCAAGGGCGTCTTCGAGGCCGAGATGAGCCGGAAGCGCGGCGGGGGCTCGCGCGAGTCCGGAGATGCTCCCAGGGGTGCCAGGCTGCCCGTGCCCTCCAGGATGTCGACGAGGAAGTCCTGCGCGGCGGGAGGCAGGAACTCCACCTCGTCCAGGAACAGCGTGCCGCCATTGGCGACGTAGAACTTGCCCACCCGTGAGAAGGCCGCGCCCGTGAAGGCCCCCTTCACATGCCCGAGCAGATCGCTGTGCAGCATGCTCGCGTCCTGCGGCAGCCGCCCGCAGTTGAGGATGACGAAGTTGCCGTCCAGCCGGCTGCGGCTGTGGATCTCCCGGGCGATGAACGTCTTTCCCGTGCCGGACCTGCCGAGGATGAAGACCGGTAGTTGGTGGCGCGCGCAGATGTTGATGGAGCGCTCCAACTGGACCGCCGCCACCGAGCCACCCACCCGGGGGCGTGGGCCCGCCACCATCCCCGCGGGGACCTCGGCCAGCAGGGTGATGCGGCTGCGGCCGTTGCCCAGCAGGATGATGTTGCCCGGCTCGACCACCCAGTCCTGCGAGGCGCTCATCGCCTGGAAGTACTCGCGCTCATCGCCCTCGAACGGCAGCTCCACCTTGCCCAGGAAGCTGTGGTTGCGCGAGTTGAGATCCCGGTACACCCAGCGATGGTCCTCTCGGAACGACAGGCGCCCGTGCTGGCGCGAGACGGCGTCATGCGGGAAGACGACCGTGGACTCCGGGGCCCGCCCGAACACATAGGAGCGATCCGGGTACAGCGGGACGATCAGATCCGGCACGCCCTCGCGGTGGACGCGCAGCGCCTTGGGCTCGCGGTAGGGCTCCGCGTCCACGCTGGCGAGCAGCTCCCGAGGTATCCGCTCCCGGCGCGTCGGCGTGGGGCTCGCCGGCGGCTCCTGGATGGAGGGCGGCAGGGGAATGGTGGTGGTCCGGTTGAGCGAGGGCCCGTTGTGGCCCTCTTCCTCCTCACCCGCCTTTGCTTCGGTCTCGCGCGTCATCCGTTCCCCGGGGTGGCACCGTTGCCTGTCAATTCTGACAGCAATCTTGACGGTTTGATGTCTGGTTTCGCCGCACCGTTGTCCGACTGTTTTCCAAGATATTGAAATAACTGGGGCCGCGAGGGTGCAACAGGCCGGCACAAGTCGTGCTCTGACAGAGCGGGGGGGATGCCTCCAGCCCGTTTCCCCGGGCCGGACACCTAACGACGGGAGTACACGTGTTCACCATCACGGTGGGGTTGAGCGGGACGCGACGGACGGTGAAGGAGACGCTGGCGAGTCGGGAGATCTTCGTTGGCCGCTCCAAGAAGTGCCAGGTGGTGCTGCCGGAGGAGACCGTGTCCGGCGTGCATTGCCGGCTGGTCGCCATCGAGGGCGGCGCGCTCGTGCTGGATGAGGGCTCCACCAACGGCACCTGGCTCAACGGCCTGCCGGTGGTGCGGCCCATGCTGGTGACCGCGGAGGACGAGCTGCGCGTGGGCCCCTACCTGCTGACGGTCCAGTCCCTCATCGGGGGAGTGCAGGCCGCCCGCCCGAAGCGCAACGAGGAGTACCCGTGGCCCAGCGAGGACTCCGTGGACGGCGAGCCGATTCCTTCCGCGCCACGTCCCCAGACGAACGAGGCCCCCACGGATGTGCAGGTCCCTCAGGCGCTGCTCTTCTGGCGGCTCCTGGGCTTCCAGGAGGGCGCCACGCTGGAGGAGGCCCGCGCCGCGTACCAGACGCTGGCCGCGCAGCACCACCCGGACCGGGTGGCCCAGCTCAACCCCCAGCTGCGCGCCGAAGCCGAGCAGCGCCTGCGGGAGATCGAGTTCGCCTGGCAGTACATCCAGCGGCTCTGCCAGAAGGCCCAGCAGGAGCGCGAGGCCGCCGCCTGAGCGGCCCCGCCGTCCGCCGCCCGCACTCCTACAGGATGGCCCGCACCACGCCGCCGTCCACGCGCAGGGCGGCGCCGTTGGTGGCCGAGGAGCGCTGGCTGCTCACGTAGACGATCAGGTTCGCCACCTCCTCCGAAGAGGCGAAGCGCTTGAGAATGGAGGTGGGCCGCGCGTGGGTGAAGAAGTCACGCTCGGCCGTCTTCGCGTCCACTCCCTGCGTCTTGCCCAGGTCGGAGACGAACTGCTCCACGCCCTCGGAGAACGTGGGGCCCGGCAGCACCGTGTTCACCGTCACCCCCGTGCCCGTCGTCAGCTCCGCGAGGCCGCGCGCCACCGCCACCTGCGCCGTCTTCGTCATGCCGTAGTGGATCATCTCCGTGGGGATCTGCACCGCCGACTCGCTGGAGACGAAGATGATGCGGCCCCAGTTCTTCGCGCGCATCTTCGGGAAGTAGAAGCGGCTGAGCCGGATTCCGCTCATCACGTTCACCTCGAAGAAGCGCAGCCAGTCCTCATCGGGGATCTGCTCGAACGCCTTGGGCTCGAAGATGCCCACGTTGTTCACCAGCACGTCCACCTCGGGGAAGGCCTTCGTCACCGCCTCGGCGCCCTGGGCGGAGGCGAAGTCCGCCGCCACGCCCGACACCTTCGCGCCGGGCACAGCCTGGAGGAGCTGTTCCCGGGCGCGCTTCACCCGCTCCTCGCTGCGACCGTTGAGGACGACGTGCGCTCCCTCGCGTGCCAGCCCCACGGCCGTGGCCAGGCCAATGCCCGCCGTCGAGCCCGTCACCAGCGCTGTCTTCCCTGTGAGTCCCAAGTCCATGTGTGTGTCGCTCCTTGTTTGCGCAGGGATGCTCCAGCCCTCGGAAGGTTTCCCGCCTGCTCAGCTTCGGGCCTTGGGGGGCTCCCAGGCCGGGCTCCAAGGTAGGAGAGCATCACGCCCGGCCGACGGTTATGGTGCGGCGGCATGAATGACAAGCTGAAGGAGCGCCTGGGGCACTTCGGGCAGGGCGGGTATGACGCCTCGCTGGTGGGAATGGACGTGCTCGAGGTGGAGGGCGGCAAGGCCCGGGTTCGGCTGCCCGTCGGCGAGGCGGTGCAGAACCTCCACGGCGCGCTGCACGGCGGCGCGGTGGCCACGCTGGTGGACGTGGTGGGCACGCTGGCCATCATGAGCGCGGACCGGGAAGGCCGGCCCGGCGTGTCCACGGACCTCAACGTGTCCTGGTTCTCCCCGGCGCCGGGAGGTTCCACCGTGCTGGTGGAGGCCACCGCGCTCAAGTCCGGGCGCACCCTGGCCTTCGTTCAGGTGGACGTGCGACGCGAGCGCGATGGGGTGCTCGTCGCGCAGGGCCGGATGACCAAGTTCCTGGGCTGACATGAGCATGTGGATCGGTCGAATTCTCGCCCTCGTGGTGGTGAACCTGCTGGGCTACCTGGTGCTGAAGCGGCTGTGGCCGGGGCTGCTCAACGCGCGGCGCGTGGGCGTGTTCCTGGCCCTGACACTCCTGTCGCTGGTGGCCTGGACCCTGCTCGTGGCGCTGGGGCTTGGGCCTCAAGGTCAGGTGCCCGGCCTGACCGCGCCGCTGAAGCTCTTCTTCGTGGGGTGGACCGTCGCGGCGATGATCGTTGCGGTGTTCGGGCTGCCCTTCCTGCTCGTGCGCTGGTGGCGGGGACGTCGCGCTCCCGCGCTGGCGGTGGACCCGGTCAGCGGCGCCGTGGACCTGGAACGCCGCAGCCTGCTCGTGAACGCGGGGCGCGCCGTCCCGTTCCTGGCCATGGGGACGAGCTCGGCGGGCATCGCCACCGGCATCTCCGGCTTCGAGGTCCTTGAAGTCGAGGTGCGGATGAAGGATCTGCCCCCCGCGCTGGAGGGCTTCCGGATCGGCCAGATCACCGACGTCCACGTGGGCACCTTCATCAGCCCGGAGTACGTCCGCCAGGCCGTGGCGGCGATGAACGAGGCTGGGGTACACCTGCAGGTGATGACGGGGGATCTGATCGATGATCTCACCCAGCTCGACGAGACGATGGAGGCGCTCGCCGGGTGCCGCGCGCAGCACGGGATGGTCGCCATCCTGGGCAACCACGAGTACTGGCGCGGCATCGGGCCCATCCTCGAAGGGTACAAGGGCCTCGAGAAGCGGGGGGCTCCGGTCCGCCTGCTGGTGGACGCCTCGCATGTCCTCGAGCACGGGGGGCAGCGGCTGCGAGTGGTAGGCGTGGACTACCCCATGAGGAGCCGACGCGTCGGCTCGAAGGCCGAGGGTTTCCGGCGCTCGTCGGAGACCGCCTTCCAGGGCACGTCTCCCGAGGAACTGGTGCTGTGCCTGACGCACCACCCCTCGTTCTTTCCGTACGCGGCGGAGCGGGGGGCCCACCTTACGCTGGCGGGCCACACCCACGGAGGGCAGGTGGCGCTGCTGGGCATGCCCCTGTTCTGGTTCGCCTTCGAGTTCATGCTCGGGCGCTACCGGTGGAAGGATCGTCACCTCTACGTCTCGGGCGGCACGGGGCACTGGCTCCCGTTCCGGATCGGCGTTCCCCCCGAGGTGACGATCCTCACGCTGCGCGCGGCGTAGGCCCGCGCGGTCAGGGCACCGCCTTCCGCAGGCGGGGCAGCGGCACGCGGGTGGGCGTGAGGTGCAGTGAGGAGATGCCATCTCCGATCGAGTTGCTGAGATTGTTGCCCCAGCTCATCGCGGTGCCATTGGCGCGGAGGGCTAGCACGCGCGGAGCCATGGGAGGCACCGAGAGGGACACTGCGTCCGTCAGCCCTGGCACCTGGATCCAATCCTGAGCCATGGTCTCGCCTGCCACCCCAAGCACTCCGCTGCTGTTGTAGCCCTTGCTCCAGACGGTGCCATCGTCGCGCACCACGAGGACAGCGCCCGACTCGGTATGGGCTACCGCCACCACATGGGGCATGCCCGCCACCGGGGTGGGGAGCGCGGAGCCGGTTCCGGCCTTGAACCACTCCCAGAGGGTTCCGTCCTCAGCGAGGGCATAGGAGTGGGTCCAGGCCACGCTCACGGCGCGGATGTTTTCCAGCCCTTCGACCTTGCGTGGCACGAGCATGTTCTCCAGCGTCGCGCCGTTGGCGCCCCAGGCCCACACGCTGCCGTCACCGCGCAGCGCCACGGAGGAGTACCAGGAGGAGGCGATGGAGGTGACATCGTCGATTCCTTGCACCTGCGCTGGCGTGGAGCGGTCTTCCATCGTTCCATCCCCCAGCTGGCCGAAGGAATTGCTGCCCCAGGCCCACACCGTGCCGTCCTGCTTCAGCGCCAGCGAGTGCATAGCACCCCCCGCTACGGCTACCGCACCCGTGAGCCCCACGGCCTGCACCGGCGTGGAGCCCCCCTCGGTCCCACCTGTGCCGAGCTGGCCGTAGGCGTTACTCCCCCAGCCCCACACGGTGCCGTCGGCGCGGACCGCCAGCGCGTGCGCATCCCCAGCGCCGACGGCCACCATGTTCGTCAGCCCCGCGACGGGCGCGGGCGTCGCGTGCGCTGGCCGCACGAGCCACCCCTCGGCGTCCCCCCACCGCCAGACAGAGCCATCTCCGAGCACCGCCAGGGCATGTCCGTAGCCCACGGCGCTTGCCTGCGCATTCGTCAGCCCCAGCACCGGGACGGGCGAGAGCCGGCGATCCGTGCCCGTGCCGAGCGCGCCAAGCTCGTTGGCTCCCCAGCCCCAGAGCGTCCCATCGCGCTTCAGGACCAGGGAGTGACGGTGGCCCGCGGCCACCGCCTCTACGCCATGCAGCCCCGGCACCGGCCCTGGGGTGAGCCTCGTGGTCTGGCTTCCATCGCCCAACTGCCCCGAGGAGTTCAGGCCCCAAGCCCACACCGTGCCGTTCTTCTTCAGCGCCAGCGCGTGCATGTCGCTCACGGAGAGCGCCTCCACGTTGTCCAGCCCGGCAATGGGGGCCGCGGTGGAGCGCGAGGGCGCACTGCCGCCGAACAGTCCCTGGGCGTTGTTGCCCCAACCCCACACGGTACCGTTCTCCCTCAGCGCGAAGGACATGGACCACGCCGAGGCGAGCGCCATCACCTTCGTCAGCCCCAGGACCTTCACCGGCGTGGTGCGGCGCTCCTTCGTGCCGTCCCCGAGCTCACCAGCGCCATTGCTCCCCCAAGCTGACACCGTGCCGTCCGCGTGCAGCGCCAGCGAGTGGGTGAGAGACGCCGAGACGGACACCACGTTGGAGAGCCCAGGCACCTGTACCGGCACGAGCCGCCGCTGGGTGGTGCCATCTCCGAGCTGGCCGGAACTGTTGAGGCCCCAGGCCCACACCGTGCCATCCGCGCGCACGGCCAGCGAGTGGTTGGTCCCCGCGGAGAGGGACACCACATGGGTCAGTCCAAGCACCTGGACACGCGTGAGCGGTGACTCCGTCGTGCCGTTGCCGAGCTGGCCGGAATGATTGAGCCCCCAGGCCTGCACGGTGCCGTCCTTCATCAGCGCCAGGGAGAAGTACCCCTCTCTGAGAGAGGAGATCGACACCGCGCCGCTCATACCGGGCATCCGCACCGGCGTGGCCTGACCCAGCTCGATCTGCGGCAAGGTCCCCGCGCGCTCGCCCGAGATGCCACCCCAGACCCAGAGAGCGCCTCTCTCCCCGATGACCATCGAGTGGTTGATCGTGGTGACGAGGAGGTTGCGCTGGGGCTTGCGCTTCTTGGCGGGAGAATGGGTGTCCTCCTTCTCGAAGGTGTCGGGCTCGAGAGAAGGCTCGGCGCGTGCTCCAGGACTCCACAGCGAGAAGGCGAGCACCGCCGTCATCCACAGCATGCGAGGTGTGTAGGGTTGTACCTGTGTCATGGGGCTCCTCATCGGGTTGGCGGCCCCACGAGACACACGCCTCCTGCACGGAGCGGGGGCTCCGTTGGGAGAACAGGACGTGTGAGGGGGACCGTGCCGTGGCCCAAAGCAGTGCCCGTGCCAGCCCTCGGGTCAGTCTAGACCCGCGAAATCAGGGGGAGACCCGTGCGCGGCAGGACGGGGAGTGCCAATTTTCGGCGCTCCAAGTGACACAACGCGCGAGAAGGCCGGGAGGTCGTTATCCCTGGGGCCATGTCGGAGTCCTGGTACGACGCGGTGGTGGTGGGAGCGGGCTTCGGCGGGATGGCCACGGCGCTCGACCTGGTGCAGCGGGGCGCCCGGGTGGCGCTATGTGAGGCGCTCAACTACCCCGGCGGTTGTGCCAGCACCTTCCGGCGGGATGGCTACGCCTTCGAGGCGGGCGCCACCCTGTTCTCCGGGCTGGGCGAGGAGCAGCTCTTCGGCCAGTGGGTGCGCCGCCATGGGCTCAAGGTCGAGGTGGACTGGTTGGATCCCCTCGTGGAGCTGCGCACCCCCTCGCTGCGGCTGAGCGTCTACCGGGATCGCCAGCGCTTCCTGGGGCAGCTCTTCGGCCTGCCAGGCGCTCCGGTTCGAGGGCTCCAGGGCTTCTTCGCGCACCAGCGCCAGGTGGCCGATGCCCTGTGGTCCCTCTTCGATGAGCCGGGACTGCTGCCGCCCCTGGATGCGCGCTCCCTGCTGCGCCATGCGGCCCGCGTGCCTCGCTATATGTCCCTGCTGCGCTGGTTGGGCCGCCCGCTCGGTGCGGTGCTGGAGCACTTCGGCCTGCTGCGCTTCACCCCGCTGAAGACGTACCTCGACGGGCTGTGCCAGATCACCGTGCAGTGCAGCGCCGCCGAGGCGGAGGCCCCCATCGCCATGGCGGCCATGGACTACTACTGGCGCGGGACGGGGCATGTGCGCGGCGGCATCGGCCGGCTGGCGGAGGCGCTCGTGGAGGCCATCACCCGCGGCGGCGGAGAGGTGCTGCTGGCCAACCGGGTGAAGTCGCTGGCGCCCGAGTCAGGAGGGTGGCGGGTGGTGACACGCCGGGGAGAGCTGCGGGCCCGGCACGTGGCCGCCAACGTGCTGCCCCAGGGGCTGCTGCGTCTGCTGGGCCCGTCTTCCGAACAACTGCCCCGGTTGGTGGAGCTGGGCGAGCGCGTGGCGGAAGGGTGGGGCGCGGCCATGCTGTACCGGGTGGTGCGAGCTCCGGAGGGCGCTCCGGCCAAGGCCTGCCACCTGGAGCTCGTGCAGGACGAGGCGAGCCCGTTCGTGGAGGGCAATCACCTCTTCGTCTCCATCAGCGGCGAGGCGGACGTGGGCCGGGCGCCTCCAGGGCACCGCACGCTCACCGTCTCCACGCATGTGCCGCTGCGCACGCTGGCTGGGGCCGCTCCCGAGGAGCAGGGCCGGTACCTGGCCGGAATCCAGGCTCGGATGCGAGAGGGGCTCACGCGGCTCGCACCCGAGTGGGCTCGAGATGTGCGGCATGAGCTGACGGCCTCGCCGCGCACCTTCGAGCGCTTCACCCGAAGGGAGGGAGGGGCGGTGGGAGGCGTGCCGCGCCGGGCCGGGCTGCACCAGTACCGTGAGCTGAGCCCTCGGCCGGTGATGGACGGGCTGTGGCTCGTGGGGGACTCCGTCTTCCCGGGGCAGAGCACCTTGGCCACCGCGCTCGGTGGCGTGAGAACCGCGGCTCGAATCGCCGCCAACCGCTGGAGCCTGGGTATCCTGCGAGGCAGGGGCTCGGGGAGAGGAGAGGCTGAGTGAACATGCAGGGAGCGGTCCTGGTCACGGGGGGCAATCGCGGCATCGGGCTCGAGGTCTGTCGACAGCTCGGCCGGAGCGGGAGGCGGGTGCTGCTGACGGCGAAGGACCCGGCCGCCGGTCAGGAGGCCACCGCCGCGCTGCGCGCCCAGGGGCTGGAGGTGAGCTTCGAGCCGCTGGATGTGGCCTCCGCCGAGAGCATCGACGCGCTGACGGTGCGCCTGGAGCGCCAGGATCAGCGGCTCTCGGGGCTCGTGAACAACGCGGCCCTCACCCTGGAGGGCTTCGACGTGAACGTCGCCGAGCGCACCCTCGCGGTGAACTTCTTCGGCCCGCTGCGCCTGACGGAGCGCCTGCAGCCGCTGCTCGAGCCGAACGCGCGCATCGTCATGGTGTCGAGCGGCTCGGGGGCGCTGGACAACCTCTCACCAGAGATTCGCCGCCGCTTCGAGCCGCCGCCGCCCACGAAGGAGGCGCTGGCCGCGCTGGCGCGCGAGTTCATCGAGGACGTGCGGAGCGGGCAGTACGCGCGCAAGGGCTGGCCCCGCTCGGCCTACGCCGTCTCGAAGGCGGCGCTCAACGCGCTCACGCGCCTGCTGGCCGAGGAGCTGAAGGGCCAGTCCCAGCGGGTGAACGCGGTCTGCCCGGGCTGGGTGCGCACGCGCATGGGCGGGGCCCATGCGCCTCGGAGCGTGGAGGAGGGCGCCGACACCATCGTCTGGGCGGCGACGCTCCCGCTCAACGGGCCCATGGGTGGGTTCTTCCGAGACCGCAAGCCCATCCCCTGGTAGCCGGGAGGGGAGGGCACCTCACACCAGCGCCGAGGGCTCGCCCACCTCGCGCAGGAGCACCTCCGCGGCCCGAGCATCCTTCGGCACACCGAAGCGCTGACGCGAGCACGCCAGGAGCTGCCCCGCATACACACTGTCCTCCAGCCCCGCCTGGAGCTGGCCGTGTTGCACCAGGAGCCGCGCCCGCTCATCCACCAGGCGGGCGAGGATGCGTGCCTGCTCCGCGTGGGTGAACAGGCCGACGACCGAGGCGGCGTCGAAGCGCGTCAGCGTGTCGAACTCCATGCCCAGCGTGGCCACGCTCGCCTCGCGGAGGCACCGCAGGCCCTCCTCCAGGGGCGCACTCTCCCGCGCGCGGGAGAGGAACGAGGAGAACCGGCCGAGCTCACGTACGGCGTAGAGGGTGAAGGCGTGGCGCAGGACAGGCATGAACAGGGCTCAAACTGCCTGAGCGCCCCGAAATCATCCAGGGGCTAGGCGATGCCCTTGCGCAGCCGGTTCCAGTCGAAGTTGGCGGCCGGGTCGCTCTTGCGGCCCTTGGGTACCGCCACGTCCTTGTGGCCCAGGATGTTCTCCGCCGGCACCTTGTGCTCCTGCTTCAGGTAGCCGACGAGCTGGGTGAGCGCCTTGTACTGCGCGTCCGTGAAGGGCGTCTTGCCGCTGCCGTCGTTGACGATCTCGATGCCGATGGAGCGCCCGTTCACGTCCGTGGGCACGCCGTGCAGCTCGCCCTTGCCCGCGTGCCAGGCGCGCTTCTCGTCACCCACCAGCTGGTAGATCTTCCCGTCGGTGTCGAGCATGTAGTGCGCCGACACCTTCGAGTTGGCGTTGCGCATGTGGGCCAGATCCCCCGCGCCGTTGTTGGTGCCGGTGTGGTGCAGGACGATGGTGTCGATGTCCGCGCCGTTGCGCGAGTCCTGGTTGGGCGAGGGCGCGTTGATGACCGCCGGCTTCTTGAAGACGCCCGGCTTGGTGGGCTCGGTCGGCTTGGCCGGGCCGCTCGCCTTGGCCAGCTCCTTCTTCAGGGCCGCCTGCGTCAGGTCTCCGTAGTAGCCGGTGGTGGGCAGCTTCTGGTCCGCCTGGAACTTCTTGACCGCCGCCTCCGTCTGCGCGCCGAACACGCCCGGGCCCGTCTTCACCTGCGCCGCGGTCAGGTACTTGAGCTTCACCAGCGCGTCCTGCAGCTGCTTCACCTGCGGGCCCTCATCACCCTTGCGGATGCCCGCGGGCGG
This sequence comes from Hyalangium ruber, assembly GCF_034259325.1. NCBI lineage: Bacteria > Pseudomonadati > Myxococcota > Myxococcia > Myxococcales > Archangiaceae > Hyalangium > Hyalangium rubrum. The sequence goes on along the minus strand of NZ_JAXIVS010000001.1, from coordinate 369,474 downwards.
CGCCGTCACGGTGCTCGCGGCGGTGGCGGTGGTGCGGGTGGCGGTGGACGGAGCAGCGCGGTTGACGTTGATGGCCATGGAGGAGTTCTCGGCAGCGAGGTGGTGTAGGAAAACCTGCCCCAGTTATCGGGAAGAGCGTCTTACGGTTGCGTGGAAGTGCCGCTTTTTCCACCTGGGGCGGAGTATTCCAGGAACTGCACTCCAGGTAAACAGGGGGCCCAATTGGTCTTCCGGATTCTCAGAATTTTCATAGGCTCCGGGTTCCCTTCAACTGGAGGTACCCGAATGCGTCTGTTGGCTCTCGTAGGTCTGGTGGGTCTGCTCAGCGGCTGTGGCGCCGGTGTCGAGGAGACGGTAGCCCCCGAGCAGGCTCCGGCGGCGGTGGACGAGCGGACCCAGCAGGGGCCGCCCGAGTCCTGGTGCCGCAGCTACACCACCCAGCAGTACTGTCCGTCCGTCTGTGCCTGGTACAGCTACCCGGCTCCGGGCTACTGCAGCCTGAAGGCCACGTCCGCGCAGTAGCGCCGGCGAGGAGCCCTGGGCCCGCTCAGTCACGGAGCAGGGCCTGAAGGTCCTCGGGAATCGGCATGGGCGTGAAGATTCCCACGCTTGTGCCGCCCGTGTTGCCCCGGGGCGCGCGCCCCAGGAGGGAGCCGGGGCCCGCCAGCAGGAGGCGGGGAAGCTGGCCGAGGAGCTCGCGGTAATTCTGCGTCCGCCAGGCGAAGGTGAACATCCTCCAATGCACGCGGATATGCGGACCGGCGTGGGCCTGGCTGAGGATGTGCGCGCGCTCGAGGTACCGCCACGCGGCCTCGCGCTCGCCGTGGGCCTCGGCCTCCTGGGCCTGACGGAGTTCGGCCTCGAAGTGTGAGGACAACCTGGGGCTCATGGTGCTCATGGGGGTTCTCTAGCGGCCTCTTGCCAACGGCGCGAGGCGCGGTTAACCATGACGGCATGCTTCACGTGGTGTGCGCTCGTCGATTTAGCAGCCCACCGGCTCCCTCTGGGCGTCGGGAGGTCGTGCTGCCGTAGCGCGCACTCCTCTCGGAAGCGGATCGCCACCTCGGCGTGATGCGCTCGCCCGGACTCGCCGGGGGGGCATTCGAGGCCGGTAGCGCCAGGCGGCCCGTCCGCCGGTGCCTCCGGAATGTCCGCTGAGCTTCCCTTCCGATCCGAGAGGTTTCCCATGCTGTCGTCTGTGTCCCTGCTGAGCGCCGAGGATGTTCGGCGCGCCCTGTCCGTCCGCGATCTCACCGACCCCGCCCATGGCCCCCATGCCTTGCAGCAGCTCATCGCCTCCGCGTTGGAGGCGCTGCGCGGAGCGTGGGGCTGCCAAGTTCGCATCCACCGCCAGAGCCCCATCGTCTCCATCGCCGACAATTACGATCACCTTCACTACCCACCCGAGGGAGCCGCGCGAGACGCGCGCTACACGCGCTACATCTGTGACACGGCGCTGCTGCGCACGCAGACCTCGGCCATGATTCCGGGGTTGCTGCGGCGGCTGGCGGCGGCTCCGGCCGAGGATGTGCTGCTGGCCTGTCCCGGGCTCGTGTACCGGCGCGACTGCATCGACCGGCTGCACACTGGCGAGCCGCACCAGATGGACCTGTGGCGCATTCGCCGGGGGCCTCCGCTGAGCGTGGCGGAGCTGCGCGAGATGATCGAGACGCTCGTCCACGCCGTGCTGCCAGGGCGAGAGCTGCGCATGGAACCCGCTCGGCACCCGTACACGACGGATGGGCTGCAGATCGACGTGCGTGAGGGCTCGCAATGGGTGGAGATCGGCGAGTGCGGTCTGGCCTTGCCGGCGCTGCTGGCGGAGAACGGGCTGGAGCCCGGGCGCACCACGGGCCTGGCGATGGGGCTGGGGCTCGATCGCATCCTGATGTTGCGCAAGGGGTTGGACGACATCCGGCTGCTGCGCTCGGAGGAGCCCCGCATCGCCTCGCAGATGCTGGACCTGTCGCCCTACCGCCCCGTGTCGTCGATGCCAGAGGTGCGGAGGGATCTGTCCCTCGTGCTCGGGGAGGAGGAGACGCCCGAGGAGCTGGGAGACGCGGTCCGGGCCGCACTCGGCGAGCGGGCGCACATGGTGGAGAGCGTGGAGGTCCGCGCGGAGACTCCCTACAACGCGCTGCCGCCGGCGGCCGTGACGCGGTTGGGGATTTCGCCAGGGCAGAAAAATGTGCTGCTCCGGGTGGTGCTGCGCGCGCTGGACCGCACGCTGACACACGAGGAGTGCAACATTCTGCGTGACGACATCTACGCGGCGCTGCATCAGGGCACTGCGTGGGAGTGGGCGGCGCGAGCCCACTGAGTCCATGGGGCGGCGGTATGATGACGACCGCCCATGCTCTTCCGACAGAAAGCGCCGCCGACTCGCTCCGAGTTGATCACCCATGCGGATGTCGCCCGGTCCAAGGGCCGGCTCAAGAAGGCCATCGCCGGGTATCGCAAGGCCTTGGAGCTGGAGCCGCAGGACCCCGTCGTCCACGGCAAGCTGGCGCCGCTGCTGGCGCGAACGAATGAGCCCGAGGCCGCGCTGGGGAGCTTCCACGCGGCGGCCAAGGGCCACCTGGACAAGGGCTTCGCCGACAAGGCCCTGGCTGTCTACACGCAGGCGGCGGAGACGTTTCCGCAGCGCATCAGCCTGTGGCAGCAGGTGGCGAAGATGAACATGGAGAAGGGGCGCCGCCCGGATGCGGTGCGGATGCTCCTGCGCGGCCGGCTCTACCTGAACCGCAAGGAGGAGCGCCGCGAGGCCATCACCCTGCTGAAGGAGGCGCTCACGCTCGACCCGGATCTCTTCGAGCCGAAGCTGGACCTGGCGCGACTGCTGGCCCGTCAGGGACAGCGTGCCGAGGCGATGGCCTTGCTCGATCCGATGGTGAAGGGGCTGACGGGAAAGCTGCTGAGGCGGGTGCGCTGGGCGCAGGCGCGCGTCTCGCCGGGCCTGGGTGCGTACTGGCGCTGGCTGCGCGCCGCGACACGGGGGTTCTGAGCGTAACCCACGCCTCGCGCGGTGGGCGTCCGCACCTGCGGTACGGCTCGCCCATCCGCGCGAAGAACATCTCATCCCGCTGAAGGTCGTCGCGAGCGCGTCCGGAGCTGCCCGCGTCGTGACGGCCTACAATGGGATGATCATGGGCCTGCGACGCTCCGCGTACCACTTCGGAGTGTCGCAGGAGCTGCCTGGCCTCTCAGGCAGCTGAAGTGGAGGACTTCTCCACCTCACTGTGTCGCAGCTCCGCGAGCATCTGCTCTCCCTCGACCTCGTCGATGGGGACGAAGCGCTCGCGGCCGGGGCGGTAGGCATGGACCTGCGCATTGCCGATGTCGAACCACCAGCCGTGCAGCCGCAGGGTGCCGGCCTCCAGGCGCTGGCGCACCAGCGGGTAGCTGCGCAGGTGCTTGATCTGCTGGAGCACGTTGAGCTGGCTGAGCTGATCCGCCGGCGGCAGCCCCTGGCCCACCAGCCCGCCGTGCTCCAGGGACTGCAGCGCGGAGCGGCCCAGGTTCAGCCAGTCCCCGAGGTTGGGGGAGCGCTCATCGGCATTGCCCGCCAGCAGCGCCTTCATGGCACCGCAGCTGGAGTGGCCGCACACCACGATGTCCTCCACCGGCAGGTGCAGCAGCGAGTATTCCAGCGCCGCCGCCTCGGAGCGGTCTCCCGTGGACTGGCCCGCATCATCCGCGGGCGACACCATGTTGCCCACGTTGCGGATGACGAACAGATCGCCCGGATCCATGGACACCAGGAGGTTGGGCACCACGCGGCTGTCGGCGCAGGTGATGAACAGGCAGTCGGGAGACTGCCCCTTGGCCAGCCGCGCGAACGTGGCGCGGTAGGGAGGCAGGCTGTGACGCTGGAAGTCGAGCAGACCAGTAATGAGCTTCTTCATCGGGCACCTTCCGCGGAGAGAGAATTCGGGGGGGAAACAGCAGAGTCCTTGGGGGCGGCGCTGCCGCCCTTTCGCTTCCAGATGTCCTCGAGCGGCTCCATCCACACCTTGCCGCCCGTCTTGCGATGCGTCTGGCACCAGCTCTCGAGAGCCTCGTAGCCAGAGTGGTCCAACGTCTCGACCGCGACGTCCAGCTCCACCTGCGCGCCCACGGGCACGCTGGCCAGCGCGGCCGACAGCCGGGGCACGCCGACGAAGGTCAGGGCGCCGTCCACGCGCACCTGGTGAACCTCACCGGCCTGCTTCACCTGGACGTTCACCCGGCCCAGCCGCCACAGCAGCCGACCCACGGCCACCACCAGGCCCAGGCCAATGCCGGCCAGCAGGTTGATGCCCACCACGCCAGCCACCGTCACCACGTACACGGACAGCTCGCCGCGGCGGCGCAGCTCCTGGATGTGGTGCGTGTTCACCAGCTTCGCCCCCACGAAGACGAGCAGGCCCGCCAGCACGGTGAGGGGCACCAGCCCCAGCATCGAGCCCAGCAGGGTGACGAAGAGCAGCATCCACACGCCGTGCAGGATGGCGGACACGCGCGACTTGGCCCCCGCGGCGATGTTGGCGGCGCTGCGGACGATGACGCCGGTGATGGGCAGGCCGCCCGCCAGACCCGACAGGGTGTTGGCCATGCCCTGCGCGAACAGCTCGCGGTCCAGGTTGGAGCGCGGGCCGGTGTGCAGCTTGTCGGTGGCCACCGCGCTCAGCAGCGACTCGGCGCTGGCCACCAGGGCCAGGGAGAGCACCGCGGTGATGAAGGCGCCCCAGTTGCCCTGAGGCAGCGAGGGAAGCTGCAGGCTGCTGAAGAGGTCACCCGCGAGCTCCACCTTCTTCACGTCCGCGCCCCAGATGGCCGCGGCCGCCGAGGCACCCAGCACCGCCACCAGCGGCCCGGGCACCTGCTTGAGGCGGCTGTTGGGCATGACCTGCCACAGCACCAGCAGGCCGATGGTGACCAGGCCGAGGATCGTCGCGGGCCCATGCAGATCCGCCAGCTGGGCCGGCAGCTCACGCAGGTTCGCCCAGGCGTTGGACTGCGGCGCTCCGCCCAGGACGATGTGCAGCTGCCCCAGGACGATGAGGATGCCGATGCCCGCGAGCATGCCGTGAATGACGGCCGGGGAGATGCCCAGCGAGGCGCGCGCCACCTTCAGGCCGCCCAGCGCCATCTGCACCAGGCCCGCGGCCGCCACCGCGGCGCAGGTCGTCGCGAAGCCCAGCTCCTGGATGAAGCCGAACACCATCACCGCCAACCCCGCCGCCGGGCCACTCACCAGCAGCGGTGCGCCACCGAAGGAGCCGACGATCAGTCCGCCCACCACGCCGGCGATGAGGCCAGACATGATGGGAGCGCCCGATGCCAGGGCGATGCCCATGCACAAGGGCAGGGCCACAAGGAAGACCACAAAGGAGGCGGGTACATCTTTCGCCAGCACGTCCCGGAACGAACCGGTGGAGCCAGCCTTCTCCACGCCAGACTTCATTTCTCAGCCTCCACGCTGTCCAAGGCGCCGTGCCTCCGCTCGGAAGCACTGCGCGCGTTCGGCACTCACCTCGCAAGGTGCGTGCCAGGGGCGTGGAGCCCGGCTCCGCTCTGAAGTCAGCGGAGGGGATGAAAGGAGGGCTTCAAAAAATTTGAAGTGCCGCCGACGCGAATGAAAAAGCCTTGAATACCTGCTTACTCCTCACCCAGCCGGCGCAGGAAGGTGGGATAGGAGATTCCCAAAACCCGAGAAGCGTCCATGCGGCGCCCCTCCATGCGATCGAGTACGTGCCGCACGTACAGGCGCTCCACCTCGTCCAACGGGCGGGGAGGGCCCGACACCACGAAGGCGGTCGGGTCCACCGTGGAAGAGGGACTCTGCGAGCCCGGTGAGAGCGACTCAAGCTCCAGAGTAGGGCCGCTCTCGAGCACCAGGGCGCGCTCGATGACGTTGCGCAGCTCGCGCACATTGCCGGGGAAGGGGTAGCGCTCGAGTCGCGCGCGGGCCGCGGCCGACAGCGCCACGGGGCGGTGACCCAGCTCCGCGCACAGCTCGGCCACCAGCGACTCGGCCAGTGGCAGCACGTCCTCTCGCCGCGCGCGCAAGGGAGGCACCTCCACCTTGAAGACGCTCAGGCGGAAGTAGAGATCCTCCCGGAAGCGGCCGGCGGACACCTCCTGGGTGAGGTCCCGGTTGGTGGCGGCCACCACGCGCGCGCTGCTGGTCAGCTCGCTGCTGCCGCCAAGCCGCCGGAAGGCGCCCTTGTCCAGGAAGGTGAGCAGCTTGGCCTGCAGCGCCAGCGGCAACTCGCCCACCTCGTCCAGGAAGAGCAGGCCGCCATTGGCCACCTCCACCAGGCCGCGCCGGGCGGTGCGCGCGTCGGTGAAGGAGCCTCGCTCGTGGCCGAACAGCTCGCTCTCCACCAGCGTGTCCGGCAGGGCGGCGCAGTTGACGTGGACAAAGGGCCCCTGCTCCGCGCGCAACAGGTGCAGCTGGCGGGCGAGCACCTCCTTGCCCGCGCCCGTCTCTCCTTGAATCAGCACGGGGCTGCGGGGCGAGGTGGCGATGCGCTCGAGCATCTGCATCGTGCTCTGCATCACCGGCGAGCGCGGTGCCAGCAGGCGCCGGCGGCCCTCCAGCGCGCTCTCCGCCCGGCGCAGGCGCTCCTGCAACTGCACGTCCTGGGCGGCGCGGCGCGCGCGCAGCACCAGGTCATCCAGCTCCACGGGCTTGGCCAGGTAGTCGCGCGCGCCCGCCTTGATGGCCTCCACCGCGCTGGCGATGTCTCCGTGCGCCGTCACCATCAACACCACGGTGCCGGGCAACTGGGCGCGCAGCTCGGGCAGGAAGGAGAGCCCGTCTCCATCCGGCAAGCGGCGATCGAGGATGACCAGGTCCGGGGCCTCGCGGGCGAGCGCCGCGCGCGTCTCGTGCAGCGAGCGGGCGGTGCGCACCTGGAAGCCCTCCTGCGAGAGGACCGAAGCGGCGAGCGAAGAGAAGGTGCGATCGTCGTCCACCAGGAGCAGGGAGGTGCTCATGCGTCGCTCTCCAGGGGTAGGCGAAGGCTGAAACGGCTGCCCTCGGGCAGACGAGTATAGGTGAGGCTTCCTCCGTGAGCCTCCACGGCGGCACGCGCCATGGGCAGCCCCAGCCCCACGCCCTTGGCGCGCGCGGTGGCGAAGGGCTCCCACAGGCGCGGCTCCAGGTCCGGATCCACTCCGCCCGCGTTGTCCTCCACCAGCAGCACGGCCTCGCCGGACTCACTGGCCAGGCTCACCCGCACCCAGGGGCTGGGGCGCAGGCCGGTGTCGCGCGCCACCGCGCCCGCCTCCACCGCGTTGCGCAGCAGGTTGTCGATGGCGGCCACCAGCAGCGCCGGATCGGCGTGAACGATGAGGCCCTCTTTCAGCGACACGCCCAAGGGCACGTCCTCGGCCTCGGGCAGGATGCGCACCGACTGCAGCGCCTCCTCCACCAGCAGGCTGAGCTGGCAGGGGCGACGCTGGGCGGCCCGCGGCGCGCCAAAGGACAGCAGCGAGCGCGCCAGGTGTCCCAGCCGCTGCACCTGGGCGCGCAGGGCGGGCAGGGCCACCTCGCCACTGCTGGTGGCAGGCCGCAGCAGCGAGAGGGCCGCCTGGATGCCATTGAGGGCGTTCTTCACCTCGTGGGCGATGAGCTGGCTGGCCGAGCCCAGCGCCGCCATCGTCTCCTGGTGCCGCAGCCGGTCCTCGGCGGCGAGCAGCGAGCGGTACGAGCGCCGCAACAACAGGGTGAAGAGCACCAGGGTGCCGCCCAGCAGGGCGCTGTGGAAGAAGAGCTGCCCGAGGAAGCGGCGCCGCAGCACCGCGGTGTCCCGCTCCTCATCCTCCAGCACGGCCAGCAGCATGCCGTTGACCCCCTCCGGTACGGGGACTGGGGCCGCCGCGCCCAGCATGTTCTTGCCCAGCAGGCAGATGAGCCCGGGCTGCTCGGCCAGCGCGAACACGCGCGAGGCGAGCTCCGAAGTCCAGGCCAGGGTCGACGGGGGCATGGGCAGGAGCAGCTTCCCGTTCTTCGCCATGAGTAGCGAGACGTTCGTGCCCTTCGCCCGCACTCCCGGCAGCGGGCGTGCGCTCCCTCGCAGCTCGCCCACCAGCAGGCCCACCACCTGCCCCTCACGCACGATGGGCACCGCCACCACCAGGGGCCCGTCGTCCCGCTCCAGCAGATCGATGTCCGAGACAGCCTTGTCCAGCACCCTTCGGAACCAGGGGCGGGTGCTCAAGGGGGAGTCCCCCAGCGACATCTGGGGTGGATCGCTCCACACGCGGCGCCCCGAGGCGGAGAGCAGGGCCACGCCCTCGGAGAAGAGCTGGGTGTGGTGCAGGGCGTTGTCCAGCACGGTCACCTCCGGGCCGGAGGGACCCTCATTGAGGGTGAGCTTCGGGTTCTCGGCCAGGCGCCGCAGCTCCGCCTCCAGCAGCCCCAGGTGTACCCCTAACGCCTCGGCCTGCACCTGGGCCAGGGAGGAGAGGTGCTCGAGCACCTCTTCGCGGGCGTTCTGGACGTCCTCTTGGTAGGCGAGCAGGGGGCTGCCCAGGGAGACCAGGCCCAGCATGGCCAGCCCCACGAGGGCGGAGCGGCCCGCGCGTCGCTGGGTGCGGGCGAACTCCCCCAGGGCCGGGGCCGGCGAGGGGACCGGTAGAGAGGGCGGTCGCGACATGGAAGGCATTCTCTAGCCTGGATGGGCGCGGCGAGAACCAGGAGAAATTCCTGGATTCTGCATCAGGGTGCGCAGGTCCAACCCGGGGGGCCTCCCGAACAACCGGCGGTACTCTCGGCCGAATTGGGAGGGGCTCTCGTAGCCCACGCGGAAGCCGGCGGTGGCCACGTCGACGTCCTCGCTGAGCAGGAGGCGGCGAGCCTCCTGGAGCCGCAGCTGCTTCTGGTACTGCAACGGGCTCATGGCGGTGACGGCCTTGAAGTGGTGGTGTAGCGAGGAGGGACTCATGTGTACCGCTCGCGCGAGGTCTTCGATGCGCAGCGGCTCCGCGAAGTGGGTCTTGAGCCAGCCAAGGGTCTTGGCGATGCGCTGGGCCTGGCTGTTGGCCGTGGCGATCTGGCTCAGCTTCCAGCCGTGCTCCCCCTTGAGCAGGCGGTAGAGGATCTCGCGCATGGCCAGGGGCGCCAGCGCGGGGATGTCCTCGGGCGCATCCAGCAGGCGCACCAGCCGGAGCACGGCCTCGAGCAGCAACGGCGAGGTCTGGCTGAGGAACATGCCTCGGGAAGAGCCTCGCTGTGTGGGTGGGGGCAGGTTCGCCTTCAGGATCAGGTCAGCGAGCTCGGCGGGGTCCAGGTCGAGGCGGAAGCAGAGATAAGGCGTCTTGGGCGTGGCACGTGTCACCTGGCCTGTGACGGGAAGGTCCACGGAGACCACGAGGCATTGCGAGGCGTCATACGGGTACACCTCCTCGCCCAGCATCACCTGCTTGCTCCCCTGGGCGATGACACACAGGGCGGGTTGATGAAGGGCGTGGAGCGGCTCACCGGGACGCGAGGCGCGGATGAGTGCCATGCGCTCGATGGCAGTTGGATGCACGCCGTCACGAGGGGTGAAGCGATCGATCCATGCGGCCAGCTCAGGCAGGAGTGTGTTCGTCGCCATGGAGCATCAGACTACCGCGTCCAGAGTGGCGTGCCCCCCGTATCTCGGAGGGCTTGCAGGATTGGGCAAGAGCACGCCAGGAACGGTCTACCGGCGGTCATGCGAGGGCTCTTAGTTTTGTCTCGGTCCCGAGGCGCACGTGCCACGGGCTCCTGAACGAACCACTGAGGAGAATCCATGTCCGGAATCAAGGGGAAGGTCATCGTCATCACCGGGGCCAGCAGCGGAATTGGAGAGGCGGCGGCGCGCCTGCTCGCCAGGCACGGCGCTCACGTGGTGCTGGGCGCCAGGCGCACCGACAAGCTCGAGGCGATCGCGGGCGCCATCACCGCCGAGGGAGGCTCGGCCCGGTACCGCGCGCTGGACGTGTCCAAACGCGAGGACATGGAGGCCTTCGTGGACTTCGCGCTGAGCACGTTCGGGCGCGTGGATGTGATCATCAACAACGCGGGCGTCATGCCGCTGTCCAAGCTGGAGGCGCTGAAGGTTGACGAGTGGAACCGGATGATTGATGTGAACATCCGGGGCGTGCTGCACGGCATCGCCGCCGGGCTGCCGCTGATGAAGAAGCAGGGGAGCGGGCAGTTCATCAACCTCTCGTCCATTGGTGGCCACGCGGTGTCTCCCACGGCGGCCGTGTACTGCGCGACCAAGTTCGCTGTCATGGCCATCTCCGAGGGGCTCCGCCAGGAAGTCGGTGGCGACATCCGGGTGACGGTGATCTCGCCAGGAGTCACCGAGTCGGAGCTCGCCGACAGCATCAGCGATCCTTTGGCGAAGGAGGGGATGAAGGAGTTCCGCCGGATCTCCATTCCCGCCGAGGCCATTGCCAGGGCCATTGCTTTCGCCGTCGAGCAGCCCGCCGACGTCGACGTCAGCGAAATCATCGTGCGGCCCACGGCGAGTCCCTACTGACAGGCCGTGTGCCTACGCTCGGCTGTCTCGCGTGGCGCGCAGCAGCAGCTCCGGCCCATCGGGCGTCGTGACGAGGCCGACGTCTCGGAAGCCCACCTTGCGGTAGCACGCAATGGCGCGTGCGTTGTCGGGGCTCGGGTCGGTCTGGACGGTGGTGACGCGAGGGTCCTCGAAGAGGAACTGGAGGAAGGCGCGCAGCAGGCGCGTGCCCAGCCCCTGGCCGAGGCGATCGGGCAGGCCGATGAATTGGTCGATTCCCAAGGCACACGGGTCGGTCTCGTCCTGCCACCAGCCCTCGTGCTGATGGGCCATCACTCGGTAGGCCTGCACGAAGGCGAAGGGTACGTCGCCCTCATAGGCGAGGTACTGCACCACGCCCGCTCGGGCGTCGAGCGGGCGCACGTCCTGGGGCGCGAGCCGTGGCAGGTAGTCTTCGCGTACCTCCTCGAAGGTCGGGGTGGGCTCCCACCACTCGGCCACATGCGGCCGCGAGAGCCAGTCGTGTAGCAGGGGAAGGTCTGCCTCGGAGAGGGCTCGGAAGGTGATGGGGGCTGCCATGGCCACAGCATACCCCCGAACATCGGGTGGCAGGCTCGGTCCTCGGTGCGCCTTTCGTGCGTGGGCGGAGGAGGGGACGTACCATGCGCGAGCCGCACGACCCGGAGGAGGTTCCATGGCTGGCAAGAAGCTGCTGATGCTGGTGGGCGACTACGTGGAGGACTACGAGGTGATGGTGCCGTTCCAGGCCCTGCAGGCGGTAGGGCACACGGTCCACGCAGTCTGTCCGGACAAGAAGGCCGGGGAGACGATCCGCACCGCCGTGCATGACTTCGATGGGGCCCAGACGTACAGCGAGAAGCCGGGCCACAACTTCACCGTCAACGCGACCTTCGCCGAAATCAATGCCTCGGGGTACGACGGGCTGGTGGTTCCGGGAGGCCGGGCGCCGGAGTACCTGCGGCTCGACCCGAAGGTGCTCCAGGTGGTCCGCCACTTCGCCGAGGCGCGCAAGCCCATCGCCGCCATCTGCCACGGGCTGCAGCTCCTCGCGGCCGCGGGGGTGCTCGAGGGCAAGCGCTGCACGGCGTATCCAGCCTGTGGCCCGGAGGTGACGCTGGCCCGGGGAACCTACGTCCAAGTTCCGGTGGATGAGGCGGTGGTGGACGGCAACCTGGTGACCGCTCCCGCCTGGCCGGCGCACCCTCGCTGGATCGCCGGCTTCCTCCAGGTATTGGGCACGCGCATCCAGCACTGAGGAAGAACGCATGTCCGCGTGCCCGTGCTGCTTGGAAGTCCTGAAGCCCGCCCTCCTGGGGCTTGGCGGTCGCCGCCTCGCGGGGAACTGCGAGCTCTGTGGTGACGCCGTGTGCCAGGACTGCCTGCACTCGGGCTCGCCGGACGTGGAGGCGCTCTTCCAGCGCCGGGCCCCCGATGGAGTTCCCTCGCCGCGAGCCTCCCGAAGGCAGGCTTGCGGCAGCTGTCTGTGGGAGTCGTTCGAGGCCCGAGGAGTGGCGCCGTCCTTCCCCGAGCCGTCGGGCCATCGCAAGCGTGCGGCCCAGGCCGCCTGCGCGCACCTCCACGCGGTGCGGTGGATGCGGTGCTGCCCCACGTGCGGCGTCGAGATGGCCTGGAAGGCCGAGCACGACAACCCCATGTGCGACGCGTGCGGAGCACCCTCGCACCTCGAGTTCAATTGTTGCTGGGCCTGTGGCGAGTCCTTCGAGGAAGAGAACGAGGCCACGGACACCGCCGAGGGCTATGCGCTCGACTTCGACTGCCGCTCCCGCACATGCGAGGGCCGGGTGGCGTGGCTCATGCCGTACTGCCCCTGGTGTGCGACGGCGCAGCGCTGGCAACCCTCCGAAGAGGAGGATGCGCCCTCGTGCGTGGGATGCGAAGCGAAGCTCGATCCCACGTGGACCTTCTGTGCTTCGTGCGGCGAAGAGGCACCGCTGCCCGAGGATTGCTTCACCTGCGGAACAGCCCTCGATGAGGCGGACTGTGCCGCGCGTTGTGAGCACTGCCGGCGGATGGTGTGTGGCGAATGCTTCGGCGACTACACGCTGCCAGAGTCGCGCGCCGGGCAAGGCGAGGCGAAGGAGGGCAGCCCAGGCGTCCGTGAGACGCTGTTGTGTCCTCCATGTGCGGAGGAACTCGGAGCCTCTCCACTCCAGGACGAGGAAGAAGAAGAAGAGGCCCCCGAGCCAGAGTCCCGCGCGGACGAAGAGGAGGAGGGCGGAGACGACCCTCCCGCGGCCCAGGCCGCTGCTCCCAGCAGCCCGTGGGAAGTGCTCGGTGTGGCCCCGGGCACGCCCCTGACCGAGGTGAAGCGGGCCTACATCGCCCTCATCACCCAGTACCATCCGGACAAGGTGGCGCAGCTGGGGCCGAAGCTCCAAGCGCTGGCGGCGGAAGAAACGCGCCGGCTCAACCAGGCGTGGAGCGAGCTACGTCAACGGGGCGGTCAAGGGCCTACCTGACATGCGCTCCTGCCCTTGCGGGATGGCAAGCGCTCGATAGGATGCGCTCTGGATTCAGGTTCCGCTTGGCGCGTGACCTACGGCCATCCACCCGCACAGGAGGGCGTGGCCTCAGTGTGAGGAGGCAGGTTCCTTGGAAGAGTTTCGAGTTCCGAAACGCCCCATCATCGTCCAGGTGATCCTCCCTGGCGGTGAGGCGCGAGAGGTGTCTGTCTTTCTCTCGGCGGGAGTCCCAGACTACAGCGAGAACGAGCGGCTGTCGGACCTCCTCAACAGAGAGGCGCGGTTCATTCCCGCTCAGGACGTGGCAACGGGGATGGTCACCTTCTTCAACAGCGTCGCCATCGCGGTAGCCCGGACCGACCTCGAGCACGAGCTCCGCGAGGAGGACAGGCTCACCATCCTGACCGAGCATGAAGTAGAGATCCGGCTGGTGGACGGACAGCGGCTGCAGGGGCTTATCATCTATATGCAGCCCGAGGGCCGCACCCGGCTCAATGATTATCTCAACGACGCCCCCCAATTTATTCGTCTCATCCAGGACAAGCGCGTAGCGCTCGTCAATAAACGTCACGTCGCTTACGTGGAACCCCTCTCCCGCTGAGATCATGGCCAGACTTGATTACATCATCGAGAAGTTGCTCAAAGACTCTAGTCTGGAAATCGTCATGGAGACCGGCAGTGGGGTGAGCATCCGCACCACCACCGGGCTGTTGCCAGTCCTGAAGCAACAGCTCACGACGCAGCAGATCATCGGTGCGATCGCGGAGCTGGTGCCTTCGGATCAGCGCGCGTCCTTTCCGGCCGGAGGGCTCACCCTGTTTCCCTACGCTTCACCCGCGGGCGCGGTGCAGGTGAAGTTCGAGCTGGAGAAGGACCGTGCGCGGGTGACGATGGTGCCCTTCGCCCCGCACACCATGTATGGCACGGTCGATCTGGAAGAGGAGAGCCCCCAGTTCGCCTCGCCTTCCGAGCCGCTGGAGATGGCCACCCCGCCCAGCCCTCCGGCGGCTCCTGCGGCTCCCGTCGTGGCGCCTCGCCCCGCTGCCACGGCTCGCGGGTCCCAGCCGGCCGTTCCGGTACTCTCCGCGAAGGTGGCGGCTCCGGCGGCCAAGCCGCCAGCGGAGCCCCCCCCGCCTGCTCCTGCCCCCGTCGCCTCCCTGGAACTGGTCGACAGAAGCCGGGAGCGGACGGAAGAGGGCGCGGCGCAGATGATTGCCCTCCTGGAGGAGATGCTGACCCGCCGGGCCTCGGACCTCCATCTGTCCAGCGATACGGTGCCGCACATGCGCATCGATGGCGACATGGTGCCGATATCGGAGCACGGCACGATGACTTCGGCGCGCCTCAAGTCGATGGTCTTCAGCATCGCTCCAGACAAGAACAAGGAGCAGTGGGAGAAGAAGCACGATACGGACTTTGCGTATGAGCTGCCGGCAGCACGTTTCCGCGTCAACGTCTTCGCGGACCGGAAGGGCATTGGCGCCGTGATGCGGCAGATCCCCAACACCATCCGCAGCGCGGAGGAGATGGGGCTGTCCAAGCAGATTCTGGACCTGTGCTTCCTCACCAAGGGGTTGGTGCTTGTCACCGGTCCCACGGGCTCGGGCAAGTCGACCACGCTGGCGTCGATGGTCGACTACATCAACCGGCACCGCGAGGACCACATCATCACCATCGAGGACCCCATCGAGTTCGTTCACCCGAACAAGAAGTGCCTGGTGAACCAGCGAGAGATCGGCGTCCACACCGACTCCTTCAAGGACGCGCTGCGCGCGGCGCTGCGCGAGGATCCGGACGTGGTGCTGGTGGGTGAGATGCGAGACCTGGAGACCATTGCCATCGCCATCGAGACGGCGGAGACGGGGCACCTGGTGTTCGGGACGCTGCACACGAACACGGCGGCCTCCACGGTGGATCGCATCATCGACCAGTTCCCGGCGGACCGTCAGGCGCAGATTCGCATGATGTTGTCCGAGTCGCTCAAGGGCGTCATTTCACAGACGCTGTGCAAGCGCATTGGCGGTGGTCGCGTGGCGGCGCAAGAGGTGCTGCTGTGCACCAGCTCGGTGTCCAACCTGATCCGCGAGGGAAAGACGTTCCAGATCGCCTCGGTGATGCAGACCGGACGCGGGCACGGAATGATGATGCTCAACGACGCTTTGTTGGAGCTGGTCAAGAAGAAGCTGGTGGCCCCGGTCGAGGCGCTCAACAAGGCGGTGGCCCGCAACGAGATGAGGACCATGCTGGAGCGCGCGGGCTACAAAGTGGACCCTCCGGCGGAGGCGGCTCCCCCTCCTGCCCAGAAGTGAGCAGGGCTTCTCGAGAGGGAGGCGGCGGGAATCGAACCCACAACAAGGCGAGCGCAATCCCCTAAGCAGGTCGCGCTGTTACCGGCTGCTGCCTCGTTCCCTCCTGGGCGCTCACCCGCTGGTTCTGGAAGGTGCGCCAAGCCTGCGCCAGGCGAGGGGCACCCCCAGGCCGGCGATGGTGGCCTTGAGCAACATGCCAGGGAGGAAGGGCAGGAAACCCTTCTGAAGGGCCGTGGTGAAGGGGAGCGGGGCCACCACGGAGAGCCAGGAAGCGCCAAGGGCGAGGATGACGAGCTGGCCGAGGAGGAAGAGGGGCAGCGCCTTCCACGGCTGCCTGTCAAAGCCGTGCCGCGCCGCCAGGCCCACGAGGAAGGCCGCGGGAAGGAAGCCCACGAGGTAGCCGCCAGTGGGCCCCAGCACGTGCCCGAAGCCACTGGCAGCCTTCGCATAGAACGGCAGTCCCACCGCCCCGAGCAGGAGGTAGGCGAGCTGCCCGGCCATGCCCCGCACGGGCCCGAGCACGGCAGCGGTGAGGACGACCGCGAGCGTCTGTCCCGTGATGGGCACCGGGGAGCCGGGCACCGGGAGGGAGACCTGGGCGAGCAGCGCGGTGAAGAGCGCCGCGCCGAGCACGAGCGCCCCTTCGTGGGCACGCGTGCGGACGAAGGCATCGGCCAGGACGCGAGGAGGTGGCCGGGTGGCCGGGGTGCCTGTCATGAGTGTTCCCTCCGGGGCATGGGCGGCTCGGTGCCTCCCGCAGCGGGCGCAGGGCCCGAAGCCTGTCATACGCGCGAGGTGCATGCACCCGCGCCGCTACCGGCACGCGCCTGAGCCGTGCTCGAACGCGCCGTCGGAAACGACGGCAACCGCTCACGGCACTGCGCTCACCGCCGGCGCAGCGTCACAACCGCGCTAGATGGAGCCCATGTCCCAGCGTTTCTTCAAGCTAGCCGACGATGTGAATGTCCCGCACCGCTGGCACTTGGCAATGCCAAGGAACAGTCAGGGCCTCAAAGTGGACGACGCACAGTTCACGGACGGGAAACCCCTCCAGATCCAAGAGCGCTTGAGAATCCCCGTCGAGATCGCGGGCGAGCCACTGGACTTCACGGAAGCGGGGATCGGCATCCCGGTGGTCCATGTCCGGGTTGCGTCCATGTTCGCGGAACTGGCCCCGGGTGATGTGCAACTGCTCCCCGTGAATGTGGAGGGCCAGCCAGATCAGTATCTCATCCTCGTGGCTACACGCCTCATCCGCTGCATCGACGAACAGGCATCCCGGATCCGGCTTTGGACTCACGAAGACGGAGCCCCGTATATGGTTGGTCGCTATGCCTCTGTGCGTGACATGCGCATCGACAAGGTCAAGGTGGGAAGCGCGAAGGTGTTGCGCTGCGAGGGCTGGGAGGGCCCGCTGCTCGTCTCCGGGGAGATCAAGGACGCATTGGATCGTCTAGGGGCCACAGGCACGAGGTTCGAGGAGGTTTAGTCCGGGCCCGGAGGGTACGGCGGCTGCGTCTGCGCGGTGGGCAGTTCGGTGCCGTGTCTTTCATCCAGTTCTTGGGCTCGGCCCTGCAACTCGCTGGTGCCAGACCAAGCGCACTCGCTGCAGCAGCGCCTGCGCTGGATGCGCGCGCGAAGCTGAGCACCTGGGGGAGAACCACTGTCTCCCCCGCGACGAGGGACCCTGCGAGACCTTGAGCTCTTTGGAGTCAATGGGGCGCAAAGTCCTGTTGTATTAGTATCGGCGCGCTGGACACGCCTGAGGATCCCCGATGTCGAAAGCGATGACGAAGTCCGAGGTGATGAAGCAGCTCGAGCGCCAAGGCGATGAGAAGGTGCGAGCGCGCTACGTCCGCGATGGCGCGGGCGACAAGGTCTATGGCGTGCTCATGGGGAAGATCCGCGCCCTGGCGCAGACCGTCGGCACGAACCACCCGCTCGGGCTGGAGCTGTGGGCCACCGGCAACCACGAGGCGCGACTCCTGGCGTGCATGATCCTGGATCCGAAGGCGCTGACCGAGAAGGAGGCGCGCGGGATGCTCGAGCCGCTCGCCCACCCGATGCTGGCGGACGAGCTGATCCTTCGCGCGCTCGTCTATTCGCCCATCGCCGAGACCCTCCAGACGCGGTGGGTGAACGGGACCGATGAACTGATGCGAAGGTCCGGGTGGAGGCTCCTCGCGGAACGCATCGCGAAACGGAAAGTGAAGGGCCTGGACGTCGGCGCCACCCTCGCCCGCATCGAGCGGGAACTGCCCTCCGCACCCTACGTGGTCAAGGAAGGCCTCAACTGGTGCCTGTGTTACATCGGCGTCCACCTCCCCGAGCACACGGCGGAGGCCATCGCAGTGGGCAAGCGCCTCGGCCGCTGGGACACAAGGCCCGTGTCGCCGGGCTGCACGTCGAGCTACCCGCCCGAGTGGATCCCCGCGGCGCTCGCCCTTCGAAAGGGCGAAAAGACCGAGGCGCGGAAGGCGATGGAGGCGAAGAAGACCTCCAAGGCGAAGGCCGTCCCCGCCCGCGCCAAGACCGCGACGCGCGCGCGCTGACGGAAGGTCGGCGGTAGGCTCGGAGAACCTGGTGCTCAGCGAGTGGAGGCGGCGGGAATCGAACCTACCGGGTACGGTGGGTGCTGATGTAGGCGACGGGACCGCTCTCGGACTTGGGGCTCGCATCCTCGCGGCCCTGGGCATCCCTTGAAGACTTCTTGAGTCCGCGGGTCAATTTCACCCCAAGCGGCTCGAAGGACCCGGAGCGCGCGCGGCGTTGTGGCAGTCCTTGCGTCCAATCCTGACGCCGACGCGTCGATCCAGACGCTGACATGTCAGGTCTGGAGCGTTTCGGCCTGAGAGATGGGAGCGGCCCGCGGAATTCCACGCACGGAGAACCGTGGCACGCATGCTGCTCTGTCTCCGGAACGCGCCTGCATCCCTCCGGATCGACACCACGAAAGGCCGTGCTGATGGACCCCCTGAAGCGCCTCCCTCCGCCTGGGCCCTCCCGAAGCACCCTGCAACACTCCAACCTGGGCGTACTTTTCCCGGGATTCGCGGCGAAGCTGAACCTGCTGGTGGACTTGCTGCTCGTCATGAGCGCCCTGCTGGGCTCCACGGTACTGATGGGGTACCCGCATCAGCTGGGTCATCTGGACCTGTGGCTGATGCTGGGTGTCGCTGGGCTGGTGTGGCTGCTCGTGGGCAGCGCGCTGTGCCTGTACGACCCGCGCGTCTCGGACCGGGCACCGATGGATGACCTGGCGCTGGTGTCCATCACGGTGGTGTCCCTCACGGGTGTGCTCTCCGTGCAGCGGGTGCTGCTCGGCGGGGAACTGCCGGTAATGGCGCTGAGCGTCTTCCCACTGCTCTTGTGGACGAGCGTGCTGGCCGCGCGGCAGCTGGTGTTCCGCCGGTTGGCGGCGCGCGAGGCCCCCGTGGACGAGGCGCTCATCCTCGGCGTGGGCGCCATGGGGCGGTTGACGGGCGAGGACCTGCTCAAGCACGGCCGCCGCCGCATCGCGGGCTACCTGGCCTTCCACTCCGAGCAGGCGTCATCCGAGGTGCCCGGCCCCGTGCTGGGGCAGGTGGAGCAGCTCGAAGCGACGCTGTGTCAGGTGCCGGTGGACCTCGTCTACATCGCGGGCAACGTGCAGAAGCACGGCGCGGAGATGCAGGCGGCCATCAAGCTGTGCGAGCGCTTCGGTATTCCGTTCGCCCTGCCGGCTCACCCCTTCCGCATGGACCGCGCCCGCCCCGAGGCCAGCCACGTGGTGGCCGACGGCTACCTGCACTTCGTCACGCACGCACCCGCCCCGCATCAGATGGCCATCAAGCGCCTGTTCGACATCATCTCCTCGGCCGCGGCGCTGCTGGTGCTCTCGCCGCTGCTGTTGACGGTGGCGCTGCTCATCAAGCTCACCTCGCGCGGCCCCATCTTCTTCAAGCAGCAGCGCGTGGGCCTGCACGGCAAGCCGTTCGACATGCTCAAGTTCCGCTCCATGGTGGTCAACGCCGAGGAGTTGAAGGCCAAGCTGGAGGCGCTCAACGAGCAAACCGGTCCGGTGTTCAAGATCAGGAACGACCCGCGCATCACCCCCATCGGGCGCTTCATCCGCAAGTACTCCATCGACGAGCTGCCCCAGCTGATCAACGTGCTGCGCGGGGAGATGAGCGTGGTAGGGCCGCGCCCGCCACTACCCAAGGAGGTGGAGAAGTACGCGGCCTGGCAGCGCCGCCGTCTGTCGGTGCGACCCGGCCTTACCTGCATCTGGCAGGTCTCGGGCCGCAACCAGATCTCCTTCGAGGAGTGGATGTACCTGGACATGCAGTACATCGACAACTGGACCCTGCTGACGGACCTGAGGCTTATCGTGAAGACGGTGCCCGTGGTCCTCACGGGCAATGGCGCCAGCTGATACCCGAACTCCCACCCGAGAACTGGATGAGCCTATGCACGAGCCAATGGACAATTCCGGCGCGGGACGTTCTGGGCCTCGGTCCGCGGTACAGAGCCGACTGACTCCTGTGCCCCTCGCACGGGAAGAGCCCTCGTTCCCGAACGAGCTGACCCCGGCCAGCGCGGAGCCTGTTCCCAACGAGCTGCTGCACCTGTGGACGCTGCTCACTCAGCGGGAGCGGTGGTCCTCGCTGGTGGTGGTGCCCGCCCAGCCGGGGACCTCGGGCCTGGCAACCGGGCGCGCCATCGTCGCGGTGGGCAACCAGTACCGCCAGAGGCCCCTGCGGCTGATCGACGCCGAGGGCCTGCGGCCTGGAGCCGCTCCCCGTCTGGTGCATGACCTCCGCTCCTCCGTGGAGCAGGGGGGGATGAGCGTCATCTGCATCGACTCGGTCATCACCAACCCAGTGGGCCTCGAGGTGGCGCTGGCCGCCGAGCGCGCGCTGTTGTGCGTCCCACTGGACTCCACGCACTTCTCAGCGGCCAGGCACACGCTGGAGATGATCGGCAAGGCCCGATTTCTGGGCAGCGTGACGCTGCGGCAAGGGGACAGAAGCGCGCAGTGAGCAACGAGGCTCTGGGGTCGTCGCCCCTACGCACTCTTGCCGAGCAGCGTGACCGCGGCATCCAGTTCCCGTGGTTCCAGCGCGGCGTATCCAGCGCGAAAGCCCTGCCGCGCCAGCCGCTCCCCTCCATGCGCACTGCCGGGCGTGAAGAGGAGTCCCTGCGCGGCGGCGCGGCGGCTCCACGCCTCCACGTCTATCCCGTCCCTGGCCCTCAGCCAGAGGGCCAGTCCTCCCGAGGGCACATCGAACTCGAGCAGCTCCCGCAGGTGCCGCTGGGTCCGCAGGCGTGACACCAGGTGATCCCGGCGCCCCTCGTACACCCGACGTGCCTTGAGCGCGTGCCGTTGAAGCTCGCCGTCCTCGAGAAGCTCCGCGACGGCGCGCTCCAGCGCGGGCTCTCCCTGCCGGTCCACCGTCGCCCGCGCCTCCACCGCCTTCTCGAGGAGCTACTCGTTCGCCACGAGGTATCCGACTCGGATGCCCGGCGCGAGCAGCTTCGAGAGCGAGCCGATGTACACCACGCTCCGGAGTTCGTCGGTGCTCGCCATGGGCAGGAGCGGACGTGACGCGTAGTAGTACTCGTAGTCGTAATCGTCCTCGATGATGGTGAAGCCGTGCTTCGCCGCGAGAGACAGGAGCGCTAGGCGCCGCGCCGCGGAGAGAGAGACGGTCGTGGGGTACTGGTGGTGGGGCGTCGTGTAGACCGCGCGAACCCGCCCACGCGCGAGCACCCGCTCCAGTGCGTCGATCCGCAATCCCTCGTGGTCCACGGGGACAGGGCACAGCTCCGCGCCCACGAACCGAAACGCATCCCAGGCTGGCGTGTAGCCGGGGGACTCCACGGCGACGAGCTCGCCCGGGCGGACGAGCGCCTTGCCCGCGAGCAGCAGCGCCATCTGGCTGCCTCGGGTGATGACGAGCTGCTCCGGCCGGCTCGAGAGCCCTCGGGCCTGGTTCAGGAACGAGGAGAGGACTTCCCGCAGCACCGCGTCACCCCGTGCGTCTCCATACCCGAGGCCCTTGCGTGAGAGTCGGAGCAGGGCTCTGCGATACGCCCGCGCCAGGGCTTCCAGGGGCGCAAGGCGTGCATCCGGGGAACCATCGTTCAAGGTGAGGACAGCGGGCCTTGCTCCCACGGGCCCCTGACGTACGTCCGCCCGCCTGGGCTCGGCGTCGGCGACCGCATGGGCTGGAAGGGCAGGGGAGACGAAGGTTCCGCGCGCGGGCTGCGAGACCAGCCACCCCTGGGAGACGAGCTCATCGAGCGCGGTGACGACCACCTTGCGCGTGATGCCCAGCTCCTCCGCGAGCGTGCGAGTACCGGGCAGAGCATCCCCCGGGCGCAGCCTTCCTCGGCGGATGTCGCGGGCGATGGCCTGGACGAGCTGACGGTAGAGCGGCGTGGAGCTGGCGGGCTCCAGCGGCAGATCCACCCGCCACGGTCTTGCAACTGGACCCCTTGTCATATGGAAACCGGCTCCCACGCTCGAAGTGCTTCGCGCGTAGCGGCCGCACGGGGAGTCACACTGGACCTTCCGCCTTGACACTCCGCTTCCTCAGGCGAGGGAAGGGCCGCGCGTTCAGCTGGTGCGTCGCCCGCTGCGCCACCTGGCGGCATACGGCAGCACGAACAAGTACAGCCCGGTGAACAGCAGAAAGATGAGCGGGGGCAGTGCCAGGA
This sequence comes from Hyalangium ruber, assembly GCF_034259325.1. Taxonomy (NCBI): domain Bacteria; kingdom Pseudomonadati; phylum Myxococcota; class Myxococcia; order Myxococcales; family Archangiaceae; genus Hyalangium; species Hyalangium rubrum. Next base: position 347,475 of record NZ_JAXIVS010000001.1, on the reverse strand, counting down.
AGCCCACCCAGACGGCAGGCTCCTCCTGTCCCATGGCGATGAGGTTGGCGATGACGGCCACCGTGAAGACAAGGGACAGCCAGCGGTGGATCTGCCGAATCCAATGCGTCCAGTTCAATGGGTTCTCCTCTGAAGACGAGGCCGAAGCCTCGAGCGACTCAAGAAATCTTCGCGAGCAGGTCGACGAGCTTCCCGCCCATCATCTTCCAGCCGTAGCGCGCGCCACCAAAGTTCTGCTTCTGGTCCGGCTTGAAGCCCGACTGCACGAGGGAAAGGCGGGTGCCCGAGGTCGTGGGCGTGAGCGTGAAGGTCACGACGGTGTCCAACATGTCGCCGACGACCCACGTGTAGCTGAGCTTCTTCTGCGCTTCGCTCTCGAGCACCCGGCAGTTCACGCTGCCGTCCCAGCCAGGGTACGGCTGCGTCTTGAATTTGAACGCGGCCCCCGGCTCGAGCTTGAACTCGAAGACGGGCAGGAGCCACTCGGTGAGCAGCTCGGGGTCGGTGAGCGCGCGCCACACCTTCGCCGGCGAATGATTCAAATCGAATTCAAATGAAATCGATTCGGTTTGCGATGGGGCGGTCTTGTCGGTGAGGTTCATTCGTCCATTTTCTCCAGCAGTTCTTCAAGGCGATCGACGTGCTCCGTCCAGAAGGCGCGGTAGTGCGCGATCCAGTCGATGAGCGGCTTCAGTCCGCGCGGCTCCACCCGGTAGTAGACACAGCGCCCTTCGCGCCGGCCGTTCACCAGGCCGGCCTCTTTCAAGGTGGCGAGGTGCTGCGAGACCGCGGGCTGCGAGATGTCGAAGCGCGCCGTGAGGTCCTTCACCGCCGCTTCGCCCCGCGTGAGCGACTCGAAGATCGCCCGGCGGCTGGGGTCCGCCAGCGCCTGGAAGATCTTGTCCTCGGCCACGACCGCGCTCTGCATGCACTATTCATAAGTTTGCGCTTATTGATTGTCAAGCACGCGGATCGGGCCGCCCGGGAAATCGGGTGGCTCCCCTCAAGTTCATTGCGGCGGGTACAAGGGGTTCCTAGGCTCGGTGTCCGCTAATGAAAACTGCCCTGGTGGTCATGCCCCTCGCCGCAGTGAATCGCCCCAGCCTCGCCGCGGGGCTGCTCCAGGCGGCCGTGAAGCAGCGGGGCATCGCGTGCGACACCAAGTACTTCAACGTCCTGCTGTGGAAGCTGCTCGGCGCCGAGGCCTACTCCTTCTTCACCTCGGAGGCGCCGATGACGGCGCTGGCCGGAGAGTGGGCCTTTGCCCAGGCCTTCCATGGGCGCCGGGGCTCGGCCCGCGAGGCCTACGCCCGCGAGGTGCTGGACCACCCCGTGTGGGGCCTGTCGCCCGAGCAGCGCGGCCCCATCTGGGCCCTGGAGGAGCTGGCGCCCCAGTTCCTCCGCCTGGCCTTCGAGGCCTGTGATTGGGGGCAGTACTCGCTGGTGGGCTTCACCAGCACCTTCGAGCAGACGATGCCCTCGCTCGCCCTGGCGCGGATGATTCGCGAGCGCTACCCGCACGTGAAGCTGGTGGCCGGCGGCGCCAACTTCGAGGCCGCCATGGGCCGCCAGTACATGGAGCACTTCGAGTTCCTCGACTACGTGGCCACCAGCGAGGCGGATGTCTCCTTCCCCCAGCTCTGCGAGAACCTGCGCGACGGCCGCCCCGAGGTGCCTCCGGGCTTTCTCTACCGGGAGGGTGGGGTGATTCGCGAGGCCCCGCGCGGCAAGGGCTCGGACTCGGCGCTGCTCGATGCGCTGCGGACCCCGGACTACGAGGACTACTTCCGCGTCATGCGCACCAGCGCGCCCCAGCTCGCCCACGGCATGTGGCTGCCCGTGGAGGGCTCTCGCGGCTGCTGGTGGGGGGCGCGCTCGCACTGCACCTTCTGCGGCCTGAATGGCGAGACGATGGGCTTCCGCCGCAAGAGCCCCCAGCGGGTGCTGGAGGAGACCGACGAGCTGGCGCGTCGCCACGGCCCCTTCCCGCTGCAGTTCGCCGACAACATCCTGGGCATGGACGCCTTCAAGGATTTGCTCCCCCTGTGGGAGGAGCGGCCGGCGCGCACGGATAAGTTCTTCGAGATCAAGTCCAACCTGAAGCGCCGCCAGGTGCGGCAGCTGCGCGAGGCCGGCGTCACCCACGTGCAGGCCGGCGTGGAGAGCCTGGCGGATGGCACGCTGCGGGTGATGCGCAAGGGCGTCTCCGGCGCGCAGAACGTGGCGCTGCTGCGCTGGTGCCAGGAGCTCGGCGTGGAGGCGCTCTGGAACGTCCTCTATGGGTTCCCCCAGGAGGACCTGGACGACTACGAGCGCACGCTCTCGCTGCTGCGCAAGCTGGTGCACCTGCGCCCGCCCGATGCGGTCTCTCCGATTCGGATGGACCGCTTCAGCCCCAACCACGCGCGCTGGCGGGAGCACGGGTTCACCCGCATCATGCCCATGGCCGCGTACCGGCACGTGTTCCCCCTCCCGGAGGAGACGCTGGAGGCGCTGGCCTACTACTTCGATTACGAGCACCCCCAGTTCGGGCAGGTGATCGAACGCGGCGCCGCGATTGGCGCGTTCTGCCAGGAGTGGAAGGAGCGGCATCGGCGGCGCGAGTGTGGCGAGCTCGCCGTGCGGCCACACTGGCAGGGCGGCTTCGTCCTGGTGGACAGCCGCTTCACCCGCTCTCGCTCCAGTGAGCGGCTGTCGGAGGAGGCGCTGGCCCTGCTGCTGGCGTGCGATGCGCCCACCTCGCGCGAGCAGGTGCTGCGGGCCGTGGCCGAGAGCACCCCAGGCCCGGCGCCCGAGGTGACGCTCCAGCGGTTCATCGATCAGAGCGTCATCGCCAGCATCGGCGCGCTGCTCGTCACGGTGGCGATGCTGCCGGACGGGCTGCGAACGGAGAAGTTGTCGAGGTCCAACTGAAGTGAAGTCACCCCAGGGAGAAGAGATGTCGAACCAGACGAAGTATCTGCTCACCGTCGACACGACGACGGGCGCGGCAGTGAAGCTGGAGCGGTTGGGAGAGGCGGGAGATCTCACCGAGGTTCCCGTGAGCATGCTCGGCGGGTTCCAGGCCACGGGCTCGGTTTCAGCGCAGGCTCCGGCCCAGCCGACGGTCGTGAACATCTATGTGGGCGGCGCGGCCCAGAGTGGTGTGACCTTCTCCGTCCAGCCGATGCCCGGTGCGCAGCCGGTGCTCACCGAGGCTCGGGACGGCTCCGGGCGCAATGGGCCGGGGGCCTCCGTGACGGGCCCTGGTGGCCCTGGCGGCCCGGGGGGGCCGGGTGTCAGCCTGGTGGGCCCGGGTGGTCCGGGTGGTCCGGGTGGCCCGGGCGTCAGTCTTTCCACCCCTGCGGGTCCGGGTGGCCCGGGTGGCCCGGGTGGTCCGGGTGGTCCGGGCGCCTCTCGCTCCAACCTGACGCAGTAGGCGGGCAGGGATGGCACCGCGCCCGCGCCCGGCAGGCCGTCAACGCTGGCAGCCGCGTGTGGAGGCGAGGATCAGAGGCGGCCAGACAGGGGCAAAGCAGTTGAACAACTCGAAGGTGGTTCCATCTCGCTGACTCTGGACAGTCATGCTGGTCTGACCTACGGCGATGATCTGCCACACATCCTGGAACCCCGTCGGGCTGCTCAGGGTGATCTGCTGGTTGTTCACCGTGAAGAGGGCGGTGAACGCCTGCATCGATTGCCATCCGAGCGACCCGATGCGCTGCCACGTACGGATCTCGACCGTCCGCTGGCCTGCTGCCTCGATCTGGGTGAAGTCATACGTCGCCGCCGTGAAGTCAGAGGTCGGCACGATCCACCCTTGAAGCAAGAACGCGGGCGGCTCACCTCCAGAGCGCCTCTCATCGCCGCCTCCACCGTCATCACCCTCGCTGCTCTCATCGTCGCCGCCACATCCTCCCAAGAAGAGGAACAGCGTCATCGCAAGCGCGGAAAGCGAGCGGATCTTCATGGCACACCTCCAAGGCTGGTCGAGCCCAAGGTGGGATGCACTCCTCTGAGCAACCATCACCTGATCGGGAGGTGAAGTTCTCAGGGCATGACGATGGTGGCTGCCTGCTCGCGAGCTTTCGAGCAAGCAGCGATGGCCGCCGCGCACGGTGTGCGTGAGCAGGTGCTCCCCGTGGGCAAGTGTGGCCGCAAGGTGTTGGCACCACTGGAAAAAGCGGGGCTGACTGTGCGCTCCCGAGAGTTCAACGGCGCTCGACTTCTTTCTCACCACCCCAGATCCGGAAAACACGCTATCCCTCAATACATCGTGAACCTCTATTAGTCGGAGTGGGAGACACCGCATGCGTACCCATCTTGTTCGGCCATTGGCTGCCGTCCTCTTGTCGCTCGCCGCCTGCGGGCCCGTGGACTCCTCTGAGAGTCCGCAGGGTGCGGGGGCACGTGCTCGCAACCTCAATCAATCGAGCGTGGTGCGAAAGCTCATCGGCGACATCGACGGCTTCGGCATCTCCCCCGCCGGGAAGGTTCGTGCCTCGGGCGCTCCGCACACCCAGCCCGCGGATGTCGACGGCGACGGCCGCATCGAGCCCGGAGAGTACCTGCCCGACTGGAACCGCAACGGCTCCACCGCGGTCGGCAGCAACGACGACTTCGACTTCCGCTCCGCCGCCGAGCGCGCGGCAACGAACGGGGCGCAGCTCACCGACCGCTCGCTTACGGAAGCGGGCGCCGCGGATGGCAAATCCTTCATCTTTGACTTCACCGTGCCCGTCCCCGGTGACATCGACTACGGCGTGGACCACTACATCAACCTGGTCTTTGGCGACTACGACGTGACGCCCGCGAGCATCCGGGTCGATGGCGTGGTGCGGACGCTGACGCTCCAGGGTGGCAACCAGGACGGCCTCGTGCAGATGGCCTACGGCATCGTCCCGTGGTCCGCCATGACGGACGGCCGGGTGGTCATCACCATCATCGCTCCCAACGAGCCCTACCTCGCCTTCGACTACGCGCTGCTCGACACCGATCAGATCGCCGACTGCGACAGTGACGGCATCCCCGACAACCTCGACAACTGCCGCTGCGTCTCCAACCCCGGCCAGGAGGACCTCGACTCCGACGGCATCGGCGACGCGTGCGATCCCGGCTGCCACGTCAACGCGGACTGCGACGACGGCAACGCATGCACGGTGGACACCTGCAATGGCGAAGACGGCACCTGCTACCACGACTCCTCGGGCGGGCTTCAGATCCGCCTCAATGACTACAACCTCTTCCTGCTCGGGGACTACACCGAGGGCACGGACGTGGAGGGCAAGGTGGCGGCCGGTGGCAACATCACCATGAACCACTTCTCGGTGGGCCACGAGATGCCGGACACGAACATCTCCAACGTGCTGGTGGCCGGCGGCAACCTGACGCTCAGCAACGGTGGCGTTTGGGGTGAGGCCTGGCACGGAGGCAGCTACAGCGCCGACCAGAGCGTGATCTACCCGCGGGGCAGCGTGGCTCAGGGTACGCCCATCGACTTCGCCGCACGCGGCGCGGAGCTGCGCAACCTGTCCTCGCAGCTGGCCAGCCTGCCTGTCAACGGCACGACGACGCGCGAGTCCTGGGGCGGCCTCATGCTGCGCGGCACGGATGGCCACCTGAACGTCTTCCAGGTGAGCGCCAGCGACTTCACCGGCGCCAAGCTGCTGTCGATCGAGGCGCCGGCCGGCTCGCTGGCGGTGCTCAACATCCAGGGCATCTCGGCCACCTTCGCGGGCTTCGGCCAGTCGTTCGCTGGCGGCATTGATCAGCGTGGGGTGCTCTTCAACTTCGGGGATGCCACGAGCATCAACGCCCAGGGCTACGGCTTCTGGGGCACGGTGCTGGCCCCGTACGCTCACATCACGTTCCACAACGGGAGCTTCGATGGCGGCATCTATGCCCAGTCGCTGACGGGCAACGCGGAGGGCCACGTCAATCCGCTGCAGGACCACGACCTCTGCGAGCTCCCCGGCGACAACCATTAGCCGGCGGAGGAGTCCCAGAGGGGAGTCAGTCAGAGGGGTGACCGCCCGCGCGTTCATAGGAGCGAGACGCGCGGGCAAAAGCCTCGACCCATTGCTAGCACCCGCCCAGGGACGCACCGCGCAGAGACTTCACGGCGCTGAGCGCCCGCCGATTTCCGGGAAGCGCTCATAGGCCCGCAGGAGAGCGTCCAGGTGGGCGGGGTTGTCGAGCTCGAGCGGTGCGTCCGTGAGCTGCACTACCCACCCGCCCGACGGCGTGCGCCGCGCCCGTGCGAGCAGTTCGGCGTCGCACGCGGGGGCTGGGAACCCGAGGGCTCGCGCGGTAGCGGCCGACCAGTAGTTCAGCCACCCGAGGTAATGCGGAATCTCAGGCGCGGAGATGTCCCGTGAGTGCTTGAGCCAAGGCAGCCCATGAGGTGGCACGGGGCGCTCATCCCCCAGGTGGTGATACTGCTGCGCCACGGCATCGGCAACGCTAGACGGCAGCACGTGCCCCCAGAACGCGCGTGCGCCCTCCGCTGCGGCTTCCAGCGCATCCGCTGCCGCTGCGATTCCGGCTACATCGTGTGGCAGCGTCGCATGGACTTCAAAATGAGGCGGCCCCCCTGCGGCAAGGCCCGTCGCGTTTTCCCACCCGGTAAGCGTCACGACGCGATGGTCGTCATCATTGCAAAGGAAGGGAAAGCCGTTGTCTGTCCTATCTGTCGCGACCCACTCATCGCGGTGCGGCAATGGAATGAGGTCGTCTTTCTCAGAAGTCGTCCACCCCAGCCGCAGTCCAGGAATGGCACGCTCCATCCCATGTACGATAGCGAGAGGTCGCCCATCGTTACGCACCAGCGCAGGCGCGTAGACTGTGAGGTGTAGAGAACTCTGTGCGGATGACACGTCAGCACCAGTCCATGACGACAATGTCGAGTTTGGGGTCTAGTCGGAGCAAGGCGGCTTTGTGCGCTGCGCTTCGCACGCCAACGGCGAAGTTATACCCACATGCTTCCGCGAGTCTTTTCTCGCGCTGAATTTCCGGCAACTTTACTTTGGCGAAGAACGCTTGTGAGCGAGGAGAGTGTATATCGAAATTATCAGTCTTGACCTCCCATAGCGTGCGTGTAGCAAGAACCAGCGCATCGAAGTGCTTGCCGTTGACGAACACAGGTGGGAGCCAATCCTTACCCAGCGGGGACCCTTCCGGCTTGGGCTTTCGGTTCGCGACGGTTTCCTGCTCGTTGGATGGCTGTGCTTGGGGCTTGGGCTTCCCACTCTCGCGGGATGCGTTTCGCTGATACGCATCCAGTTCCTCTTTGATGACTACTGCCACCCCCACGACACCAACAACAATCACTGCCCCGACGACGATTTCAGGCGCCGCAAAGATACAGAGCCCCACGCCCACGGCAGCCGCACCTGCTGAGGCAACAGCGCACCTTCCTGTGATATCGCGGAACTTGACCCGATCACGGTCAAGAGCGTGGTAGCACCTCTCTGCCAAGACCGGCCACTCGTTGACGGATTCTCGCGCCACGCAGTGCCCGTCATCTGTCCAAGGGTACTGAGCCGCCCGCTGAAGATTGGCAACCCTCGCCTTCGGAACGCCCGGCATTGTCGGGCTCGGCTCCATTGTTGCGCAGGCCGAAAGAAGTAACAGAAGTGTGATGCAAGCCCGGTGCAGCATGAACGCTACCTCACGAAAGAGGTTCTGCCTGCGGCGCATAAACAAGTGGAGGCGGCGACAATCGAACCCGCTGTTGCCACGTGTGTTATCCGATCAGATCCTTGATCCCCTTGAAGACGCGCTGTGCCAGCCCGCTGGGGCCGGAGGCGGTGAGCCGGTGGACGGACACGGGGATCTGGCCGAAGCCCTTCCCCCGCTTCTCGTCGTACATGTTGCGGATGCAGACGGCGAAGTGCTGGCGGCCCGGGCCTCCGTTGCTATCCAGCGTCAGGCCCGTGGCGGCCAGGGGGACTCGGAGCTCGCTCTCGCCCTTCATGTCCATGGAGAAGCGCTTGACCTGACCACCTCCGTGTACCCAGGAGAGCGCATCCGGCAGGAAGACGTGAACCAGATCGCCCTCCTGGTATTGGCTCTGCAGAGAGATGACCAACTCCACCGAGTCTCCGGGAACCAGGTGGGAGGATTTCCGGCCTTTGTGCATCAGGGACACCTGGGCCTTCATGCCATCGTCCAGCGCCGTGTAGTCCTCCTCCACCAGGCGGTTCACCTGCACCTGGACATGGCCCTCCACGGACTCTACCCGGCGGCTGCTCGAGCGGGAGAGGGCCTCGGCGAGCGTCAGCTCCTGCCCATCTACGCGGATCCGCCCCTGTGGCCCTATCGCGACTCGGGCGTTGCGCAGGGCCGCGAGCAGGGTGATGGCGGCCACCGAGTCCAGCGTGGAGTAGAGGCTGCCATTCTCCTGGATGGCGCCCAACACCGTGTTGGCCAGCGCCAACCCATGGGGCAGGTGCTGCCTTCCGGCTTCGATCAGGGTCGCCGCCCCGAAGGCGGTCTCCGAGCGGATCATCGCTGGGTTGTTTGGGTACGCCCCAGGGAGCATCGCTGGCGCCTTGAACTTGAGGATGGCCTTGCTCTGGTTCTGCCACGGCTCGATGCGCTCTCGGATGAAGGCGGCCATCCGCTCTCGGTCCTCGGGGAACTTCGAGGAGCGGCCATAGGCCTCCCGGGCCGACTGCGGCTTCACGGGGGCGGGATCGATTCGATGGGCCTTCGCCGCATCCCGTGCCATCTCCAGGCAGCGGTCCACGGACCTCGCCAGCTCCGCGTCCAAGGGGAAGGCCTTCACCATGTCCATCTGGAGCAGGTTGAAGGTGGCCCCGGGGGAGTAACCGGAGACCTCGGGTGGGCTGTGCGGATAGCTCTTGAAGCCCTTCCCAGGCAGGTGCATGGACTCCTCGCGAGCGATGCAGGCCCGCATGTGCGCCGCCGCCGAGCGCTTCATGTCCTCGTCCTGGGCCGTCAGCCAGGCGGCGGTGGCCGCCAACAGCACGGCGCTCGTCTGCTCGCAGCAGGCGTGCTCGTAGGCGCGAAGGCCTCCCACCATCCGATCGAAGGCTTTGTCCAGAGAGGGGAGGACCTTGAGGGCCAGGCCTCCCGGCTCCTGATCCAGATCCACGACTTCTCCCGGCGCCAGCATCCGGAGCGCTTGCTGCAGCCAGAGCAGCTTGCCGGGCTCCTCCACCTTGCCCTCGGAGCGATCCACGAGGGACTCGCCCCGGACCTCCGCCTGGTAGCGGCCGGCCTGGGCGGGGAAGCGCACCACCTGGCCGGGCGCCGCGAGGGTCAGCCGCTCTCCGCTCTCATTCGTGCAGAACAGGCGCACGGGCTGGCCCTCTCGCAGGACCGTGACGGTGGCCAGTCCCGAGGCCACTCGGACGTGCAGCACGCCTTCGGCATGGTCCCCCGCGGCCACGAAGCGCGGCAGCACCAGCTCGCCGAAGACTTCCTTCGACACCAGAAGCTCCGCGCTGGCTACCGCCCAGTCCTCGCGTGTCACCGCGAAGGCCTCCACGGCCAGGGTTCCCATTCCATCTCCCAGCTTCACGGGAACGCTTGCCTTCCCCTCTCCATCCAGTCGCACCAGCCGTGCCAGCATGACGTCAGGGAAGGAGCTACGGGTCGGACCTTCCCGCGGCTGCTCACGCGCCGGGGCCTCCTCTTCCGCTGGGTCCATGTCCTCCATCATCAAAGGGGCCGCGCTGGGTAGCGACATCGCCGCCGATGGGACGGGAAGATCGTCCATGAAGAAGCCGGCTCCCGACTCCAAAAGCATTCCCCCTGGCGGCATCGGAGGAGGGGGCTGCGGGAGAATGTCCTCCAATGTCTGAGTGCATGTGCCGTCGGTGACGCGCCTCAGTCCATGCTCGAGCTGCCTGCGCAGGGACGCCGCGGTCGTGGACCCAGGCGTGTCAGCCACCTGCAGGCGCTGATCCTTGACGAGCAGGAAGGCGCTGGCACCCGGCGCCCCCTGCAGCTCCACCATCACCTCTTCGCCCGGGCCCGCGACCTTCGGGGCCCGCACCTGCATCGTCTTGCCGGGGAGGACGATGGCCGCTCGGCCTTCCCAGCAATGGCCCAGGTAGGAGAGCCCCACGAGCACCAGAGACCACGTGCCGGTCACGGGCAGGTTCACCTTCGTTCCCGCCTCGGCGGGACCGCCGGACAGTTCCTGGAACGAGCCATGGTGGACATCCACCACCACCACTCGCCAGGCCTCGATATCGGCCCGGAAGCGCACCCAGGCCTTTCCGGCCTCCTCCTCCAAATAGAGGGGCGTGCTCTTGTTCTCGCTGCCAGCGCCGATCCACAGCCCGCGATGCTCGGTCGCACCCTGAAAGGGCACCAGTCGGGCCAGCCTTCGCTTGCCCCACACGGAGAGCTCCAGCTCCTCGCGCTCTTCCTTGCGTGAGCCGGGCAGGGGCAGGGTGGCCGTCTTCATCGCATCCCGCGTGGCCTGCACCTGCAGCGCGAAGGGGCCCGAGCCCGAGAGCGCCAGGGAACCCTCGAGGTGTCCCGTGGCATCGGCCTCGAGCGCCAGGGTCGCCTTGTGGGAGGGCGGATGGCTGCCCATATCCACCAGCGTCACCTTCACCCCGCCGGTCAGCGGAGCTCCATAGGTCTCCAGCCGTGCGGAGAAGTGCAGCGTCTCCGAGCCTTTTCTGCCTTCGATGCGTACCTGCTCCAGCCGGCCCGTGAGGGGCGCGAGCTTGTAGGCCGCGACGGTGAAGGAGGTCTTCGCGTCTCCCAGCTCCACGGTGTAGTCGCCGGCGACGGGATCTCTCAGCTCGAACAGGCCCAGGCCGTTGTCATCCAGGCCCACCTGGACACGGGTCAGCTCCGTACCGTTGAGCTGGAGCAGGAGCGTGACCGCGCCGTGCATCCGGGGCGCGTACACCATCAGCCGTACCGTGTCGTTCCCTTCGCGGTACAGCATCTTGTCCGAGCTCACGGCCATCAGCTCGGGGAAGCCGATGCTCTCTGGCTGGATCCGCACCGGGTTGTCTGCCTGGCCCACCGTGCCTGGGCTTCCCAGGAAGAGCACGGACTTCGCGGGAGCAGGCCCCTGGCCCTTGTAGAAGGCAAAGGAATTGCCAACCACCCAGTCCGAGAACCCCTGGCGGCGAAGGTCGGAATCGAACGTCAGGGTACAGAAGGAGTGCTGGAAGGAAGAGGTCATCACGGGCTCCGGCGAGCAGCCGAGCATACACAAGGGCTATCATCGCGTGACGTCATGAAGATCTCCCCTCTGTCCCGGTGCGTTGCCCTCGTTCTGCTCTCGCTCTGTCTGTCTGGCGCAGACTGTGACGGCACGCCTCCATCGGATCCCGACGTCATCGATCCGATCGGCGACGCCGAGTGCTCGTACTACAACCCGAACAGCTACTCGAAGGCCTCCGGACGCTTCGAAGCCACGGTGGATGGCCGCTCCGTCGGGACGTGGAGGCTCGCCGTCTCTGTCGTGCCGCATCCCGGAGGTGCTCATGACGTCTGGTTCTCCGCATGCATTCTGGCGGGGGGCGGCATCGAGACCTGGCGCTACTCCTCCATCTCCTTCCTCTCGGGGCCGGTGAGCGGGACGCCCGTGAAGCTGCCGGCTCCTGGGAGCCGTGCCCCTGGGTTCACGGGAGGCCTGCTCGACATCCTGGGCAACCGGGAGCACCACTTCTACGTTCATGGCGGCGGAGAACTCGAGGTGCAGGAGTTCGACCCGGTCGCCCGCCGCTTCGTGGCGCGAGGCGAGATGTACCCCGAGCAAGGTGGCACTGTGTCCCTCTCATGGGACGTGACGTGGTGAGGCTCCAGTGCTCCTTTTAAGTCTGGCGACGCTCGTCGTATCGGCGCTGATGGTGGTGGCGCTCTTCGTGTCCCTCTTCGTCTCGCAGCGCTCCCTCACCAAACCCACGTTCGTGGTGGGCGTGGGAGATCTGCTCGTCGCCGGCTTCATGATGGCCTCGGGCGACGAGTCGACCAGGATGACCGCGACGCTTCCGGGGATCGCGGGCGTGCTGGTCCTCTTCATCGCCCTCCTCATCTATGTTGGCGAGTCCATGTTGGGCTCGCAGAAGGAGAAGCGGACTCCTCCCTCCAAGCCGCCACGCCGGCCGTCGGTGCGCGACTTCGACTGAACCGTGTTCTTTACTTACGCCGGACCGCGAGCATGAGGAGTCCGCCCAGTCCCAGCACGACGACGGTGAGCAGGACACGCCCCGGCGTGCTCAAGAAGAGCATCGCGAACACGATCGGCATCCCCCGGAACAGCTTGATCGCGGGGCCGGGCTCCGACAGGTTGCCCGCGAGGTCCACGCTCCGAAGAGCCACCTCCGCTCCTCGCTCCTTGGCGATGTCGAAGTTGTAGATGCACGACCCTTTGCCCATGTACTGCTGTCCGGGAGGCAGCAGTGCCAACATGCGCTCGGGCGCTTTCGCCGAGACCACCACGACGGCCAGTTGATCACTGCTCGCGCGGTCATCCGCGGCCCCCGAGGTCCGCACGGTGTAGCCCTCGCGCTCGGCCTCGCAGCTGCTCCACATCGATCGCCAGCAAGTAGCGCTTGCCCTCCTCGAGCGGTGAGCCGGGAAGGAGCCGCACCAGCCGGTAGCCCAGCGTCTCCTGGCGGAACGGCACCTGTGTCCCCTCCGTGTCCAGGAGCAGCAGCTTCTGCGAGTCCAGCTTCCCCACGAGGAAGGTGACGTTCGGAGGCACGGTGCCCTCTGGCGGAAAGACCTCCGGCCCATCCGCGCAGCTGCATGCGTGGGAGACAGCGGGCCGCAGGAGTCCGAGGAGAAGGCTCAGGAGCAGGAGGAGGCGCCACATGAAGCCCATTTGAGCTGAAGCTCCCTCAGGCCGCGAGCGCCTCGTAGGCCGAGCGCCAGAAGTCCACGAAAGCCGGTGGCGCGGTCGGAGAGTCCATCATCCGCTGAGTCAGCAGGATGCCGATCAACCCGGTCTCCGGATCCCAGTAGCAGGAGGTGCCGTAGCCGCCGTCCCAGCCGAACCCGCGAGGCTCCCCAGGTTCATGCTTGTGGACGATGGAGAGGGCATAGCCCCATCCACGCTTGTCCCAGAAGCCTGGGCTGAAGAGCGACACCGCCTTCTGCTCGGGAGTGATGTGATCGGTGGTCATGAGCTCGATCGAGCGCTCCGAGAGGAGGCGTTTGCCCCCGTGCTCACCCCGGTTCAGCATCATCTGGGCGAAGGCCAGATAGTCGTCGGCCGTCGAGATCAGGCCGCCGGACGCGGAGGGGAAACCCGGAGGGTGGCTGAACTGGCTGTCTCGACCGGCGGCGTCGAAGACCTCGAGCTTCTCCGCTCCAGGCGGGCGCACGTAGCTGGCGGGGAGTCGGTCGAGCTTCTCGGCCGGAACGCTGAAGCGGGTGTCCTTCATCCCCAGCGGCTCGAAGATGCGCTCCCGCATGAAGTCCTCGAGGGGCTGGCCAGCGGCGCGTCCGAGCAGCACGCCCAGGACGGTGAGGCCCGTGTCATACAGCCACGCTTCGCCCGGCTGCCGCATCAGCGGCAAGGAGCCCAGGGCGCGGATCCACGCATCCGGACTCGGTGCCTTCGGCAGCCAGGGACCGACCGCGACGCCCTGCGCGGTCATGGCCTGGACGATGGGATACTCGCCCGGCGCCATGATCGCACCCATGCCCATGCGCAGCGTGAGCAGATCGCTGACGAGGATCGGGCGATTGGCGGGCACGGTGTCGTCCAGTGGCCCGTCGAGGCGCTTGAGCACCCTGCGATTTGCGAGCTCGGGCAGCAAGCGATCCACCGGCTCGTCGAGGCGGAGCTTCCCTTCCTCCACCAGCATCATCGTCGCCACACCCGAGACCGGCTTGGTCATCGAGGCGATGCGGAAGAGGGTGTCGCGCCGCATCGGCGCTGTGCCGCCAAAGGTCTGCATGCCGAGCGCGTTCACGTGGACCTCTCCGCCTCGGCTGAGCAGCGTCACGACGCCCGGCAGTTCTCCGCGTTCGATATGGGCCGCCATTGCCGCGTGCAGGCGATCGAGCCCCTCCTGGGTGAGCCCCGCGGGTGCTGTCGGCTTCCGCACTTCCGCCTGGGTGCAGCCCCACGTCGCCCCGAGTGCCGCGGCACCCCAGAGTACGCTCCGGCGGCTGAGCCCTGCGCCGTTCCCTTGACGTTGCATCGTTCGGTCCTCCCACCCCAGACTGGTTGCAGAATACAACTGGTTGCAGGGTAGGGGCGCTGGTGCGAGAATGCAACCGGTTTTCTGGGAGCAGAAGGATGAATGCCGCACACCGCTCAGGTTGCCCGATCAATCTCTCGCTCGAGGTCTTCGGGGACCGTTGGAGCCTGATCATCCTGCGGGACATGACGTTCGGTGGGAGGCGGCACTTCCGCGAGCTGCTGACGCAGTCGGAAGAAGGCATCTCGTCCAACATCCTGGCCGACCGCCTGAAGATGCTGCTGGAGGAGGGGATGATCACCAAGGCCGACGATCCCAGCCACAAGCAGAAGGGCATCTACAGCCTGACGGAGAAATCCATCGCGCTCGTCCCCATCTTCGCGCACCTGGGCGCTTGGGGGCGCCGGTACCTGCCGGTCACCGAGGAGCTCAGCATCCGTGCGCAGCTCCTGGAGGAGGGCGGCCCGGCGCTGTGGAGCCAGTTCATGGCCGAGCTGCGTGAGGTGCATCTCGGGATCCCGGCGAAACGCGCGGGGCCTTCTGTCGCCGAGCAGTTGCAGGCCGCCTACGAAGAAGTCCGCGCTCGGAGGACACCGAAAACCCGGCGGTGAGGGTGCCCTGGAATTTGCCAATGGAACTCACTGCTGCCTCGGAGCTCTCCCTTCGGGAGCTCTCCACGCTCTTCGCTCGCTCCTTCGAGGGCTACTTCGTCACCATTCCGGATGCACCGCTGCTGTTCGACGCTCGGGTGCGCGGCGAGCACATCTCGCTGGCGGACAGCCGCGTGGCACGGGTGGAGGGAGTGCCGGTAGGGCTGGTGCTGATGGCGCGGCGAGGGCGGGTGAGCCGGGTCGCGGGGATGGGGATCGTCCCCGCCTACCGCCACCGCAAGCTGGGCGGCGCCATGCTGAGTCCCCTGATGGAGGAGGCGCGGGCTCGTGGGGACACCCGGATGCTGCTGGAGGTCATCGAGCAGAACACTCCAGCGGTGAAGCTCTATGAGCGCCTGGGGTTCCAGCGGGTGCGCCGGTTGGTGGGCTTCGTGGGGACGCCGACGCCGGAGCCCGCCGAGCTCGAGGAAGTGGAGCCCGTGGACTGTGCGCGGCTGCTGCCCGAGGGGCTGCCGTGGCAGCTGGCGCCGGCCACCGTGGCGGGCCTGGCACTCCCGGCTCGCGCATTCCGACTCGGGCCCGCGGTGGCGGTGCTCGGAGACGTCTCCGCCCCTACGCTCGTGGTGCGGGCCATCGCCGTGGAGCCCGAGGCGCGTGGCAAGGGAGCAGGGCGCAGGCTCCTACGGGCACTGGCCGCCGCATACCCTGGCAAGTCCCTCGCTGTGAGCGCCATTGTCCCGGAGGGCCTGTGTGACCGCTTCTTCCTCGGCGCGGGCTTCAACCCTTCGCAGCTCACACAGCTCGAGTTCGCCCTCGGCCCCTGGTAAGGGGCACCGTGGGTCACCCTCCGTGCAGGGGGCTCAGGCGTCGTGTGGCACGGAGTCGGGCTCGCTCATCCGGCGGTGCATGGCTGCCTTCACGCGCTCTGGGAGGAAGCGCCCGGCGAGACCGAAGAGCTTGTTCTTCGAAGAGCCGGCCAGCACCTTCTCTCTGCCTGCCATCAGGGCCTTGAACCCCTGACGCGCCACCCGGGCGGGATCGTCCTTTTCCTGCCTGCCGACCCGCGTGTCGTCCATGCCGGCGCGGTGGAAGAAGTTCGTCTCCGTGGGGCCTGGCATCAGCGCCGTCACGGTGATGCCCACGTCCTTGAGCTCGTTCCGGAGCGACTCCGAGAACGACTGCACGAAAGCCTTGGAGGCACCGTAGACAGCCTCGAATGGTGAGGGCAGGAAGGATGCGATGGAGGACGTGAAGAGGATTCGCCCGCTCTTCTGCCGAATCATGTCCTTCGCTACGAGCTTGGCGAGGTGGACGGTGGAGGTGACGTTGAGCTGGATGAGCCGGAGCTCCTCCGCGAGCGAAGTCTGGCGGGTGAAGTCTCCGCCGACGCCTACCCCCGCGTTGAGCGCGATCGCGTCGATGGGGCGGCCCGCGGATTGGATTCTCGCGTAGAGCGCTTCCACGCCTTCGGTGAGGGCGAGGTCTGCTTGGATGAACTCGACGCGGCCGCTGCCCACCTGCCGAAGGCGTGAAGCGGCAGCCTCGATGCCGGTGTCCTCCGCCGTGATGAGCACATCGAAGCCGTTCTGCAGGAACTCGCGCGCGAGTTCGAAGCCGATACCGCTCGAGGCCCCGGTCACGACGGCGAACGGACGATGGGAGGAACTCTGCGCGTGGGACATGGGGCGCTCCGGAAGTCGGGTTTGCTCCCAAAGGTCAGGCTCACCTTGAAGGAGCGCCACCTGCCGGGCCGCTTTCGTCTGCCAGGCGAGCGTCCAGACGGCCAAGCAACGCCGCGTCCATGAGCCGCGACGCCGCTCACGCTTCGGTGACTGGTGGCGTTGACGGCGGCGACCTGGTTCAAACCAGTGTGTCCACTGGATGACAGTGAACGCGGTTGCTTGGACTCAGGGGCTCTTCAAGCACGGTACGAGGCGCGCATCAGGTGGGCAAGACGCGTGGAGCGTCCTGCTCATGCACTGGGGGCCCTCGCATGTCTGAAGCTCACCGAATCGCGGCACTGCGGAGCGTGGGGCTCTGCGTCTTCCTCGGGTTGCTGGGGGCATGTGCCACGGGGCGGCAGGAGGTCTCGTCACCCCAGGCCACCTCCCATCAGGCGGAAGAGCGCGTCGCGGAAGAGCGCGTCGCGGAAGAGCACGTCAAGGAGGATTGCACGGGAGGCCCTGCGCAGAGGTGTCTGGACCTCGGCCTGCGCTACCTGAATGGCAGCGGGGTGCCTCAGGACCAGGCTTGGGCCGCGGCGCTGTTCGAGAAGGCCTGCGAAGGCGGGTCAGTCCTTGGCTGCAACAATCTTGGTGTGTGCTACGCGGATGGGCTCGGCGTGGCTCAGGACGAGGGCCGCGCCGCCAAGCTGTATGAGCAGGCCTGCGAGGGCGGCAATGCCCCGAGCTGCAGCAACCTCGGCGCGTTCTATGCGAAGGGCCTCGGAGTGGCCCAAGACGCGCGCCGCGCCGTCGCGCTGTATGAGAAGGCGTGCGAGGGCGGAGCGGCCGCGGGCTGCCTCAACCTGGGCTTGAGTTACGACAGCGGCCTCGGAGTGGCCAAGGACGCGCGTCGCGCCGCCGCGTTGTTCGAGAAGGCGTGCGAGGGCGGAAATGCCGCGGGCTGCTTCAACCTGGGCGTGAGCTACGACAGCGGCCTCGGAGTGGCGCAGGACGTGCGCCGCGCCGCCGCGCTGTATGAGAAGGCGTGCGAGGGGAAGATGGCCGCGGGGTGCTTCAACCTGGGCGTGAACTACGCGCAGGGCAACGGAGTCCCGCGGGATGAGGGCCGTGCCGCCGCGTTGTATGAGAAGGCCTGCGAGGGCGGAGATGCCAAGGGTTGCAACAATCTCGGCGGGAGATACGCGAGGGGCCTTGGAGTGGCCCAGGATGAGCGCCGCGCCGCCGCGCTGTATGAGAAGGCGTGCGAGGGCGGCAGTGCCACGGGTTGCAACAATCTGGGCTTGAACTACGACAACGGCCAAGGGGTCACCTATGACGCGCGCCGCGCCGTCGCGCTGTTCGAGAAGGCCTGTGAGGGCGGGGAGGCCAAGGGGTGCTCCAACCTCGGCCTGAGCTACGCGAGGGGTACCGGAGTCCCTCAGGACGCGCGCCGCGCCGCCGCGCTGTTCGAGAAGGCCTGTGAGGGCGGGGTGGCCTTCGGGTGCGCATACCTTGGCTCGAGCTATGCGGAGGGCCTCGGAGTGGCGCAGGACGCGCGCCGCGCCGCCAAGCTGTATGAGAAGGCCTGCGAGGGCGGAGCGGCCATGGGGTGCTTCAACCTCGGCGTGAGCTACACGAAGGGCAGCGGAGTCCCGAAGGACGCGAGCCGCGCCGCCAAGCTGTATGAGAAGGCGTGCGAGGGCGGGGATGCCCTGGGCTGCAACAACCTCGGCAGCAGCTACGCGAAGGGCAACGGAGTCCCGAAGGACGCGAGCCGCGCCGCCAAGCTGTATGAGAAGGCCTGCGAGGGCGGAGATGCCCTGGCCTGCAACAACCTCGGCGGGAGCTATGAGCAGGGCAACGGAGTCCCGAAGGACGCGCGCCGTGCCCTCGCGCTGTATGAGAAGGCCTGCGAGGACGGGTTGGCCCAGGGGTGCGTCAACTTGGGTGTGAGCTACGCGAAGGGCAGCGGAGTCCCTCAGGAGCTGCGCCGTGCCGCTGAAATGTGCGAGGGCGGACTCGCACAGAGTTGCAACCACCTTGGCGTCAGCTACGCGAAGGGCAGCGGAGTCCCCGAGGACTCGCGCCGCGCCGCTGCGCTGTATGAGAAAGCCTGCGAGGGGAGAGATGCTACGGGCTGCGCCAACCTGGGCGGGATCTATGAGAACGGCCTTGGAGTTCCACGGGACGCGCGTCGCGCCGTCGAGTTGTACGAGAAGGCCTGCCAGGGCGGGGCGGCCGTGGGCTGCCACAACCTCGGCGTCAGCTACTCGAATGGTTTCGGCGTTCCCCGGGACGCGCGCCGTGCCGCCGAGATGTATGAGAAGGCCTGCGCGGGCGGAGATGCCTCGGGTTGCTACAACCTCGGCGTGAGCTACGAGAAGGGCACCGGAGTCCCTCAGGATGCGCGCCGCGTCGCCGAGATGTATGAGAAGGCCTGCGCGGGCGGGCTCGCCCGGGGGTGCGTCCATCTTGGTTATAGCTACGTGAAGGGCAGCGGAGTCCCGAAGGACATGCGCCGCGCCGCCGCGTTGTTCGAGAAGGGGTGCGAGGGCGGGTATGCTCGGGGCTGCGCCAACCTGGGCGTGAACTACGCGAATGGCGACGGAGTCCCGAAGGACATGCGCCGCGCCCTCGAACTGTTCCAGAAGTCCTGCGACGACGGGGCGGCCGAGGGCTGCCGCCACCTCTCCTTGAGCTACGAGCAGGGCATCGGAGTCGCCCAGGACGAGGTTCGGGCCTATGTGCTGAGGAAACGGGCCGCTGAGCTGGAAGCCCGCGCTGAGTAAACGGTGGACTGGTTGGAGGCGACCCCCAGACCTCCAACTGGTTGGAGGTGCCCCCTCAGGGCTCTAACTGGTTGGAGGCAGCCGGGTGGGGAGCAGGAGGCGCCTTGAGGACCCATGAGGTAGGGTAGGGCTACTGGGCGGTGGCGCGCCGTCCTGGCTGGAGAATGCCCATGGGAACGAAGCGACCCTCGCAGGAAGTGGATCCGCTCAGCCTTCCTGTGGGGATGCGGGTGGGGCCGTGGCGGATAGCGGCCTGGGGAGGCCGAGGCGCTTACGGCACGCTCTACCGTGTGGAGCGTGAAGGCCTCGAAGCCTCCGGCCCGCTCGCGCTCAAGCTAGCCATCCACCCGCGAGATGAGCGCTTCGCCCGCGAGGCGTGGTTGCTGTCGCACGTCCACAGTCCCCACGTTCCCCAGTTGCATGGCAATGGCGTATGGGAGCACTCCTCAGGAGCCTTTCCTTATCTGGTGATGGAGTGGGTGGAAGGCGAGCCGCTGTATGAGTGGGCCTCGCGGCGAAATCCCACCTCGCGGCAAGTCCTGCAAGTGCTGGCGCAGGTGGCGAGGGCCTTGGAGGCCACGCACGCAGTGGGTGGAGTCCATCGGGACGTCAAGGGCTCCAACGTGCTGGTACGGCCTGGAGATGGCCGGGTCTTCCTCACGGACTTCGGGGCGGGACACTACCGGGGCGCGGCCACGCTCACCTGGCGGCTGCTGCCTCCGGGTACTCCTGCTTATCGCAGCCCCGAGGCGCAGGCTTTTCTCCGCGTCTTTCTTCGTCACCCCACGGCGCATTACCCAGCCAGTGCGTGTGATGACCTCTTCGCATTGGGCGTGACGGCGTGGCGGTTGGTCACAGATGAGTATCCGCCCACGGACGAGGAAGGAGCCGAGGTGTGGCGCGAGGGTGGACCCGAGCCGCGTCTACCGCGAGAGCTCAACCCTCGCGTGAGTCCGGAGTTGGAGTCCCTCATCCTTCGCCTGCTGGATTTGGCTCCAGTGGAGCGTTTTGGGGGCAGGGCAGCGGCGGCGGCCGAAGCGCTGGAGCAGGCGGCCCGAGGTGCTGGGCCCGAGGGGGAGTGTCCGCTGTTCTGCTGGGGAAACGAGCCCAACCCTCGTTGGCGTTTCCCGGAGCGGGTAGGGCAGGTCGTGGAGCAGGATGCGGCCGCGAGGGAGGAACTGGCGCTGCGTGAGACAGCGTCGCGAGCACGGCAGAGTCGGCATCGGGGTGTCGTCCCCTGGTGGGGAGCGGAGCTGGCGGTGGCCATTCTTGCACTGCTGCTTACGGGGCTCACCGTGGCGTGGTTGCACCGAGCGCAGGAGACGGCTCCTGTTGCTTCAGAAGTGAGGTCCCAAGAGGAGGGCAGTGTAGCGGTGGCCGACAGCGCCGCTCTCACCTCGACACTCGCCACCGTGCTCACGGAAAGAAAGGTGTCGGCGGTGGGACTCCCGCTGCCCGAGAGCCCCTTTCCCGGTCAGCGCAGGCCTCCATGCACCAAGAATGGCGAGGTGGAGCTTCGTGGAGGGTGCTGGTACGAACTGGCCCGCGCCACGCTTCCATGCCGAGAGGATGCATACGAGTGGAAGGGGGCCTGTTACCTGCCTTCCTTTCCTCCCCGGCGCCAGCCCACGGCGCACCCACCGTGATTACTCCTCGGAGAAGAAGTCCGAGTCGACGCGCTTGAGTTCGTAAGAACCCACGGAGTTGACGCCGATGCTGAAGTCGAACATCAGCCCGGCCAACTGGACGCCATCAATGAGGACGATCTTCTTGTCGATGCGCGCGACGTACTCGCGGGCTTCCCGAGAGAAGGTCGAGGTGGTGAGGAAGACACCCTTGCGGGCTCGCTCTCCCTCGAGTGTTCCCGCGAAGCCTTGGACCTCGGGTCGGCCTACGGTGTTCTGCCAGCGTTTGGCTTGGACGTAGATGACATCTAGGCCGAGCGGGTCTTCCTTGATCATCCCATCCACCCCTCCGTCATGGCTGCGGCCCAGCGCCTTTCCGGCATCCTCGAGGGTACCGCCGTAGCCCATCTTCACGAGCAACTCGACCACCAGGCGCTCGAAGAAGCGGGGACTGGCCTGGAGCACCGCGGTCAGGAGTTCTCCTTCTGTCTTCTTGCGGAGCGCTTTGTAGGCGTTCTCGAGCGCTTCTTCGGGCGTGGCGGTGGGGGAGTCCGCCCGAGCGGTGGCTTCCTCCTCCTCGCGCTCCGCCGCCTGGGCGGGCTTCTCGTTGCTGCGCTCGACGAAGTCCTTGAACTCCTGGTAGCCGGCCAGGGTCGCATTGCTGATGCGGGAAGGCTTCTGCGCGAGCAGTTTCTGACCGCGCTCGGTGATCTGGTACACGCCACGCTTGACGGTGCGCAGAAGCCCCGCGCGTTCCATGTAGGTCTTCGCCCAACCCAAGCGGTTGTCGAAGATGGACTGGTTCCCGCTGGGAAGCAGCTCGGCCCGGTCCTTGTCTGTCAGGCCCACATCGGCGGCGACCCGCTCGCGCATGTCCTTGAGGAGGTACTCCTGTCCGTCGCCCAGCTGGCGGAGGAACGGGAGCATGAGGGACTGGTAGTCAGGAACGGGCATTCCTCTACTCTACCGGCAGACAGCGGCACGTTAGAACGGTGAGCCGTTCGCGCGCCGCCCCGGGGTGGACCAGAACCCGCTGATGTCCCAATGCAGGACGAAGCCTGAGCTCGGATCTCCATCCACCTGGCGGTTGAAGGACACGTTGTCCTGGGTGCTCGAGTAGACGCTCTCGCTGGCGATCTGTCCGGAGGCGTCCCGAAGGGTGACGTACTCCGTGCCGCTGTTGTTGAGCGCCAGCCGCCCGCTGGAGGCTGCCTCCGTGTTCGGCGTGCCCGGCGTGAACGCGGAGGGGCCTCCGAACACCACCCACGCCTTGCCGGGCTGCAACACCGTGCCGGCATCGAACACGTGGCGTGCCGGCACGTCGGGGAAGCCATCCCAGATGCTCCAGCCGGACAGGTCCACCGGCTCGGTGCCGCCGTTGACGATCTCCACGAACTCGTAGTCCGTGAGCGCGCCGACGCCGCCATCCGGCAGCGTGCCGGAGGGCTCGTTGGGCAGGTACTCATTGATGAAGACCGCGGCCGGCGGAGGCAGGGCGACGAACGTCAGCGGCACGTCGCTGGTGTCTCGCGGCCAGGACGCGTACAGCGGGACGATGCCCAGGAACACGCCCGTGCTGTCCACGTTCGGCACCGTCCACGTGTAGCTGCCCGGGCCCTCTTCGAAGATGTAGGTCAGGAAGTTCCACGTCACTCCGAAGTCCAGGGAGTACGACAGCACCAGGGTGCCGAGGCCCGGCGAGGCCTCCCAGGTGATGACCAGCGGGCTGCCAGCCGAGTACGTGCCGCCCGTAGGGCCAGTGAGGGTGAGCGTGGGCGGCGTGGGAGTGGCTCCGAAGTCATACTGGCTGACCACCGGGTAGTGGTCGCTGGTGGTGCCCGCGTAGTCGGGGATCCACGTCGGACGCAGCACCTGGACCGTCTGCGGGAGGTAGTGCGCCATCACCTCGTTCGTGGCCAGCGTGTGGTCGATCATGTCCGGGAAGTCCGTGGTGGAGCTCTCGCCCGCGTACGACAGCACCTCGGTGACGAAGGTGTAGTCGGTGCCGTCGTTGACGAAGCTCTGGTACGGGCTGGGCAGCGGGATGCCCGCCTCGCGGGTGATGGACTCGTCCACGTCGTCATTCCAGTCGCCCACCACGAACACCCGGCTGGAGGGCATCGCGTCGAGGTAGTTCTTCAACGCCAGGCCCGCGCGCTGGCGTCTGTCATAGGAGGCCTGATCCTCGAAGGCCTTCATGTGGAGCACGATGAGCGTGAGCGGTGACTCCACGCCTTGGATGGGCGTGAGGAAGTCCACCCGCATGGGAGGCCGGCCGCCGAAGTCGTTGGAGGCGCTGGTGAGGATGAGCTCGGCGCTCTGGAAGGTGAGGCGGCTGTCGTAGAGCACGCCCAGCTTCTGCCCGGTGGGGCTGTAGTACGAGGAGCCCCACTGGACGCGCGGATCATTGGACAGGAAGCCGTCGTAGCCGGGCAGCTGAGCCTTGAGCGCATCGAAGTCCGCGTTGTCGACGATCTCCACCAGGCCCCAGAGGTTGATGCCGTAGCTCGTCAGCACCTCGCGCACGTTGGCGAACTGGACGGCGTCCACCGGGCCTCCCGGCGGCGTGGAGCGGGGTGGGCCCTGGGTGTCGCTGCCGAACCACTCGATGTTCCAGTGGGCCACACGGAAGGGCACCCCCGCGTCAGGGCCGGAGCCGCCATCCGGCGTGCCGCCATCCGGTGTGCCGCCATCGGTCCCCGAGCCGCCATCCGGCGTACCGCCATCGGTCCCCGAGCCGCCATCCGGCGTACCCCCATCGGAAGGAAGGGTGCGCACGGTGAGCGAGAACACCCGCGAGTCCACGCCTCCCATCGAGTCCTCGAGAGTGACGGTGAAGGACCAGATGCCCGTGGCGCTGGGCGTGCCGCGCACGGAGCCATCCGAGCCGAAGGAGAGGCCGGGAGGCAGGGTGCCGGAGTAGCCCCAGGTCAGGGTTCCTTGCCCACCCGTGTAGCCGAGGACGTGGACATAGGAGGTGTTGAGGGTGGCGTCCGGCAGGTCCGTCGTGGTGATGCGAGGCGGATGGCGGACGAAGAGGCTGACCGTCTGCGTGCTGGAGCGGTCATTGGCATCGGTGACGCGCACGGTGAAGGAGGCGCTCCCGCCCGCCTGCGGCGTGCCGGAGACGACGCCCGAGGAGAGCTGGAGGCCCGGGGGCAGGTCGCCGGACACCTGCGCGAAAGAGTAGGCCGGCTTGCCACCCGACACGGGGAGGGGCTGCGAGTAGGCGGTCCCCACGCGGGCCTCTGGCAGCGTGGCGGGGAGCGTCGGCAGGGCGTAGACCGAGAGCGCGAGGGTGCGTGCGCTGGTGCGACCGCTGGTGTCGCGCACCGTCACCTCGAAGGAGGCGGTACCCGACGCCGTGGGCGTGCCGGAGAGGACACCATTGCTCGCGAGGGACAGGCCCGGAGGCAATTCGCCCTGGGAGAGCATGAAGTGATACGGCGGCTTGCCGTTCGTGCCGGGGATGGTGGTGGTGTAGGGCTCGGAGACGTACCCGTCGCCGAGCGTGACCGCGGGGATGGAGGGCGGCTCGTAGACGGTGACGGAGAGTGTCCGCGTGGCCGTGCTGCCCAGGCTATCGGTGAGCTGAACGGTGAAGGTGAAGGTGCCGGGCGTGGTGGGTGTGCCGGAGAGGACTCCTTCGTTGCCAAGCGTCGTGCCCGGAGGCCACGTGCCGGAGAGCTGCGACCAGCGATAGGGAAGGACGCCTCCGGAGCCCGTGAAGGTGATGGAGAGAGGACTGCCTCGGTAGGAGTCGCTGAGGGGCGGGGGGTTGATGCTGAGCGGTGGGGGACGCACCTCGAGGGTAAAGGGCGCACGCTTCACGACGCCGTGGGCATCGGTGACGACGAACGCGACGGCGGAGGTGCCGTGGGTGGAAGGGGTGCCACGGATGGCGCCGGAGGGCTCCAGGACGAGCCCCGGCGGCAGGGGATCACCGCTGATGGCATAGGTGAGGGGTGGCTTCCCCCCCGTGGCCTCGAGCTGGGTGAAGTAGGGCGCTTCAGCGAACCCCACCGGCAGGGCCGAGGTGACGAACCGGGGAGCCTCGAAGACGACCAGCGCGTAGCGCTCCTGGTCCCCGAGGCCGGCGCTGTCGCTGACGGAGAGGTCGAACTCGAAGCTCCCGGCGGTGCTGGGAGAGCCGGAGAGCGTGCCTGTCTGGGCGTCGAGCGTAATGCCCTCGGGAAGCCCCTGGGCGGAGTAGGTGAGGGGCGGGGTGCCGCCCGTGGCGCCCAGGTTGCGCCCGAAGACCGCGCCGACGGTGCTCTCCCCCAGTGTGGTGGAGGGGAGGACCGGGGCGGGAGTGGAGGGCGTGCCGCTGTCGCCCGCGTCTCCCGGCTGGGGCCCCGCGTCGGAGGGCCCCTCGGGACCGCCTCCCGAACAGGCGGTCAGCGTGCAAAGCAGCAGAAGAACGGTGAGGAGACGACCGGGAGACATAGCGCCACTCCGTGAGAGGGCGCCCACTCTAGAAGGTCGAGCCCTCCCGGGTCAGCCCCTCCGCCCGTTCGATGCGGTCGAGGAAGCAGGCAGGCCCAGCACGTACG
This sequence comes from Hyalangium ruber, assembly GCF_034259325.1. Taxonomy (NCBI): domain Bacteria; kingdom Pseudomonadati; phylum Myxococcota; class Myxococcia; order Myxococcales; family Archangiaceae; genus Hyalangium; species Hyalangium rubrum. The sequence continues at coordinate 322,101 of NZ_JAXIVS010000001.1, read as the reverse complement.
TCACTGGCGGCTTACCGGGCTTGTGCGCCACGCCCACCTCCCAGGTGTAACCCTCGCGGGTGAGCGACTGTGTCATGCGCCGCAGCTCCTCGGGCCGGTGGGCGCGCAGCGTGGAGACGAGCCCATCCCAGAAGATGGCCAGGGGCAGGAGGGGCACCGCATAGGTGAAGAAGAGCCGGGGCAGGGTGAGGGGGCGCAGCATGGGCGTGAAGGCCAGGACGAGCAGGGGGATGAACAGGGAGCTGATCACCCCCTTGGGCGAGCGCTCCACCACCTCGAACACGCCGATGGGGACTCCCCGCGCCTGGGCATCGGCAAGCACCGCCCGCGCCTCTTCCGGGCGGAAGTGGTGGAGGGCGTTGAACATCGTCCGCATGCCTCGAAGCTCGGCGGGGACCCGCATCGCGTCCACGGGCTGCTCCAGGTACTCCGCGCCCGTGGCGGTCGCTCGCTGCCGTGCCTGCTCGTTCGGGAACAAGTCACTCTGCAGCACCCGGACACGCCGGCCCTGCTCTCGCTCCAGGCTGTCGCACAGCCGGGGCAGCGGCCCGCCTCCTCCCGAGCCCAGGTCGACCACCGTGTCGGTGCCACCCGCCTCCAGGCCTCGGAGCAGCAGGGGAGCGACCGCGTCGAAGATGCCCATCCGCTGGGCGATGGTGGCGAGGTAGTTGGTGCAGTGGTCCCGCAGGGGGGCGGGGTACCACCGCTGATCGAGCAACTCGAAGAGATGGAGGCGCGGCCACCAGGTACGAGAGGGCGTCATCGTGGTTTCCATGCCCCGAGGATGGCTCCGGAGCCGGGGCCGCGCACTGACACCGGACGCCAGAACGGTTTGCCGGGCGCGCCACGGAGCCGCTAGACATACGGGGCATGCCCTCCTCGGCCGTCGCCGCCCTCGGCTCCCGAAGCGTCCGTCATGCCATGCAGGTGTTGGACGCCCTGAAGCTGCCAGGCGTCACCTCCGAGCGACTGTGCCGGGAGTTCGGCCTGTCGCTCTCCGCGCTGGAAGACCCGGAGTACCGCATCCCCTACGCCACGCTGGACGCGCTGCTGGAGCGGGCGGTGGAGCTCAGCGGGGATGACAACCTGGGGCTGCACATGGCCAACCTGCCGGTGGTGGACCCGGACGACATGGCCTCGGCCGTGATCGCCACCAGCCCCAACCTGCACGAGTCCTTCGAGCGGGGCGTGCGCTACCAGCGGGTGTGGGGGGATGGGGAGCGCCTCAAGCTGGAGGAGACGGAGCGAGGCATTCGGGTGCGCTACACCCCCGTGGGCGCGTGGCGGCCGGCGCACCGGCACCTGTCGGAGATGGCGATGGCGCAGTTCATCCAGGGCGCACGCCTGCTCACCGGGCAGAACGTCACCCCGCTGTGCGTGCGCTTCGTGCATCCAGAGCCGGCCGACGCACGCGAGCACCGGGAGCGCTACGGCTGTCCCATCGTCTTCAGGGCTCCCACCAACGACATCGAGTTCTCCCGCGAGGACGCGGCCCTCCCGTTCCTCCACGCCGACGCGCTGGTCCACGCCATCTTCGAGCGCCAGGTGCAGCGGGAGCTGAGCCAGCTACCGGAGGCGCCCGGGGTGGTGGCGCGGGTCCGGGCCTACCTGCAGCGCTCGCTGGGCGGCGGGGACTACACCTTCGCGGCCGTGGCGCGAGCGCTCCACCTGCCGGCGCGCACGCTCCAGCGTCGGCTGGCCGAGGAGGGGCAGAGCTACGCGGCCATCCTCGAGGAGCTGCGCCGCGAGCGCGCCTCGGACTTCCTGCAGCGGCGGGTGTCCATCGCCGAGGTGTCCTTTCTGCTGGGCTACAGCGATCCGAGCGTCTTCCACCGCGCCTTCAAGCGCTGGTGGGGCATGAGCCCGGAGGCATTTCGGCAGCGTCACGGCGCCAGCCGCTGAGGCATACTGCCGCGCGAATGCGCTACTTCGATGACTTCCAGGTGGGCGAGACGTTCGAGACACGCTCCTATTTGGTGACCCGCGAGGAGATCCTGACCTTCGCCCGGCAGTACGATCCCCAGCCTTTCCACATCGACGAAGAGGCGGCCCGTCACTCCATCTTTGGAGGCATCATCGCCAGCGGCTGGAACACCGCCTCCATCTGCCACCGGCTGGTGGTGGAGAACATCCTGGGCAACACCGCGAGCATGGGCTCTCCGGGACTGGACGAGCTGCGCTGGCTGCGCCCGGTGCGGCCCGGGGACGAACTCTCGGTGCGGGTCGAGGTGCTCTCGCTGGCGCCCTCCCGGAGCAAGCCGGATCGGGGCGCCATCAAGTTCCGCTTCGAGGTGCGCAACCAGACGGGCGAGCCAGTGATGACCGAGATCGCCACGGCCCTGTTCAGCCGGCGTCCGGGCGCCTCCTGAGCCATACCACTGAAGTGGTGGTCGATACCTGACCACCTGGGAGTATGATGGAGGGCCATGAAGCGTGGCCTTCTTTTGTCCCTGGTGGCGCTGTTCGTCGGCTGTGGCGATTCCCTGCCGGATGAGCGGCAGGCCGCCGTTCATGTCGACGTCTCCTTCGACTTCAACGCGGGCTGCATCGTCGTGCTGGCGCGCGACAAGTCGGCCCCCGAGAAGCAGCAGAGCAAGCAGGCCCTGGTGTTCAGCCGCCCGGTGCGGTCCGCGGACTTCGCCGTCTTTCGCGGGAGCGACTGGGGGCGCACGCTGGAGGTCTTCGTCACCGCTCATGAGCGGGAGTGCGGGGGGCAGGAGGTGGCCCGCGAGACGCGGGAGTTCACCCTCGACAAGCCGGGCACGCAGGAGGTGCTCGTCGCGCTGAGCGCGCCGGACGTGGACAACGACGGCTACGTGGCCGCTCCCAGGGGAACGGACTGCAACGACGCCCAGGTGGGCAACTTCCAGCAGGATTTCTTCCGCGATCAGGACGGCGATGGCGTGGGCGCGGGCACCTCCGCGGCGAAGGGCTGCACGGCGCCAGCGGGTCTCGTGGCCTCCAGCAACGACTGCAATGACGCGGACAACACCATCGCTCCGGGCAAGACCGAGCTGTGCGACGGCAAGGACAACAACTGCGTCAACGGCATGGATGAGGGGCTGACCCTCACGGGCTACTACCTCGATGGCGATGGCGATGGCGCCGGGGCGGGCCCGGCCGTGATGGCTTGTGCGCAGCCGGCCGGCCACGTCATCTCCGGCAATGACTGCGACGACACCAACGCCCAGCGCACGCCGGGCAAGGCCGAGGTGTGCGATGGCGTGGACAACAACTGCGTCAGCGGCGTCGATGAAGGGCTGCCCCTGACGGACTATTTCCGGGACAACGACGGCGACGGCGTGGGCGGGGGCGCGGCCGTGAAGGCTTGCATGCAGCCGGCCGGTCTCGTCACCACGGGCAACGACTGCGACGACACCAACGCCCAGGTCACGCCGGGCAAGGCCGAGGTGTGTGACGAGGTGGATAACAACTGCGTCGGTGGCGTGGACGAAGGGCTGCCGACGACCGCGTATTACCGCGACGCGGACGGCGACAGCTTTGGTGCCCAGGCAAGCATGGTGCAGAGGTGCCGCATGCCCACGGGTTACGTCACCGCGGGCTCAGGCTTCGACTGCGATGACACCAATGCGAACGTGAAGCCGGGCGCCACCGAGGTGTGCAACAACATCGACGACAACTGCGTGGGCGGCAGCGACGAGGGCTTCAACAAGAACTGGTACCGTGACGCGGACAACGACACCTACGGGCTTCAGAGCGACGTGGTGGTGAACTGCGTGCAGCCTGGCGGCCGAGTGGCTCCCACGGCCCAGTTCGACTGCGACGACACGCGCAACACGGTGTTTCCGGGGGCCACCGAGACGTGCAACAGCCGGGACGACGACTGCGACAACAGCACCGACGAGACGTTCGCTGACAAGGGGAATGCCTGCACGAACGACACCTGCACGGGCACGCGTCAGTGCAAGGCGGACGAGACCGGCACCGAGTGCAACGCGCAGCCTCCCGTGAACTACTACCCGGACGCGGACGCGGACACGGCGGGCGCGACAGCCGGCCCCGTGGCCAAGGTGTGCGCGTCCCAGTCGCCTCCCGCGAACCACGTCTTGAACGACTACGATTGTGATGACACGGACCCCCACAACCGTGGCGGTGGGACCGAGGTCTGTGACGATCGGGACAACAACTGCTTCGGAGGGAAGGACGAAGAGAACGTCTGTGGTGGCAAGATTTGGAAGCCGCTGAATGATGCGACGCTGACGGCCCGGAACTGGAACACCGTGGCGGTGGGGGATGGCGGGTATCCGGTCTGGGTCGCGGGAGATGCG